>CAYUYM010000390.1:0-1502 GCA_964449305.1 uncultured Chromatiales bacterium | reverse complement strand
ACGTCACAGCGCACTCAGCGCGTCAATGCGCTATTCTTGGAAGGCAGTCGAATCGGTGTTTGTGGGGTGTGTTGAAGAGTTGAAGAGTTGAAGTGTTGAAGAGTTCAACCTGTTCTCGCGTCCCGTGGTCTGCACATTGGCGGCGATGCGTTCGGTGAGTGTGACGTACATCGCGTGCAGTTCTGGGTGCGTTGAGGACAGGGCCTGCAGGTGACGGTCTATGGTGGCGCTGTCGCCCCGTGCGGCAGGGCCGGTGAGGGCGTCGATCGGTGCCGTTGTTTCCAGTGTGCACAGGATCTGGCGCATCATCGGGATGAGGTGGGTGAGGGGATGCGGCGAACCGGTGGCCGCACCGAGGAGTGTGGAGGCGTCGTCACAGAGCACGGTGAGGAAGTTGCCCGCCACCACGCAGGCGGCGTGATACAGGGGTTTCGCATCGGTCGGAACGCGCAGCGCGCGCCAGCCGAGCGTGTCTACAAGCGGGGTGATGCACTCCACAAAGCTGTCGTCACCCTCGATGCCGCAGCCGATGGCGTGCAGCGCTTCAGGTGGGAGACCGGCGGCGGGGAAGGATTGGATGGGATGAAGCGATCCGGTGATGGCACCACAATCATGGAGCGGGGCGAGCACATTGCATGTGAGGGCGCCCGAGGCATGGGCCACGACGCGGCCGCTCCAGTCGGACGCCTGCGCGGCAAGCGTTGCGGCAACCTCCGACAGCGCGGTGTCGGTCACAGTGACGAGCACGACATCCGCGCGGCCGGGTAGCGCGCCGATGTCGTGTGTGACGAGACGGGCATGGAGCTCGCCCCCCAGGCTTGCGGCGGCAGGCTCGCGCGCCACAACAGTGTCGATGGTGCATCCGCATGCGTCGGCGTGACGCAGCAGCGCGGCCCCCACGCGGCCGGGACCGATCAGTGAAAGGATCATGCCTGGCCCGCATGATGCGGGATGTAGCGGGTGAAGGCGGCGGAGAGGTAACCCACCACGCGGCGCACGTCGCCCGTGATGTCGCCCGAGGTGCAACGGTCCAACACCACTCCGCGTGTTGCACCGAGCAGGATGCAGGCATGCATCACCGCGGCGATGGGACCGGCCCCGCAGGCCTCCGTCTTTCCATGGTTCACATCGTGCAGGAGCGCCGCCGGGTCCATGGCAGTGATGGCGTGATCGGCGACATTGTCCAGCTCGAGCGCCTTGGACTGGTGATGGAAGTGGGACAGGTCCGATGAGGCGATGAGCATGATGCGCCGGTCCGCATGGCGCTGAATGAAGCCCGCAAGCAGGTCGCCCAAGTGCATCGCGGTGTCCCGATGCTGATCGCCCATGATCATGGGCAGGGCCAGGTAGAGCAGCGAAGAAGTAGCAATGGCGCCGCCGCCTACCATCGTGCCGTCGCCGATATCCACGGTGTTAACGAAGGAAGAGGTGGTGATGTCGGTGAAGGCCACGATGACCATGACCAGGGTGATGAAGATGAAGATGTTGAACAGGATCCAGGC
>CAYUYM010000389.1:0-1505 GCA_964449305.1 uncultured Chromatiales bacterium | reverse complement strand
AAACGGCATCGTCCAGTGGAAAAAGCTGCACGAGGATGCGAAGGTGTATGCGGACTACAAGGAGCTGCTCAAGGACAAAACCATCGACGTGATCCATGTCTGCACACCGAACCGTTCCCATGCGCCCATCTCCATCGACGCGATGAAGGCCGGCAAGCACGTCATGTGCGAGAAGCCCATGGCCAAGACCGCTGCCGACGCCCGCGAGATGGTGAAGGTTGCGAAGGAAACCGGCATGAAGCTGACCATCGGCTACCAGCATCGGCACAAGCCGGAATCCATCTATCTCAAGAGTGTCATCGAGCGTGGCGACCTGGGCGAGATTTATCTGGCCAAGGCCTAAGCGGTGCGTCGCCGTGGCACACCGAACTGGGGCGTGTTCCTCAATGAGTACGAGCAGGGTGGCGGCCCGCTGATCGACATCGGCACCCACTCTCTGGATGTCACCCTGTACCTGATGAACAACTACGAGCCCCGCATGGTTGTGGGAACAAAATACAAGAAGGTTTCCAATCCCGAGGAAGGCAATCCGTGGGGAGGTTGGGAACCCGGTGCCAACACCCTGGAGGATTCCGCGTTTGGCTTCATCGTCATGAAAAATGGCGCAACCATCATCCTCGAGTCCAGCTGGGCGCTCAACACCAGCGAACCCATTCAGGAGGGCAGCTGTGTGCTGTGCGGATCCGATGCCGGCGCACAGATCAAGAACGGCGTCACCGTCAACAAGGCGGAATTCGGCCGTTTGGTCGAGATCAAGCCAGACCTTTCCAGCGGCGGCGTGGCGTTCTATGAAGGCGCTTCGAACAATCCGGCGGAGATGGAGGCACGTCGCTGGATTGATGCCGTGAAGAACGACACCGATCCGGTTGTGCTGCCCCATCAGGCCTGCGTTGTGTCCGAGATTCTGGAGGCCATTTACACCTCCGCGCAGACAGGCCAGCCGGTGTATTTCGACTGATCACCCAACATACCACAAACGGACTCGGCAACGGCTGCTCTCTGATGCAAGAGGGCAGCCGTTACTGTTGGCGCGCGCGCCGCGCGGCATGCGCCAGGAACGGTTCATTGACGTATTGCAATGCGTGGCGAATATGGATTATGATGGAGATTGAGTCGCGGATTTCACACATGGCCCGTCAACAACCCGTGACACGCACATTGCCGAACAGGGGGATAAAGCCTTGCAGCTGCCGGATGTCATCTCCTTCATCTACTTCGCGACGTGTGCCGTCTATTTTTTCTATGGGATGATCATCCTCTCGCGCAATACGAAGTCGACGATGCACTGGCTGGTTTTCTGTTGCTGTCTGGACATGTCATTGTGGGCACTCTCCTTCACCATTGGGAATGTGGCCGCCAATGAAGCGAACTGCCTCATCTGGCGCCGCATCGGTTCCATTGGCTGGGGTACGATGTTCAGCTATTTTCTCCACTATATTCTTCTGCTGACTGGAAACAGGATCATGAAGAAGAAGTGGATCCACATGATTCTGTATGGGCCGGCC
>CAYUYM010000388.1:0-1505 GCA_964449305.1 uncultured Chromatiales bacterium | reverse complement strand
CATGATGAAGGTCTCGAACTTCCGCATGCCCAGGTTCTGGATGCCGAGAAACACGAGCGTGTCGAAGGCCGTGATGACCACACCGGCGATGACGGGGATGCCGAAGAGGAGGTTGATGCCGATGGCGGTGCCCAGCACCTCGGCCAGGTCGGTGGCGGCGATGGCCACCTCGGTCAGCACCCAGAGGATGCGCGTCACGGGACGTGGGTAGTGGTCGCGGCAGGCCTGCGCCAGATCGCGCCCGGCCACGATGCCCAGCCGCGCCGCCAGCGTCTGCAACAGGATGGCCGCGGCGTTGGAGAGCAGCAGCACCCAGATGAGCGCATAACCGAAACGCGCCCCCGCCTCCAGATCCGTCGCCCAGTTGCCCGGATCCATGTACCCGACGCTGATGAGATACGCCGGCCCGATGAAGGCAAACATCCGCCGCCATATCCCCGCGCCCTTCGGCACACCAACGGTGCCGTGCACTTCAGAAAGGGAGACGTTGGTTCTGGACATGGGAAGGTCTGGAGGGGATTACGAGGGACGAATCACGAATCGGGCTTGGATGGTGAACCAGAGTACGGGAGGCTGACCGAATGGCAAAGGAAGAATGGGACCGGGGTGTTCTGCGGACGCGATGATGTCGACACGAACGGGTGGGGCATCAGCGTGCACGAGGCGGTCGTCCGGCCGTGATCCGTCTCAATGCACGTCTGCCCGTCGCAGCCGTTCGTGCAGGGACGACGGCTACAGACGCTCCCGCAGGTAATCGCGGATCCGGTCCATCGCGATGCGCTCCTGCTGCATGCTGTCCCGCTCGCGGACGGTGACGGTGCGGTCCTCCAGCGTCTGGGAGTCGATGGTGAAGCAGTAGGGCGTGCCGATCTCGTCCTGGCGGCGGTAGCGCCGGCCCACCGATCCGCTGTCGTCGTAGAAGGTCTTGAAATCCCTGCGGAGGTCGTTGTGGATCTCGTGGCCGATGGTGTCCATGCCGTCGCGGTTGACGAGTGGGAGGATGGCGGCCTTGTAGGGGGCGAGGCGCGGGTGGAAGCGCATGACGATGCGGGTCTCCTTCTCAAGCACCTCCTCGCAGTAGGCATCGGTGAGGAAGGCCATGAGCGAGCGCGAGGCGCCGGCGGAGGTCTCGATGATGAAGGGCACGAACTTCTCCTTCGTTTCATCGTCGAAGTACTCCATGCTCTTGCCCGAGTATTCCATGTGGCGGCTCAGGTCGAAGTTTGTGCGGTTGTGGATGCCCTCGATCTCGCCCCAGCCGAAGGGGAACTGGTACTCGATGTCGACGGCGGCCTTGGCGTAGTGGGCCAGCTTCTCCGGGGCATGCGGATGGAAGCGCAGCTTCTCCGCGGCGATGCCGTTGTCGATGAACCACTGCATGCGGGCGTGGCGCCACTCCTCGTACCACGTGTCGTCGCTGCCCGGCCGCACAAAGAACTGCATCTCCATCTGCTCGAACTCGCGCGTGCGGAAGATGAAGTTATTCGTGTTGATCTCGTTGCGGA
>CAYUYM010000387.1:0-1552 GCA_964449305.1 uncultured Chromatiales bacterium | reverse complement strand
GCGCGTCGGCCTCCTCCTCACCACGCCGGTCGTGCTCACCGCCACGGTGTTCTCGCAGACCGGCGCCGTCGAGCGCACGCTTCCACCGGTTGCTCTTGAAGCGGGGGAGCGCCTCCTGCCCCTGGACCTGTCGGCCCTGCGCAGCGGAACGCATCTCCTGCGCATCACCGATGGCGTCACCACCGTCCACGCCGGCATCCACGTCATCCGATGAGGTGCGCCATGACACAGCATCCCCTCCGCGCCATGGGCGCCACGTTGCTCCTCGCCATGCTCATCATCGGCACTGCAGCAGCGCAGGTCACAGCGCCGCGCCGCCCGCTCACGCTGCGGCTGGACATCCCAATATCCTGGCAGAGCCAGAGCGGCTCCATCCCGCCCGACGGCTCCGGCCTCTGCTGCACCACGCTCGACGCCGCACACATCGACCTCCGCGTCGGCCTCGCCGCCGGCGCCGACCTCTGGCTCCTCACCCTGCGGCCGGCAGGCATGCGACTCGGTCTGTCGCTCGATGTGGCCTGGGCGCCGATGTCCCACGAGGCCGGCGGGCGCGAGGCCCCGCGCCGGATATACGACAACGGCGGCATCACGGAGCTCTGGGAACGCAACAGCATCAGCTTCACACGCAACGAGCTGCGTATCACGCCGGCCCTGGCCGCGCATCTTCCCGCCACCCTCTGGTCGCGCCGCAGCTGGGCGCCCGACGTGGTGCTCACCGCGGGACCGGAGTTCGCCCTCGGCGCCGTACCCGACGCCCGGCACGAGATCCGCATCGAACAGCCGGCGGACGTCACCTACGGAGACGGTTCCCGGCGCATTGCCCTGCAGGACATCGAGCTGGAGCACTGGAACGCCCTGCGCATGGGCATCGCGCTGGACCTGCGCTGCGCCTGGCCGCTCGGCCGCGTGGTGCCATCCCTGGCGCATCTGCCCCTCGCGATCCACGCGGGCGCCGGGTGGACCGTCGGCATCAGCGACGCCGTGGAGGGCGGCAGCCTCCGCGTCGCCGCCCTGCGCCTGCGAGTCGGCATCGCATGGGAGGTGCAGCCATGATGCGCATCATCCCCGCGACTCACCACACACCGGACCGGACACACGCAGCACTTCATTACACCATCACAGGAGCGGCCATGCATCCTCATCCGACCATCGTCATCTTCATCGCTCTCCTCCTCGCCTGCAGTACGCCCGCGTCCGGCCAGACGAGCGAGCGCATCACCCTCCCCGCCGACGGCTCCACGCTGCTCTCGGCTCCGACCGATGCCGGCGTGCGATATCGCATCACCGTGGAGGGGACGTATTCCATGTGGCCGCAGTTCACCGATTGCCACGGTGTGGATGCGGCCTACGTCTATGACGTACCGCAGGCGGAGCTCGACGCGTTCCGATGGCCGCCGAAAGCCATTGTCGCGATCCCGCATTGGGTGGGGGATCCGACCATGTGGGGATACGATATCATCCGCCTCAGCTTCCGTCGGCACAAGGGCTTCCGCATCGACAACGAGCCCCTGCCGAACACCGGCTGCAATCCGGCATCGCACCGGTATCAGAT
>CAYUYM010000386.1:0-1556 GCA_964449305.1 uncultured Chromatiales bacterium | reverse complement strand
GGGCGACGGTGCCGTTTGACAAGGTTCACGCCCTCGACAATGATGCGGTTCTTTTCCGGATACACACGCAACACCTTGCCTGTGCGACCCTTGGAGTTCCCGGCAATCACTTTCACAATATCATTTTTCTTGATTTTCATGTCGGACCTGGAATGCGATGGTGGTTTAGAGGACTTCCGGAGCGAGGGAGACGATCTTCATGAACTGCTTCTCGCGCAGCTCGCGTGCGACCGGTCCAAAGATGCGGGTACCGCGGGGCTCAAGATTCTGGTTGATGAGAACGGCGGCATTCTCGTCAAAGCGGATGTAGCTTCCATCCTTGCGGCGGTATTCCTTCGCCGTGCGGACGATCACAGCGCGCGACACTTCGCCCTTCTTCACCGCGCCACCCGGCATCGCCGTCTTCACCGCCACAACAATGACATCACCCACCGTCGCATATCGACGGCCAGACCCGCCCAAGACGCGGATGCACCGGATTTTTTTTGCCCCTGAATTGTCAGCGGCGATAAGATTGGTTTCTTCCTGAATCATGTCTTCACCCGTTTGGTTTAGCGAGCCCGTTCAACAATTTCCACCAAGCGCCAGCATTTGCGTTTGCTCAGAGGTTTCGTTTCCATAATCAAAACCTTGTCGCCCATGCCTGCAGTCTCCGTCTCGTCGTGGGCCAGGAATTTCTTCGTCTTCTTGAAGTACTTCTTGTACAGGGGATGCGGAACCTGACGTTCGATCAGGACGCTGATGGTTTTGGACATCTTCGTGGAAACGACGATGCCGATACGCGTTTTGCGGGCCTTGCGGCTGTCGCCTGTCTGTGCCATTCTAGTTCTTCACTCCTGTGTTGTCCCATTCATTGATGATGGTCTTCATCCGTGCGATGTCTTTCCGCACCTTCTGAATCTGCGTCGTGTTCGTGAGCTGACTGGTGGCAAGCTGGAACTTCATCGTCACAAGGTTCTCCTCCTCGTCGGCGATTCGGCGGAGGATCTCCTCACGCGACATCTGTCGTATTTCTCGGGCTTTCATGGTCGTGTATCCTTCTAATCTCTATTCGCCTGCATAATCAGGGCGGGTGACAATTTTCGTTTTCAGCGGAAGCTTATGTGCGCACAGACGCAGCGCTTCATATGCGAGCTCGGCAGCAACGCCCCCAACCTCGAACATGATCCGCCCGGGCTTCACAACGGCGACCCAGAACTCCGGTGCGCCCTTGCCCTTTCCCATACGGGTTTCCAGCGGCTTCTTGGACACGGGCTTGTCCGGGAATATCCGGATCCACACCTGCCCATCACGCTTCATACTGCGGGAAAGCGCGATACGGGCGGCCTCGATCTGACGGCTGGTGATCCATCCCGGCTCCATCGCCTTGATCCCGAAACTGCCGAAGTTGATCGTGCTGCCGCGGTAGGCCTTGCCACGTCGTTTTCCGCGCTGTGTTTTGCGAAACTTCACTCTTTTTGGCATCAACATAAGCGTATTCCTTACTTCAATCCAGGTTCAAATTGACTGATCAGCGCGTTACCGAGCGCTTGACGAGCACGTCGCCCTTGCAGATC
>CAYUYM010000385.1:0-1558 GCA_964449305.1 uncultured Chromatiales bacterium | reverse complement strand
CGATCCAGGATTCCATCGCCGCATACGAGCGTAGCGGGTCCGGATTGAGCAGTGACAGAAGGAGTGGCATCTGGAATTCCTGGCGCACCTTCTTTTCGCGCTCCACCAGGAGACCGATCGCCCGCAGAATCATCGGGGAAAGGTTCAGATTCGCCTTCATGCTGTCCGCGATCATGGCCGCCGCCCGAGCAGGGAACATGCGGCACAACGCCTGCATCGCAGCCTCGGCGATCCCCTTCGAACGATGCGTGCCTTCGACCAGCAGCGCCGCAAACGCCGTGTCCGTGATGCCGGTCATGGGCAGCGCCTCCAACGCCGTCCGCACCTGATGATGCCCGCCCGAGAGCAGCGCCGCACGCAGCGCCGCGGCAACGCGCACCTGCACGCCGGCGTCGCCGCGGAACGAGGCAGTGGCACGCAGGGCGTTGACGCTCACACGCCAGTCGGCGTCGGTCGTGGCTCCGAGCACGCGATCCATCGCCGCCGGGCTGCCGATCCGGCCGAGAGCCGACACCACGAGCATGCGTGTCTGCGGATCGGTGGATGCCGATGCCTCGAGGAGAGCCTTCTCGTGCGGTTCGAGCAGTTTCCTCGTGCCGATGCGCAGCAGCGCATAGGCTGCGCTGTTCAAGGATGGCCGCGAGGCGAGGACAGGCAGAAGCGCCGCCGCCCGTGCCGTGGCGGCTGGCGAGGTGATCCCGCGGATGGCGAAGCGGGCGATGGCCATGGCCTGGGCGTCAGCCAGCGACGGATCGTCCGCCGGCATCGCAATCACGGCATCCAGCCCCAGCCGGGTCCCGCAGCGCCCGAGCGCGTCCGCCACGGCGGCACGCACGGCCGCCTCCGTCTCCGCCTTCAGCCGTCCGATCAGCGCCTTCTCCCGGGCCGGAGGGATCGCGGCCGATCCGAGCGTCTGCCCGGCGGCAAAGGCGGCGGCGATGCGCACTGCCGACGTCGGCGAGGCGAGGCGCTCCATGATGGCAGTGACAGCCGTTGCGGACTGCACCGACCCCAGCGTCAGCAGGATGCGCTCGTCCAACGCGGGACTCCGCCCAAACATGCGGACGAGTGTCGCTGCATCGCGGCAATCACCCGCCTCGGCCACTGCGCGTTCGTCGGCTGTGAGCGTGATGGTCTGGGCGCGGAGAAGCGTGGTGAGCGCCAGCATGGCCGCCAAGACGCATCCACCAAGGATGCGCATGGCGGGGATGTGGAACAGCGGCAGAAGCCGCGGCGGGGTGGAAAGCGTCTGGTTCATGACACCATCGTTTGGATCATTGGAATTTGAGGAGGATCGTCTTCGCATCGGGCGCTGCGCATTCCTGGACAAGCCGTTGGAAATCGCCGTAGTTGTCCGGCGTGATCGTGTCGGTGGTCATGGTGATGGACCGCGTCACTTCCACCACCTGGCCCTTCTTCTGCACGGTGGTTGTCAGCGTGCCGACAGGCGTCGACAGCGTCGTCGGGGCGGGAAGCGCGACGATGCCCGCGTTGGCCGGCAGGGTGATCGTGACGGTGGAGCGTTCCACGATGGTGCCATGCAGATCGATGGGTGTGC
>CAYUYM010000384.1:0-1591 GCA_964449305.1 uncultured Chromatiales bacterium | reverse complement strand
CAGGGGAATGTCCTCGGCGCGAAGGTCATCTGTGGTTGTTCTATGGATGCATGCCCGGCTTCACCACCCGACATGGGATTGCTGGATTTCACACGGTTCCTTTCACGTCATGTGTCATCGAGGCTGGATGCACCGTTTCAGACGAAACGCGAGCACATGGAACGCGAGGGAAAGATGCACATTTTTCCGGATCATTTCAATGATCTCCTCGATCACGACGATGGCGGCCGGACAATCGGCCTGCACATAATGGGCGGCGAAGCGTGTGAGGGGTTCCCGGAAATCCGCGTTGCGGATCATGTCGCCCCCCTGCTCCTGCAGCAGCATCACATCGCGGAACCAGCTCATGAGTGCCACCAGGAAGTGGATCACCAGACGGCGGTTGTCCTTCCGGGTCAGGCGTCCGATGATGTCACGCAGCTTTGCGGCATCCGAGGCCATGACGGCACGCGTGAACTCCAGCACATCGGAGCGCTCGAACAGCTCGGCGTCCCGCGCCAGGGCCAGCGCATCGGCGTAGTTCCCGTTGGCGATCTGCACCGCCGCCTGGATGGCTCCCTCGTCGAGGTCGGGGTGACCGGCGAGGGCCTGTGCAATGTCCGCATCCCGCAACGCCTCGAATGGGAGCTGCTGGCAGCGCGACACGATGGTTGGCAGCAGCGCGTCCTTCTTCGCTGTCGCCAGGATGAACAGCATGTCGTTCCCCGGCTCCTCAAGCGTCTTGAGCAGGGCGTTCGAGGCGCTGGCGTTCAGGCGGTCCGCTTCACACAGAAGCACCACGGTTCTCCCCCGTTCCGACCGGTAGCCCGACAGCGTCCGAAGCTCGCGGATGCTGCTGATCTTGATCTCTGACGCCTTCTGCATCATGAGCCGGTGGTAGGGGTTTGCCGCCTTGAGGGTGATCTGTTCGTTCATCTCCTGCATTTCGTCGGGTGTGAATTTCTCGATCGGCGTCGTTTCCTCCGGTTTGGAGGGGAGGGTAAAAACCAGCTTGAAGCGGGGATGCTGAAGCCGTTGCATTTGAATGCACTGCGGGCACTCACCACAGGCATCCCATCCCCCCCTGTCGCAGTTCAGCACACGCGCCAGCTCGATCCCCACCGCCTCCTTGCCCGTTCCTTCCGGACCAAAAAACAGCAGGGCATGCGGGAGCTTGTCACGCTCCCACAGCGTTTTCAGGATCCGTTGGATGCGGTGCTGGCCGACGATGCTGTTCCAGGACATGGGTGGTTCGAGGGGCTGATGGATGGAAGGGCGGGATCAGAAGCTGTGGCCGATGCCGAGGTGGAGGATGCCCTCGGCCACCGTTTCGGGGAAGAAGCGTTTCTCCCAGATCCATGCATTCGACCGCACATTGGGATCGAAGATCTTCATGCCGAAATCGATGCGGAGCGGGACGATGAGGTTGTAGCGGATCCCGACACCGAAGGCGCCGGCAAACTGGTCGAAACGCATCTGCCGGACCTCGTTCCAGAGGTTGCCGGCATCGGCGAAGAAGACGAACCACACGAGATCAGGATCCACGAACAGGAACTTCCGCGCCTGGGGAAAAGGCTTCCAGCGCAGCTCGGCGGAGGTCTCGATGATGGCG
>CAYUYM010000383.1:0-1592 GCA_964449305.1 uncultured Chromatiales bacterium | reverse complement strand
CGACGCCCCCGGCCCGATGCAGCTCTGCGGCGGTGGGAAGTGCCATGCAGAAAAGAAGGCAGATGGTGCACAATGACACGCGCTTCATGGAATCACCTTGATTTGATGCGAGTTGGGATGGACGGAAGGCGGTGAACAACAAATGACCCGAGGCGTTCGAATCGGAGTGGTGCGACTCGGTCAGGGCCGTCACCTCACATCCTCGGCAGAAGGGGCGATGGGCGACGGTCGGTGAACAAGATCAACGCAGAAGAACGAGGGGGCGAACGACGGAGCAACCGTCCTGACGGAACTCCAGGAGGCAGGGGCCCGCCGGCATTGCCGCGACGCCGACATGGAACATCACCACACCCGCAGTCGGGCGCCCCTCCCAGAGCACACCGAGCGACCGGCCGGACATGCTCCACAGAACCACGGATGCGTGACGATCCGATGCGGTGTGCACACAGATGGTCGCCTCCCCGATGCACGGTTGCGGAAAGATCCCGACCACGGGCGACACTGCCGGCGCGGCCATGTCCCCGAGGCCCGTCGGCGCATGCGATGGCCAGCTCATGACAACGCCATCCGACGCGCCTCCGCCGTGGAACGGCTGCTGCGCACCGCTTCCGGCGATGCCCGTTGTCGATGTGGTCCATCCGCCGATGATGCACAGGCCATTCGGCGCGACGGCACAGGACACCGCCTGATCTCCATCCTCGCCACCCAGCCATGCCGCGTCCAGACGTGCGCCGGCTTCCGAGAGGAGCACGGCACAACCATCCATGCCGCCATGCCGCGAGCCGCCGCCGTCCGGCACGATGCCCTCGTCGCTGGTGCTCGCCCCCACCACCAGCGGACGCCCTGCTGCATCGACGGAGGCGCCGAAGCACCAGTCGTCGCCGCGGCCGCCATAATACGTGGACCAGCGTTGCGCACCATCGGCAGCAAAGGCGAAGATGAACCCGTCCTGTGCGCCTGCGAAAACTGGTTGATGGGCATCAGGTGACGCGATCTGCACGGAGCTCTGCGTCCACCCGACAACGACGGGCCGGCCGAGCCGATCGAAGCAGGCCCCCTCGGCCCCGTCATCCGCAGGACCGCCGATGTACGACCCCCATTCACGCTGGCCGGAGGCGGAGAAGACCGCAGCGAATCCATCCGACTTCCCACCATATGCCCCCTGCCACGAGCCTGGAGTGGCGATGGCCGCCCTGCTCCAGGTGTACCCGCACAGAAGGATGCGGCCGGTGGCATCGACATCAGCGCCGCGGGCCAGTTCATTCTCACTGCCCCCGAGGTACGTGGACCATTGCAGCGCGCCTGTCGCGGTGAACAACGCTAGGAAGGCATCGCCGCGCGTGAGGTTCGTGCCACCGCCATAGGTGCTCTGATGTGCCCCGGGTGTGGCAATCCCCGACGGGCTGTTGGTGGAACCGGCAAGCGCGATGCTGCCATCAGCACCGACGGCCACCGCATTGCCGACATCGAACTCCGATCCCCCGTAATACGTGGACCAGCGCAGCGTCCCCTCCGGGCTGAAACAGGCGACGAAGGCATCCATCCACCCCGCCAGCCGCGGCTGTTGGCCGACGCCGGTGGTGATGCCATAC
>CAYUYM010000382.1:0-1601 GCA_964449305.1 uncultured Chromatiales bacterium | reverse complement strand
GGAAGTTCTTCGTGTTGATCTCGTTGCGGAAGGCCTTGCCGATCTGGGCGATGCCGAAGGGCGGCTTCTGCCGCGACGACTGTGCCACATTGAGGAAGTTCACGAAGATGCCCTGGGCCGTCTCAGGGCGCAGGTACACCACGGCCGAGCTGTCCTCCACCGGACCGATGAAGGTCTTGAACATGAGGTTGAACTTGCGGGGGATGGTGAAGGTGGCGGTTCGGCCGCAGTTGGGGCAGGGCAGGAGCTCGGCGGCGTTGAGGCCCTCGAACACGGCGGCATCGTCCACGATGAGGTTGCCCGTCTCCTCAAGCTGCGCCTCGCGCGGGAGGGCGGCGAAGGCCTCGCGGCGCGCGTCGTCGGCCAGGAGGGCGGGGACGGCCTCCACCATCTTCTTGCGACGCTTCTCGTTGTAGGATTCGTAGAGCACGTCCAGCCGGTAGCGGGACTTGCATTCCCTGCAGTCCACCATGGGATCGGTGAAGTTCTCCACATGGCCCGATGCCTCCCACACGCGCGGGTGCATGAGGATGGACGCGTCCATGCCCTCGATGTCGTCGCGGTGCGTCATGGCGCGCCACCAGGATTCCTTGACGTTGCGCAGCAGCTCCACACCGAGGGGGCCGTAGTCCCAGCAGCCGTTCAGGCCGCCGTAGATCTCGGAGGATTGAAAGATGAAACCGCGGCGCTTCGCGAGGGAGACGATTTTTTCGATGGTGTTCTGTTGGTTGCCTGCCATGGGATGTCCGATGAGTGTTGGTGATCGGGTTTCTGGGAAGCAGCAATGTCCGGAAAAATCGGGAAAAATCCGCAGCGTGCAGATGGCTGGCATCTTCACCACCACGACACAGGGAGGTTCCTGGTGTGGTGATGAACGCGTCAGCATTCGCCAGCCTCACTGTCGTGCGGTCTGGTTTGCACGTTGATCATGCCCGACTTAATTTGGAGCTGCCTTTGGAATGACCACCGACCTCGCCTCTGATGATGGGCAAGCACGCATGAAGAAAACCGCGCGATTTTTCTCTGTCCTCCTTTTTGGCATCACGCTTTTTGCCGGGTTGCCGCTTCTCGGATGGGGCATCATGGATCCAGCGGGGTTCGTGAGTCATCCGGTGCGTCTGGGTTTTCTGATCGCCGTGGCGGTGATGCAGGCGTACTTCGCCTTCCGTCATCCCGACCTGGGGCGCAACCACGGTGTGGGGCCTGTGGTGATCGCCCGGCAGGGGCCGGTCCTGATCCTGATGCAGATCTTCGTCATCGCCGCCATCGTTGCCGCGCCGTGGAGCGACCGGCATGCGACAGGCACCTTCGGCTGCGCGGGCACGGGGTGCGACATGGCCCTGCGCTCCGTCGGGCTCGTGGTGTTTGCGCTCGGGTACATCGTGATGAACCAGGCCGAGGTGGCGCTGGGCCGGCTGTTCAGCGTGCAGGTCACGATCCAGGAGGGGCACCGGCTGGTGACCGACGGCGTGTTCCGTCACATCCGTCACCCGCGTTATTCCTCCATCATCGTCTACAACCTCGGGCTTGTGCTGCTCTTCCGCTCCTGGCTTGCGCTCATTCCCACCGTCTGTCTGCTTCTCGTGATGCTCTGGCGCATC
>CAYUYM010000381.1:0-1609 GCA_964449305.1 uncultured Chromatiales bacterium | reverse complement strand
GTTGGGGTTGAAGGGGAGGGGCATGGGAGGCACCGATGGGCGGGAATGAAAATGACGAATTGACGGAGGAGGGCGTCAGTCCGTCTTGGCTGGTGTTTCGCGGATCTCCTTGATGAGGAGACGCGCGCTTTTCCTGTCGAGGCGTGTCATGTCATTCTGATCAACGATGGCCTCCTCCTGGCTGATCTCCAGTGTGAACGATTCGTCCACCGGCTTGATGTGCGCAGCGGAGCGGGTGGCGTTCATGCCGGCGATCAGGTGCTCCTCGTATTCGCCCGTGTGGCGCCAGGTGATGCCGACCTTGCAGCGCAGCGCCCCGCCCTGCATGCGGATGATGTCGAGCAGCACGATCTTGGCGCCGGGTGTCAGGATCGAGTCGCCGACCATGATGTTCTCCGAGTAGTTGCCCCCGCTCGGGGACGTGGTGAAACAGGCTGCACATGTCACGGCCAGGCAGATCGCTGCCAGCGCCGGCATGAGGTCACCGATCGGGCGATGATTGCGGTGGGATGCATGAGTGGGAACAAGGCGCATGTCGAATCTCCCAGTGATGAAACATCTTCCTTTGTCGCCGGCAATCTGTCAAATTCTCATCTGCTGAGCAAATGATGCCGGGACGTGAGAGTCGGTTCCACGTCGTCAGTTCGGGCTTCCGCGGAGACACGACACGGGAAACACGATGCCACCAGGTTCCTATCTTGGTGCCCTTGTGTTTCGACAATCTTCCTGCTGCGTGCCATCGCCATCCTTCATCCGGCACCTCTCACATTGAATTGCCCACATATTGTGCGTAATTTGGTCCTGCAATCACCACTCCATTTCACCTGTGACGCATCATCGCCATGGCACCATCGGCATCATCCCGCGTATTCGTGATCCCATCGTGTGACAGACGTTCCATGCAGCCTGGGCGGCCATCGCTGTCCGCGCCTGTCGCTGTCGGCCTGCTCTGTCTCCTCCTGCTTCTCGGCGCTTCGGGCGGTGTGGCATGGGCGCAGTGTGCCGCGCGAGCGCTCCCGACACCGGCACCGATGCCGACCAACGACTCCTTCGATGTCATCGATGTCAACAACCTCCTGTGCTGGTTCTCCAACAACGGGTGCATCGGCCGGACGGCGCGGGATGGCACCGGCTGCCTGTGGCCCGCGATCGCGACGACGAGCCCGCTGTACGAGCACGGCCTCATCCTCGCCGGTCGCATCGATGGGGGGATCCATGTGAGCGGTTCATCCATGAGCCATGGGATGCAGGCCGGTCCCATCCTCGCGACAGGTGCCACCGAGCCGGACACCCCCCGCCATCGCGTCTACAAGGTGCGCATCATGACGCAGGGGGAATTCGACGCCCTCGACACCGCCGTGAAGCGCCGCATGCGGACGGACTTCGAGCAATGGCCCGTGGATCTTGGTGCGCCCTTCATTGACAGCAATCACAACGGGCGCTATGATCCGGACTTCCCCGCGTGGCTCTCCGATTCCTCGAGCTCCGACAAGCCCTGGTTCGTGGGCGACGAACTGCTGTGGTTCGTCTCGAACGACATGGATCCTGTGCGCACCGAACAGTTTTTCGGCTGCACCCCCATGGGCCTCGAAGTCCGAACGCTCGTCTG
>CAYUYM010000380.1:0-1646 GCA_964449305.1 uncultured Chromatiales bacterium | reverse complement strand
CACTCCGCGGCCGCTTCTCGAACCACTACATGGACTATTGCGATGCCAGGAAAACACTGTATCTGCTCAACGATTGGTTCTGGGGCACGGGAGAGTACGACTCCCTCACCTGCTACAATCGCTTCGAACTCTGGACGGGCAACGGCTCCGAACACTGGCAGATCTGGGTGTACCACTCCATCCGCCGCGGCATCCGTGTCATCCGCAACGGCGTGGTGGTGGCTGACAGCATGCGCCGCGACAGCACGTATGTCCTCGGCGGCATGGCTGGCTTCGGCCCGTCCATCCTCGACGACACGGCCCACACGATGTATGAGTTCGGTCTGCGTGTGTCGTCCGGCATCTGGTACATGCCGGAGGCGACCGACCCCTACCGCCCGCCTTCGAACCTGCCCGGCGTCACCACCGTCTGTGGCGAGAATGGATACGGCCTCGTGCAGGAACCGTCCCTCTACGGTGGCTCCATGGACGCCGGCGGCATCACCATCCGGCAGGCCGAGCGCATCGTCCCCCTCGCCGGCACGCACGATCTCGTGGCCGAACCACGCACGGTGGTGCGCAACACCACCTCGTGCACCAACCCCCTCCACATCGTCGACGGGGAGTTTTCCCGGTCAGGCGACCAGCACGAGTGGGCGGAAGTGACACCCGCCGTGGGGATGTACTCCCGCCTGTATGCGGACCTCTGCGACAGCGTCCTCCACATCATGAACGACTGGGTGCTCGGATCCGCGGAGCCCGACAGCCGCCGCTGCTACAACCTCTTCAGCATCTACACCCGCAGCCTCGCCGATCGCTGGGCCGTGGCTGTGTACCAGGACATCCGCTCGGGCATCCGCGTGTGGAAGAACGGCATCGAGGTGACACACGACAGCAGCATCGTCCTTGGTGGCCGCTACGGCTTCGGCAGCTCCCCGGAGGATGGTGACACGCCCAACACGCTCTACGAGTTCGGCATCCGCACCGAGCCTGGATGCTGGATGATGATGCTCCACGATCCGGGGCCCGCGAGCTTCTGCGATGGCGATCCCACACCCGCCCCGAGGCGCCTGGATGCGGGACCGGACTTCGGTGGTTCATCGAGCGGACCCGATTCGCTGCTGCACTCCGCTGTCACAGCATGGTACAACGATGAAGCCCGCCTTTCCGTCCGCGCCACCGGCGACATGCGTGAATGGTTCGGCCGCAGCTTCCGCGCCACCATCAGCTACGAGTACCATTCCTTCTTCCCGACCGCATGCAGCGCGGGTCCCTCACCCGACGGCACCGCCCGTCTCGACGCGTTCTCCTGGAAGGTGCTCCAGCCGGGCACCATCGTTGTGGAGGGGCGTGTGGACGGCGATCTGACGGGCACAGGCGAGCTCTTCTCCGTCAGCGGCATCGTGCTGGCCGGCCCTGCGCACAGCTCCGTGCTGCGCGGCACACTCGAGGTTGCGAACCGCACCACCGTGATGCGCATCGCGGAGATCCCGCCCGTGACGCTCACGGCGTCGTCGCGCTGCCCGCTCACGAATGAGCCCATCCTTTCGACACAGGCGTTCATCATCACCTCCGTCGCCCCGCAACCGCTGGGCGCGGGTGACGGCATCCTGCGCGTCGGCCTCCTCCTCACCACGCCGGTCGTGCTCACCGCCACGGTGTTCTCG
>CAYUYM010000379.1:0-1672 GCA_964449305.1 uncultured Chromatiales bacterium | reverse complement strand
GGCCCAGAACAACGAGATCACCGCCATGAAAGCCGCCGGGATTCCGCTGAAGCGCGCCATCGCGCCGGTCATTGCGGTGGGGTTGTTGCTTAGCGGCCTGTCGTTCGTCCTCATGGAGCGCGTCCAACCCTGGGCGGCAGCGAAGATCAATCACATCGTGACCGTCGAACTGCCACAGCGAATCACGCTCGAGGTGTTGCCCACGGGTATTGTCAAAGAGATTGGCGGGTGGCGGGTCTACTTCACGGGACGGGACGCCGCCGCTAAGACAATCACCGGAATCGTCATCCGGGTGCCCAAGCAGAACGGCGAGTGGGTTTTCTACGCGAAAGAAGCCCGTTTCGTCGATGAGCCCAAGGGCGCGCAACTCGTGCTGACTGATGGGTACATCATCGTGCCTCAGCAGGATGACACGGTCACGCGCGCGGTATTCTCCGATTGGACCATGCCCGTGCCGGCGGCGATGAAGCGCGTCGCGACGAGCCTGCGCCATACGCTGACCCTGAACGAACTCCGCGCAAAGGAGAAGGGCCTCACCGCGCTCCAGGCGGCCTCGCCCTCGCGCGAGAACACCCAAAACTTGAAGACGGTGCGCACTGAAATCGCCGACCGCATGACCCTGCCCCTTGCCTGTCTGGCGGTGAGTTTCATCGCGGCGCCGTTGGCCGTCCGCTCGCCGCGCAGCGGCCGCTCGTATAGTTTCGCGCTCGGTTTTGCCATCATCTTCGTCTTTTACATACTGACCATGCTTCTCGATCCATCCGGCCTCGTCACGATGGGCAACGCCATGGTGCGGGGGCTTCTCCCCAGCCTGGTGCTGTGCGCGGCGGGCGCGGTCGCCGTGTGGCGGGTGGACCGCGTATGAAGACGCTCGATCGCTACCTGTTGCGCCGCATGGTGGGCACGCTGCTGCGCACGCTGACCGCCCTCGTGGCCATCTACGTGCTCATCGATCTGCTGACTCATCGCGACATCGACATTGCCAAGTATGATGTGCCCGGAGCCATTGTGGCGCGCTACTACCTCGCGTTCATTCCCCAGATTGTGTACCGTGTTGCGCCGTTCGCCGTGCTCGTGTCGGGCTTGCTCGTACTGGGCGACGCCGCGCAGAACAATGAGACCACTGCCGTGCTGGCCGGCGGCATCAGCCTGAGACGCTTCGTGCTCGTCCCGGTTCTGGTCTGCCTCCTCTTCGCCGTGGGGCTCTTTGCCTTCAACGAGAGCGTCGGCGCCAAGGCTGCCAGCGAGGCCGCACAACTTGATGAAAGTTACTTCTCTCGCAACAAGGATGTCGAGCGGCGGGGCATCAGTTGGGCCAATCTGAGCGACAAATGGACCTGCCACGTCGACAAGTTCAATCGCATCGCGCTGACGGGCGAAGGGATCCTAATTCACTCCACTTCGGGGGCCGAGGCGGAACAGATCGAGGCCCGGCGCATGTACTGGGATGAAACCACCGCCCAATGGATACTGGAAGACGGACTTTGGTTTGTCTTCACAGCGGATTCGACCGCCGTGCGCGGCTCGCGCATCCGCCAGCAGCCCGCGCCCTTCACCGAAACGCCCGACGCGCTTTTCGCCCTGGAACAGCCCATGGAGACCAAGACCTCCAAGGAACTGAAGCGCGAGATCGATAGCGCTGAAAAACGTGCCGTCCCTGCCAGCAAACTCT
>CAYUYM010000378.1:0-1704 GCA_964449305.1 uncultured Chromatiales bacterium | reverse complement strand
CATGTACAGCGAGCTGTACTACCTGCTTTTCATGAAATCCACGCCCGGCGGTGTCGACGGATCATGGCGCGTGAAGATGAGCGGGATTCCCCGGGCCTCGGACTATGGCACCTCGGATGAGGTGAACTTCATGGCCCCCTTCGAGATGGATGAGAACACGCCGAAGATCCTGTATGCCGGCACCAACAAGATCTACCGCACGACGGACGGGGCGGAGCACTGGACGGCGGTGAGCGGTGTGATCAGCGGTACGGGAGTGATCTCCACCATCGGCCTTGCGAAATCCGACGCGAAGGTGGTCTACGCCGGCGGCACAACGGGCATGCTGCAGGTGACCACCGACGGCTGCGCCACCTGGGCGCGGGCGATCACGGGGCTGCCGACGCGCTACATCACAGACATCGCGGTGGACCGGCAGAATGCGGCGACGGCGTACCTCACCGTCAGCGGCTTCAGCGGGGGGCACGTGTACATGACCACGAATTTCGGGGCGGTCTGGACGAACATCTCCGGCACCGGAGCCACCGGGCTTCCCGATGTGCCGGCGAACACCATCGTGCTGCATCCCACGAAGTCCGGCGTGCTGTTTGTGGGCACGGATGTCGGCCTGTTCCAGTCCACCGATGCGGGGGCGACCTGGTCCGTGAACAATGACGGCCTGGGCAATGTGACCATCGCGGACCTGCAGTTCCGCCGCGATGGCGTGTTGTTCGCCGCGACGCACGGGCGGGGCATGTATCGCTCGGATTATTCGCTCACCGATACGCAGCGCATCCCGGCAGTCATGGGGTTCACGCTGGGGCAGAACTACCCCAACCCCACGTCTGTGTCCCTTGGCGGGACGGCGATCCCCTACGAACTCCCTGTCGCCTCGGCGGTGCAGCTGCTCCTGTACGATGCCACCGGCCGCCACCTGCGCACGGTGGAGCTTGGTTACCAGGCTCCCGGGTCCTACAATCACCATCTGTCCACAAACGGTCTCGGTGCGGGAATGTATCTGTACCGGCTTGTGGTGAACGGCGTGCCGTCGGAGGCGAGGAAGATGGTGGTGAGAGCGGGCAGTCCCGCCAAATAACACGACACCCTGACAACGTCCAGCCCGGTCTTGCATCCGGGGCGATGATCCCGTATCTTTATTTGGATTTGATCCAGATAAAGATACGACATGCACCAACACGACCCCAGAATCTACTTCACCCAGTACCTGCAGACGCGGGGGTTGAGGAAGACGCCGGAGCGATTTGCCGTTCTCGACGCCGTTCTGACCATGAAGGGACATTTCGATGCGGACCAGCTCTACCTGCACATGCGGGAGGAGGGGAGCCGCGTTTCACGCGCGACGGTCTACAGCACGATCGACCGCCTGACCGACAGCGGCCTTCTCGCCCGTTACCGCTTCCGCGGCAAGCAGGCGCGTTATGAGATGATGCTCGGCACGGACCAGCACCATCACCTCATCTGCGAGGTCTGCGGGTCCATCAGCGAGTTCATCGACAAGCGGGTGGACCGCCTCGCCCGCGATGCGGCCCGCACCATGGAGTTCTCCATGCACGATGCCGCGCTGCACATCATCGGTCTCTGCCCGGCCTGCGCCGCCAAGCGGCGGGAGGTGACACCATGACGCTGGCCTCCATACGCAAGGGCGGCTGCGTCCGCATCTGCCGACTGCCTGAGGGCGACATCCGCTCCCAGTGCATCAGGATC
>CAYUYM010000377.1:0-1708 GCA_964449305.1 uncultured Chromatiales bacterium | reverse complement strand
GGACTTCCTTGGCGCCGACAACAACCAGTTCACCGATGGCTACTTCACCTACGATGCCACCATGGACGGATTTGTCGATGCAATGGATTTCATCCTGCCTGACAACCATCAGTTCCTGTCGGCAGTCGTTCCCTGACAGAATCGGGCATGTTGCAGGTTGTGGATGGCGCCACAACCACCTCCATCAACCTGCAACATGACCGTGATGTTTCCCGTCGAATCCTGTCCCCGGATTTTCATTGGCACCCCGGATCCACGCTTTCCCGCAGAACCAGACATGAAGGACATCGGAACGAAATGACGGCATGCAACCATTGGACGATTGACCATGTGTCGTGCGGGCTTCCCAACGATGCGATGACCTGCAGCGTCATCAGCATCGCCGACCTCGCCCGGCCCATCGTCATCCGCCCATCGGGTGTGATGCTTGCCGCCATCATTTCCTCGTCGATGGCTCTCAACGCCGGTTCACCGGAAGGGTGGACAGCTTTCCCATGCCACATATTATCATCTCATCAATATACAGGGTAGCCATGAAAACCTTGTTACGCCTTTCCTCCATGGTCCTTGTGCTGATGGTCATCCTTTCACTAGGGTTGATGGCACAGACACCAACCTCGTATTACGTGAGCCCGGCCGGCACCAACTGGCCTGCAGGCACTCCGAATGCGGGATCTGTGTCAAAACCCTTCAGGACCATCCAGTACGCACTCGACTATCAGCCGCGTGTGAACACGATCATCGTCCGTACCGATGGCAATCAAAATGCCGTGTACAACGAGACGATCGAGCTCGACACCGCGCGGAGCCTCAACGCCTCACCGAACTTCGGGTACACCATCACGCTGACAAAGGTGATCCTCGAGGCGCACCCCATCGTCCTTACAGGCTTCTCGCCGACCACGGTCATTGAAGTGGCCAATGGTGGGAGGATACAGGATGCGTTGAACGCAGCAGATGCCTCGGGAACGAGCCTGAATCCGTACGAAATCTATGTTCAGGTGGGGAATTACCCAGAGGATCTGACCTGCTTTGTTCCATGGGTCAGTCTCGTTACAACGACGAACAACACGACCGGATTCACCGGCCCGGATGCAACAATCATCGGCCAGAGTACCTCGGGCCCCAACATCGAGATCATTGCGCAGGGACAGGCAATCGACGGGTTCGTCATTCAGAGCCCCAATGCCACAAGCACGGCATCGGGTGTTGTGATTGAGGCCGACAGCATTTCCATCACCGGCAACACCTTCCAGACGGCTCCTGTCACCGGAGCCTATGCCATCCAGACGGCACCCGGTGCTGAGAACGTTTCCGGGACGGTGATTTCGGGCAATGTGTTTGAAGCACTTTCGACTTCCACCACTGATGGATATACGGCGATACGGGTGCATGAATCCGCATCGACCAGCGTCACGATCGATGACAATGCGTTCAGTGGTTCGATGATGAGTGGTGTGTATTCCACCAGCCCGAATGTCATCATCACCAACAACACGTTTGAGACCGATCTCGCCACGACACTCGCGACCACTGGTGTCTATGCAGGGCACGATCCCAGCAATCTCGTCATCGGTGACACAACCGGCAGCGCCGGCAACACCTTCGACGGGTTCAAGCATGGTGTGGAACTCGATGGCAACGGCTCCGGTGCCACCGACATCCAGATCCAGGACAACGTGTTCACGAACAACTTCGACGGCCTCTA
>CAYUYM010000376.1:0-1714 GCA_964449305.1 uncultured Chromatiales bacterium | reverse complement strand
GAGGCTAGTGGGAGGAGGGAGCGACCTTGGATGCGCCGGTACGCATGAAGGTCAGGAACTCCTCGGGCTTCCGTGTCATGCCCGGGAAGCGGGCCAGCTCGGTGTCGTCGGGGGACATGACCACATAGAACGGCAGTGCCACGGTGCCAAAGCGCTGTTCCTGCAAATGCCGGTTCTGCGTGTACATGTCGCCATCACCATCGGTGTACAGGCGGACGAGCACGAAGTTCTTGAGCTCCGCCTGAACGTCGGCCCGGGGGAACACATTGGCCTCCATCCAGCGGCAGTTGGTGCAGGCGAAGCCGGTGAAATCAATGAGGATCGGTTTGTTGCTCTTCTTCGCGATGTCGAGCGCCTGCTGGTAATTCGTGACCCACTGCTCGCCTGTGGCACCCTCCGGGGCGCCCGAGGATCCCCCGCGTGCATCCTGGATGGCCGCGGCATACTGGAGAGGTGGAAGAAAGGCATCGAGCTCGCCGAGCGGTGTCCCCTTGAGCCCGGTGAACAGGAACATGCTGACCCCGATGAAGAAGATGCTGAACATCATCCGGAGCACGCCGACATTGTCCGACGGTGTGTCGTGCGGCAGACGGAAGAGATTCAGGAGGTAGGCCGATGTGACGGTGGCGATGGCGATCCAGAAGCCAAGAAACACATCGCGACTCAGCATGCCGAGGCTCCAGATGAGATCGACATTCGACAGGAATTTCATCGCAGCGGCAAGCTCGAGGAAGCCCATCACCACCTTGACAGAATTCAACCATCCACCGCTCTTCGGAAGCGATTTGAGCCACGAGGGGAAGAGGGCGAGCAGAAAGAATGGGAAGGCGAAGGTGGCAGAGAAGGCCAGCATGCCCGTGATCGCCCACCACACCTCACCGCCGGCTGCTGCCACCATCACGGTTCCGACGAAGGGAACGGTGCAGGTGAAGCTTGTGAGCGTGAAGGTCAGTGCCATGAGGAGGATGCTCGTGACCCCTGTCCCCTTCTCCGATCCCTGTGACAGCTTGGTCAACAGACTGGAGGGAACCACGATCTCGAACAGGCCGAAGAGATTCAGGGCGAATGCGATGAAGACGGCGGCGATGAGAAGGTTGATCACAGGGCTGGCCGCAAGTTTGTTGATGCCGGAGGCCCCGAATATCACCGCCAGCAGGATGCCCAACGCTGTGAAGGTGAAGATGATGCCGAAGCTGTAGATGCCGGCTTCCTTGATCGTCTGCCCGCGGTTTTTGGAATCACGCTTCGTGAAGAAGGACACGGTGATCGGGATCATGGGAAAAACGCAGGGCGTAAGAAGCGCCAGCGCACCCACGGACATGGCGAGGCCGATGTAGGCCCAGAAGCCTTTTTCACGCGCCTTCTTGACATCCTCCTCGTCGCCGTAGCCCGACGGCCCGGATTCCTCCTGCGTTGCCGCAGGCTGCACAGCAGTGGTGTCGGCCGCCTCAGGTGCGGTGGCAACTGCCGATGTGTCCGCTGGCAGGGCCTGAGTTTCCGCCTCACCCTCCTCGAGGGTGAAGGTGAAGGGGACCTTCACCGTCTTCGGAGGCAGGCACATGCGGTCATTGCACCCCATGAAGTTCACCTCGATCTCCGCCTTGATCACCCCCGGTTTTGCCGCATCGAGAATCCTCGCCGTCACCGTGAACGTGGGGTCCTTCTCGAAGTACTCGGTGTTGACACCGAAATTCGCGTCGTATTTCGACACGGG
>CAYUYM010000375.1:0-1731 GCA_964449305.1 uncultured Chromatiales bacterium | reverse complement strand
CCCACTCTCGGGCTTCTTCAGCAAGGACGAGATCCTCTGGAACGCCTGGTCCATGGGTTCGCCGCTGTTGTGGACCGTGGGCGCCCTCACCGCACTCATGACGGCGTTCTACATGTTCCGCATGGTGACGCTCACCTTCCATGGCGAGCCGCGCTGGGCACCGGGGAAGCATCCCCACGAATCCCCGTCGACCATGACCATCCCGCTCATCGTGCTCGCCGGCCTTGCCGTGGTGGGCGGCTTCATCGGCATCCCGACCGCGCTGGGTGGCGGGAACGCTCTTCATCACTGGCTGGAGCCGGTGTTCGACAAGGCGAATCACGTGATGGCCGCGGAGGCGCACGGATCGCATGCGCTGGAGTACATCCTGATGGGCGCATCGGTGGTGCTCGCCGTCTCGGGCTGGTTCCTCGCCACACGGATCTACCGGCGCAACGCCCAGGCCGATGACTCCTTCATCCGCACCGCCCCTGCCGTGCAGACGCTGCTGGCACGCAGGTACTTCATCGACGAGATCTACGACACCGTTGTCGTGCGCCCGCTGGTCTGGACCTCTGAACGTGTCCTGGCCCGCATCGTCGACACCCGCATCATCGACGGATTGATCAATGGGACGGCACGGGCGATCGGCTGGGTCGCCGACCACCTCCGCGTGGTGCAGACCGGCATCGTCCATCATTACGCATCCATGATCCTCTTCGGCATCCTCATCGTCCTCACCATCGTCATGTTCGGGTAACGGACCGCCTATGATTCCCCACATCTTGAGCATCGTGCTACTGACGCCTCTGATCGGCGGTCTTCTGCTTTTTGTGTTCCGCATGCAGGGGCGGGCCGCCCGGAATTTCGGCATCGGCATCTCGCTGCTGACCTTTGCTCTGTCGATCCCGTTGTACTTCCTGTTCGATCAGGCCACCACCGATTTCCAGTTCGTCGAGGCCTTCTCCTGGATCCCGTCATGGCAGGTGCAGTACGTCGTGGGCATCGACGGCATCAGCCTTCTGCTGGTCCTGCTCACCACCTTCCTCACGCCCGTCGTCCTGATCTCGTCGTGGGACTCGATCCAGAACAACGTCCGGATGTACGTCTTCCTGATGCTGCTGCTGGAAACGGGCCTCATCGGCGTGTTCACCGCGCTGGACACTCTCGTGTTCTACGTGTTCTGGGAGGTGATCCTCATCCCGATGTATTTCATCATCGGCATCTGGGGGGGGAAGGAGCGCATCTATGCATCGGTGAAGTTCTTCATCTACACGATGTCCGGCTCCCTGCTGATGCTCATCGGCATCATCTGGCTGGGCTGGTACGCATCGCTCGTGACAAACAGCGGCTTCACCACCGATCTCCGCACCCTGTACTCCATCGTCGGGCAGATCCCGCTGCCGTTGCAGGCATGGCTGTTCGCAGCCTTCGGCATCAGCTTCCTCATCAAGGTGCCGGCCTTCCCGCTGCACACCTGGCTGCCTGATGCGCATGTTCAGGCCCCCACGGGGGGATCGATCATCCTCGCAGGCGTGCTGCTCAAGATGGGCACCTACGGCCTCATCCGTTTCAACCTCCAGCTCTTCCCCCTTGCATCGATGCAGTTCGCCGGCTGGCTGTCGCTCATCGGTGTGGTCGGCATCATCTACGGGGCGCTCGTGTCGATGGTGCAGAAGGACATCAAGAAGCTCGTGGCCTATTCCTCGGTGAGCCACATGGGCTTCGTGATCCTCGGCATCTTCGGCATGA
>CAYUYM010000374.1:0-1749 GCA_964449305.1 uncultured Chromatiales bacterium | reverse complement strand
GATTTGACAAAGCTGCCGGTGGGGATGGCCACCGTGATCTCCGGTGTCAGGGACAGCCGGTCGTTGATGGCATACTCCACACCGATGCCGAGCTTCAGATCCATACGGGATTTTTCGAATCCCTCCACCTCCCCGGATGCATCTGCATGCCGGATCTGGTTGATTGTTGTAAGCTGTCCGTCGATGTCCTGGTTGTACCATAGGTCGGCCGGCTCAAGGATCGTTTCTGTCACATCCGCAGTGTTGGAAATCAGGAAGTTGAACGAGGGGCCCGCGAGGAAGTAGACGGAATTGAACCCGCTGCCCGTGTATGAATCGCGTGTGGGGATGGCAAGGCGCAGCAGGAGATCGAGGTTGATGAAGTTGAACGTCCAATCCTCTTCGTGATGATCGCGTCCACCGCATCCCGGAGATGTGCGGTCATGCCGGGGGCGAACACGGTGGAGTAGACATCCTGGGAGAAATTGCCGTGCCGCGTGTGATACCCGAGCTTGGCCGAGATGCCGAAGACGCGCGTGAACAGGAAGTCGGCAGCACCACCGATCGCAAGCCCCCAGCCATCGCCCTTGTTGGCGGTGAAGTTCAGGAAGCGCAGGAAATACTGGTGATTCGTCTCTGCATAGGTCTGTGAGATGTAGGGGTTGGTGAGGGCGAAATTTGCCGGTCCGTTGGTGAAGGACGCCCAGGTGGCGCCGGCATCGGGGCCGAGGAGGATCCGCATCCCATCCTTCTGGCTGGGGGCGGATCGCTTGCCGGGTTTCAGAACGTCGCCTCCGTCGGGTGAGCCATGGGGGGCGGCGATGGCACCGACGGGCGTGGCGAGCAGCAGCGCGCCCAGCAGTGCGTGGATGATGAGAAATCCACGGTAATCACGTTTCATGATGACTCCTTGTATGGATGGAACTCAGCGAGGTCGGATGGACCGGCCGTTGATGCGGTCGTACGTCGCAACATACGATGTGCAGCGGGAGATGTCAATCACATGGGGATCGCATGCGCATCGGGGTGAAGGAGGGCCCCATCTGCCCTGCGCGGAGGTAGGTTCTCGGATCGATTTTCCGTACTTTTGAAGCTGTTCTCGAAGAAAGGAAACGCATGTACGAATACGTTGGCGCAGTTCACATTCACTCGGTCTTTTCGGATGGCACGGGGACCATTCCGGAGATCGCGACCGCGGCATCGGAGGTGGGGCTCGACTTCATCATGATGTCTGATCACAACACCCTGAAACCCCGGAAGGACGGCCTGCAGGGCTGGCACGACAATGTGCTGGTCATCATCGGCCACGAAATCAACGACCGGGACGACAGGAATCACTACCTCGCCTTCGGTCTCGACGACACGGTGGGCACCGGCCATGCGGCGCGCGACTATGTCCGCCTCGTCCGCGAGCGTGGCGGCATCGGTTTTCTCGCCCACCCGGACGAATGCCGCCAAAGCATGCCCGAGCATCCGCCCTACCCGTGGACAGACTGGGATGTACGGGACCACCACGGCATCGAGATCTGGAACCACATGAGCGAATGGGCGGAGGGGCTCACCGAGGAGAACAAGTTCCAGCGTTTCATCCACCCGCTCAAGTCCATCATCAGCCCGCCGGCCGTCACCCTGCGCCGCTGGGACGAGATGAACCGCGAACGCCTTGTCGCCGCCATCGGCGGTGTGGATGCCCACGCCCACAAGGCCGATGTGATGGGGTTTTTCACCGTGGAGGTCTTCCCCTACAAGGTGATGTTCAAGAGCATCCAC
>CAYUYM010000373.1:0-1752 GCA_964449305.1 uncultured Chromatiales bacterium | reverse complement strand
CGTGTTTGAACTCGTCGAAGTGCTTTCGGTAGTCGTCGTCGACCCTGACTTTTCCGATCGGTGATGCAATGCCGGCCACGGCAAAGCCTCGATCGGCGAAGCGTTTCTTGAGGTCACGACACTGCTCAGGGGAGAACTTCATCACATTGACGCCGAAGGCGCCGCGCAGCTCGATGTACTTCACGCCGCAGGCCTCCATCGTGTCCATCTGCACCTGCGGGTCAGGACTGATCTCATCGGCAAAAGCGCTGATCCTGGGCATCACACGTCTCCGGTACAATGTCGCCGTGGGACCCAACTTCACGGACGCACCGTGCATCCGGGAGAGAATGTAGCGTGAAACCAGGCGTGGCGAAAGTGGTGAACTCCCGGGCACCGACGGTGCCTGGGAGTCAAGGCGGAGTCCAGGACGGCTGAAGCGATCAGCCCGTCATGGCCTGCAGAAGGACCGTGCCGACGACGTAGGAGCAGACCCAGATGTATCCGACGAACACGAGCACTCCGAAAGTCTCGGTCTTGTCGACTCGTTCGGCTACCATGACCAAGCCCCCCCTCTTTCCACGTGGCGTCTCTTCGTTCCGCGATCCGCGGGCACCAGCCCGCCGCGCGACCTGAACGCCAGGCAGCCTCGCCCACACCAGGCGGGCGAGTGCCGAGGGATTCCATGAGAGAATGTACGTTTGTTCCGGTTGGGTAAGCAAGTGATTCTGCCCAAATCGTGTATCCTGACCAGTCCCATAATGCCGGATGCTCCAGCGCGGGTCGCAAACCGATGCGCCTCGCCAAAGGCAAGACGAACCCGAGATCTCCCCTCAACGCGGAAGCTGAGCACTTCCGGTCTGGGTAAGGTGGAGACTTTCCTCTCCGGAGGCCATCGGTGAAACGGGCGCTCATGTGGTTTCGTCGCGATCTGCGTCTGACCGATAACGCGGCCCTGCATCGCGCGCTGTGCGATTGCGACCAGGTGTTCTGCTGCTTCTGTTTCGACCGAGAAATCCTCGACCGGCTTGAAGATCGTGCTGACCGTCGCGTGGAGTTCATTCACCAGTGCGTCACGTGCCTCGACGCCCGACTGAAGCAACGCCAGGCCGGCCTGATCGTCCGCCACGGACGGGCGCGCGACGTCATCCCCGGACTCGCTCGCGAGCTGGGCGTGGCAACCGTCTACGCCAATCACGACTATGAACCCCACACGAGGGCCCGCGACGACCACGTATCACGCGAGCTGGAGCGCGACGGGCGGAAGCTGTTGACGTTCAAGGATCACGTCATCTTCGAGAGAAGCGAGATTCTTAACCGTGCCGGGCGGCCCTACCGCGTCTACACGCAGTACCGCAACGCCTGGCGTGCCGCCCTCACCGAACTGCATCACCGGCCGCACCCCTGCGAACGTCACGATGCGAGGCTGGCGCGGCCCCCTCGGGGTATTCGCTCGGATCCGTGGCGACTCACCGACCTCGGTTTCGACAGGACCGGCCTCCCCAACCAGGGCAGCAGCCTCGCCGCGCGCGGCGTTCTCGATGAGTTCCTCATGCGCATCGGCGATTACCCCCACACCCGGGACTACCCCGCAGTAAGCGGAACCTCCCGCCTTTCCGTCCACCTTCGATTCGGGACCATCGGCATTCGCGAGGTGCTGTCCGAGGCCCTCGACCATGGGTCCGTCGGCGCACAGAAGTGGATCGACGAGCTCATCTGGCGCGAATTCCACAACATGATCCTGCACCACTTCCCGCAGATCGAGACCCAACC
>CAYUYM010000372.1:0-1755 GCA_964449305.1 uncultured Chromatiales bacterium | reverse complement strand
CCGCCTTGTTGCCCACCATGAAGCCCGTGACATCCTGCAGAAACACGAGGGGGATCTTCTTCTGGTTGCAGTTCATGATGAAGCGGGCGGCCTTGTCGGCGCTGTCGCTGTAGATGACCCCCCCGATCTGCATCTCCCCCCGGCCGTTCTTCACGATGGCGCGCTGGTTGGCGACGATGCCGCAGGCCCAGCCATCCACGCGGGCGTAGGCGCAGATGATGGACCGCCCGTACTCCGCCTTGTATTCATCCATCTCCCCCTTGTCCACGATGCAGGCCAGGATGTCATGGGTGTTGTAAGGCTTCGTGAGATCACGCGGCATGATGCCATACACATCCTCCGGGTTCCGGGCCGGGGCCTTTGGAACCACACGGTTGAAGCCCGCCCTGGGCCGGTCACCGAATTTTGAGACGATGCTGCGGATGCGTTCAAGGCAGGAGGCATCGTCGGGCATGTTGTGGTCGGTGACCCCGCTGATGCTCGAGTGCATGCGTGCCCCACCGAGAGCGTCGTTGTCGATCTCCTCACCGATGGCAGCCTTCACCAGATGCGCACCTGCAAGGAAAACCGTGCCTGTCCCCTCCACGATGAGCGCTTCATCACTCATGATCGGCAGATAGGCCCCGCCGGCCACGCAATAGCCCATGATGGCGGAAATCTGCGGGATGCCCCGGGAGGACATGATGGCATTGTTGCGAAAGATGCGTCCGAAATGCTCCCTGTCTGGAAAGATGTCCTCCTGCATCGGCAGGAAGACGCCCGCGGAATCAACGAGGTAGATGATGGGCAGGGCGTTTTCCATGGCCCATTCCTGACATCGGAGGTTCTTTTTGACCGTGATGGGGAACCATGCGCCCGCCTTGACGGTGGCGTCGTTGGCGACAAGCACGCAGTCGCGACCGTGGATTGTCCCGATGCCGGCGACCGTGCCGGCTGCCGGTGCGCCACCGACATCGGTGTACATCTCCCATCCGGCGAAGGTGCCGAGCTCAAAGAACTCCGTCCCGGGATCGAGAAGCGCGTCGATGCGCTCACGGGCGGTGAATTTCCCGCGCTCCCTGTGGCGCGACATCGCCTTCTCCCCGCCTCCCCGCGCCACCGCCTCCGCACGCGCCCGGAGGATGCGGACGAGGTTCTTCGTGGCGTCGGCATTTTCCTCGAATGCGAGCCGGGCTTTCGTCGGGTGCTGATGTTTCATGGATCGCCATGTGATTGTGTTGTGGGGAATGGACCGGCGAAATGGAATTTACGACAGGGGATGACCAGATTGCAATGCTGGACCGATCCCAAATTCTTGTACATTGCGATGATTTCTCGCACCAGCCACTGCCTCATGCCTCACCACGACGACACCACCGCCCTCGACATTCTTGGCCTGATGACCATTTTCAACGGTCATCCCGGCATCGTCCACGCCGTGCGTGGTGTGTCACTGTCGGTGCGCATCGGAGAGGTGTTGGGAATTGTGGGAGAATCGGGCTGTGGCAAGACGGTGACGGCGCTTTCCATCATGCGCCTTCTGCCACGCAACGCCAAGATCACCCGTGGTGCGATCATGTTCGAGGGGCGGAATCTCCTGACTCTGCGCGAGCGTGCCATGCAGCAGATCCGTGGCAGGCGCATTGCAATGGTGTTTCAGGATGCTGCATCGGCGCTGAATCCCGTGCTGCGGGTGGGGCCACAGGTGGCCGAGGCGTTGCAGATCCATCACCCCACCCTGCCCGACGGAGAGGTCCGTGACCGAGTGCGGGAGGC
>CAYUYM010000371.1:0-1787 GCA_964449305.1 uncultured Chromatiales bacterium | reverse complement strand
GTCTCTGACAGGCCCTGCGACATCAAAGGAACAGATGGGGGGCTGAACATCTGGGCGAGTGAACGCCTCGAAGCATCGTGGGGCACCCCGCGGCCGCTGCGCTGCAACACACCAGGGCAGGATGTGACACCAATGATCGACGAGAATGGGGATGTCTGGTTCGCGACGGATTGGGATCACGCTCACGGCGGTCGATCGGCCAACGGATTCGATCTGTATCATGCTGGAACATTGACGCAGGTCCTTGCCGGAGAGGACATCGTGCCGATCAACCTCAACACCTACAGCTCCGTGCAGGGCTGTCAGTCCCTATGCCAGTATCAGATCAACACACCGAAGGACGAGGTGTATCCGTTTGTCAAGGTGACTGCATCAGGACGCGTGGTGTATTACGCATCGGATCGCGATCACGGCATGGGCGGTCTGGACCTCTACGCCTGTCCGCTTCCTTCGCCCTGCGTGAAGATCCGCATCGTGGTGAAATGCCATTCCGGAGAACGGCTGGCCGGGACGCAGGACGATGGAGAGGAGCAGAAGGATGTGGTGATGACTCTGCAGGTGGGCAACGGGAGAAGCGAGACAGTCCGTGCCGGTGAGGTGGTCGAAGTCCCGTTGGGCAGCGCGATCAGCATAACGAACATCACTCCCCTTGTGAGGGAGAACTCCATCTGCGCAACCAAGGTGAACTGTCCGGCCATCGTCATGGACACCATCACGATGGCGCGGATTGCCGGGCACGATCCATACGACATCGTCGTTCATTGTGACTGCCGACCACCCACCATCAATGATCTTGTCTTCACCGATGCCAGTGTGCCGTACTTCATCACCGGTTACTGGAAGCCGAACACCCTGGCGAACCTGCAGGAATTCAACCAGAAGTTCCCGACGATGGTGCAGCGCGCGAAATTCATCGACCGCAGTGACTATGACTACCAGTATGCCGCCTGCGTGGTGGACAGGTTCTTCAGCGATGAGGTGTATCCACGGATCGAGGCTGCATGTCGGCAGATCGAGCAGTGCACAAAGAACTACGCGCTTCTGATCACCATCGCCGGCTTCACCGATCCGAGTGGGCTTGCGAATGGGCAGTACACCGATCCCGGCATCATTTTCAGGAATCTCGTCATCCCGTCAGGGCAGGACATGTGGGCTCCGCGGTTGAGGGTGAACAGTGCGGAGGGGCGGTTCGTGCCCCTGCGGGATGGCGGGCAGACAGGGAACGTCATACTCTCGATGCTGCGGGCATACTATACTGGTGAGACGATCAAGGGATTCATGGGGGCATCCTCGCATGCAACAACGTACGAGAGCTTCGGGCGGCTGTTGAAGCAAAGCAGGATCGTGTTCAATTACGAGGGGATGGGCATATACGATCCCCGGATGTATCGCAGCACGGTGGTGCCTCAGCAGCCGGCAAGGGTGGCCGATGTGGAGTGCGGGCGGCAGAACGTTGTGCCTGTTCGTGATGGGCGCAGCGATGCCAACTCCCGTCGAATCGAAATCTACATCAAACCACTCGAGCAGGGGAGCGGAACAATGATCGCGAAGGCCTATGAGACGGACTTCATTGCGCCGGAGATGCGTGATCCCGCCTCCGTGGTGAAGGCATGCGACTGCTACCGCATGGAGTACACCTTCTCATCGGAGCGCGAAGCCGAGTTCGTCCGAGAGGTGATACTTTCGATGGCGAAGGACATTGATGAAGCGGATGTGGCCATCAACGAAGCGAAGGGGCGAGACGGCAGAGTGGCATACACCCTCAGGATCGGATGCCTGATATCGCG
>CAYUYM010000370.1:0-1806 GCA_964449305.1 uncultured Chromatiales bacterium | reverse complement strand
CATGAAAAAGACACGTGCCAATCTAAGGTCAGCAGTGATGCGTACCACGGTAACCGTTAAAGCGGACAGAACTGGATCGGTGTTCTCATGCAGCATGATCTCGCCGATCTCCTCACGGAGCAGCGAGTTCACTTGTTCCAGGCGGCGCTTGTTGGTCATATCCTTCTTGTCCCTTCAGCAATTACTCCCAGCCAGACACCTCGCGGAGAGAACTGCCACCAGAGAAAGGGACCCCCTACAGCGTCGCCGCGATGGTCTCGGTCTGGAAACATTCGATGATGTCGCGTGCGCGCACATCCTGGAAATTGGCGATACCGATGCCGCACTCCAGTCCCTGTGTCACCTCATTCACCTCATCCTTGAAGCGGCGCAAGGTCACCAGCTTGGTTTCAGCCAGAACACGGTTGTCGCGTAAAACACGGACATGGCGGCCCTTGATGAGACGTCCCTCACGGACCACTCCACCGATGACGAGACCGGCCTTGGAGCTACGGAAGATCTCCAGGACCTCGAGATGGCCGATGACGACTTCCCGTACCTCATCAGCGAGAAGACCGAGCATGGCCTTTTTGATATCTTCAATGGCGTCATAAATGACCGTATAGGTACGGACATCTACCCGCTCGCGTTGCTGAGCGGGAACGACATCGGCGGGCACAATGACATTGAAACCCAGGATGATCGCGTCGGAGGCCGAAGCCAGCATGATATCCGACTCCGAGACCGCGCCCACGCCACGGTGGAGAACACGCACCTTGACCTTCTCGCTCTCGATACGCTCCAACGACTCGCACACCGCCTCAACCGAACCCTGCACATCGCCCTTGACAATGATGTTGAGGTCCTTGACCGAGCCTTCCTCGATCTTGCTGAAAAGGCTTTCAAGGGTGACATGGGTCACTTGCGCCATTTCGCGTTCGCGCCGGATCTGTTGGAGCTTCGAACCCAGTTCACGGGCGGTCTTTTCATCGGGCACACCACGCAGTTCATCACCAGCTACAGGTGTTCCCGACAGACCCAGGATAGCCACCGGAACACCCGGTGTAGCCTGGGGGATCCGCTGGCCATGCTCATTCATCAACGCACGGACCTTGCCAGACCAGACACCCGCCACAATGGAGTCTCCAACCCGCAGAGTCCCCTCCTGGATGAGAGCCGTGGCAATCACGCCGCGTCCCTGCTCCAGGCGTGCTTCGATGATCGTTCCCTTGGCATGTTTGTCGGGATTGGCTTTGAGTTCGAGCAGCTCCGCCTGCAGGTGGATCAGATCGACAAGGGCATCGATGCCGATCTTCTTGAGTGCGCTGATCTCTGCAATCGGGGTCTTTCCACCCCATTCCTCGGCCAGCAGTCCCTCGACGGAGAGTTCATTCTTGACACGTTCAACATTCGCACCGGGTACATCGATCTTGTTAACCGCTACGATGATCGGAACTCCGGCTGCACGTGCATGGGCAATGGCCTCGCGGGTCTGCGGCATGACGCCGTCATCGGCAGCCACCACCAGGACCACCACGTCGGTTACCATGGCGCCACGGGCACGCATGGCGGTGAAGGCCTCATGGCCCGGGGTGTCAATGAAAGTAATCGTGTTGCCATCGGGGAGTTTGACAAAGTAAGCTCCGATGTGCTGAGTGATGCCTCCCGCCTCGCCCGAAGCCACATCGGCGCTTCGGATGGCATCCATTAATTTGGTCTTACCATGGTCTACGTGACCCATTACGGTCACTACCGGGGGACGCGGCACAAGCTTGGCGGGATCATCTTCCTGTTCGAATTCCTCGAACGGATTCACATCCATCAAGC
>CAYUYM010000369.1:0-1806 GCA_964449305.1 uncultured Chromatiales bacterium | reverse complement strand
CGCTGCTCAAGATCATCAACGACATCCTCGACCTGTCGAAGATCGAGGCGGGGAAGATGACGATGCAGTACGAACCGGTCAACCTGCCCATTGTGATACAGGAGCTCGAGATGATGTTCCGTCAGCGTGCGGAGGAGAAGGGGATCGCGCTCACGGTCCGCATCGACGACGACATGCCCCAGGGCCTGTCGCTCGACGAGACGCGTCTCCGCCAGGTGCTCTTCAACCTGGTGGGGAATGCGGTGAAGTTCACGGAAAGGGGTGGTGTGACACTCTCCCTCATCTGTGAACGACAGACGCCGACATCCACCGACATCCGCATCACCGTGCAGGACACGGGCATCGGCATTCCCCGCGACCAGCAGGACCTGATCTTCGCCCCCTTCACGCAGCAGATCGGACAGCAGGCGAGGAAGTTCGGTGGCACGGGGCTGGGACTGACCATCAGCCAGCGCCTTGTGGAGATGATGAACGGCGCCATCAGCGTCAGCTCGGAGCCCGGTGTGGGGAGCACCTTCACGGTGCTTCTCCCCGATGTGGAGGTGGTGGAGGATGTGGTGAAGGATGACGGCATCTCGACGTTCACCGTGGGAACTGTCCAGTTCGCTCCGGCGAAGGTGCTGATCGTGGATGACAACGACGGCAACCGCATGTTCCTCTCCGCCCTGCTTGAAGGGTCGCGCCTGACACTGGCCGAGGCGGTCAACGGACAGCAGGCGGTGGAACTGGTGAAGGCCGATCCTCCCGACCTCATCCTCATGGATCTCCTCATGCCGGTCATGAACGGGCACGAGGCCACCCGCATCATCCGCGGGCTGGATCGCGCACGCCACCTCCCCATCATCGCCGTCTCGGCCTCGCTCATGGCAGGTGACGATCCCCGGGAAGATGCCTCGTTGTTCGATGCCTTTCTCATGAAACCCATCAACGGCGTCGAGCTCATCGACCTCTTGAAGCAGCACCTCGAGGTCGAGTCCGCGGACGCCGATGCACGGGAGGCGCCGGACGAGGGTGGCGAGGTGTTCCACCCGACCGCGGCGCAGCGTGCCGGACTGCCCAGACTTCTGGCCCTGCTGGAATCCGAACATCTGCCGCGCTATTTTGAGGTGTCGAAGCGGCAACTCATGGGCCAGATCCGGGAGTTCGGCGTCGGACTCCGGCATGCGGGTGATGCGCATGACTGGCCGCCATTGAGCCTGCTCGGGCATGCGATCTGCGATGCCGCCGACGAATTCGATGTCGACAAACTCATGAAGCAGCTTCGCCGCTTTCCCGACCTCATCCAATCCATCAAAGCACAGTTGGAGGTGTGATCATGATCCAGCCCGAAAAACCACATTCCATCCTGGTGGTGGAGGACAACCAGGTGAATCTTCGCATCATCGGCACAACGCTCGAGGCGGCGGGCTATGATGTGGGCTTTGCGTTGAACGGGGAGCAGGCGATCGACCTCCTGCAGGCGGGGGCTGACTACGATCTGGTGCTGCTTGATGTCAACATGCCCGTCATGAACGGGTTCGACTGCTGCACGCTGATCAGGAAGAACGACGCGCTGAAGGACCTTCCCGTGATCTTTCTCACCGCCTACAACGACATGAACCACCTGCTCAAGGGCTTCGAGGTCGGCGGCCAGGATTACGTGACCAAGCCGTTTCAGCCGCAGGAACTCCTCTCGCGTGTGCGCACCCATGTGGAGCTGAAGATGGCAAAGGACAGACTCACGTCCGTCAACCAATGGCTGGAGGCGGAGGTGGCGGAACGCACGAAGGAACTGAACAGGGCGAACGCAGAGCTCGAGGAGGCGAA
>CAYUYM010000368.1:0-1814 GCA_964449305.1 uncultured Chromatiales bacterium | reverse complement strand
CCCGTGCCCTTCGCGATGTTGGCCACCACCGGCGCGCCACCCGTGCCCGTCCCGCCGCCCATGCCCGCGGTCACGAACACCATGTCGCTGCCTGCAAGGGCCGCCACGATCTCCTCCTTGTCCTCCTCGATCGCCCTGTAGCCCACGGAAGGATCGGCGCCGGCGCCCAGACCGCGTGTGAGGTTCTTTCCCGCCTGCAGCTTGATCTGGGCATTGCTCCGGCCCAGGGACTGCAGGTCGGTGTTGATCGCCACGAATTCCACGTTGCCCAGGCCGCGTGAAATCATGTCCTCCACGGCGTTGCCGCCACCTCCGCCCACGCCGACCACCCGGATCTTCGCCCGGCTGTCGTGATTGCTGTCCAACATGATTGACATAAACCCTCCTCAAGAGTTAAGTGAATGAAAGAACTGTATGTGAATGAACTGTTCGCGCGTGGTCAGAGCTCGTTGAACCACTCGATGGTCCTCCGGAAGATGCGCTTGATGACACCACCCTCCCCCGTCTCGGGCTCGGGTTCATCATTCGCCGGATCCATGGAGCGGAAGCCGTGCATCACCAGCCCCACCGAGGTGCTGTACATGGGGTTTTCGATCTCCGAGATCAGCCCTGCCGAGAAGCCCGCCGGGATGCCGATCTTCACCGGCATGCCAAGCACCTCGCGTGCCAGCGATGCCGTGCCCTTGATGAGTGAACCGCCGCCCGTGAGCACCACACCGGAGTGCAGATGCTTTGAGTAGCCGCTCCGCTTGATCTCCATCGCCACGATCTCGAGGATCTCCTCCATGCGCGGCTGGATGATCTGGCAGAGCAGGCTGCGGCTGATCTCCATGGGCTTCCTTCCGCCGATCGCACGCAGCACGATCGGTGTGTCGTGCACGATCTCGGGCAGGAAGGTGTACCCGTGCTCGCGCTTGAGTTTCTCGGCGTCGTCGTTCAGGATGCCGAGCACCTTGCGGATGTCCTCGGTCACCTTCTTCCCCGCGATCGCCAGCACCGCCGTGTGCCGGATCGTTCTGTCCTCGAAGATCGCGATGTCGGTGGTCCCGCCGCCGATGTCCACAAGCACGATGCCGATCTCCTTCTCGTCCTCGTTGAGCACGGCGTAGCTCGATGCCAGCGGCTCCAGCACGAGGTCGTTCACCTGGTAGCCCGCGCGCTCCACGCTCTTGTAGATGTTCTGCGTGGCGCTGATGCTGCCGGTGATGATGTGCACGCTCGCCTCCATGCGCACCCCCGAGATGCCGACGGGATCGTAGATGCCGTCCTGCCCGTCGACGATGAACTCCTGCGGGATCACGTGGATGATCATGCGGTCCGACGGCAGGGCGACGCGCTTCGTGTCCTGCAGCAGCCGCTGCACGTCCTTGCGGGAGATCTCGTTGTCCGGGTTCGTGATGGAGATGACACCGCGGCTCTGGAAGCTCTGGATGTGGTCGCCGGCGATGCCCACGTTGACAGCGCGCACCGAGATCCCGGCCTGGTTCTCGGCCGCCTCGATCGCCCGCTGCACGGAGTTCACCGTCTTCTCGATGTGGATCACCGTGCCGCGCGCCATGCCCTCGTTCTCGTGCTTCCCGATGCCGAGGATCTTCATCCGGCCGTCGGGCTCACGCGCTGCGATGATCGCGCAGATCTTCGTGGTCCCGATGTCGAGACCCGCGACGATCTTCTCCGAATAGGCTCCAGCAGGGGGTTTCTTCTTCATGGGTCAGTCCTTGATGATGTCGGTCGAGTCGTTGGCCGTGTCGGTCGACTTCTGGATGCCGTTGTTCCACTTCCCCACCACCTGGTTCCTGTTACGCAGGTCGTTG
>CAYUYM010000367.1:0-1817 GCA_964449305.1 uncultured Chromatiales bacterium | reverse complement strand
CATCACCACGGCCTCGTGGCCCTGGAAGCCGTGCGGCACTCGCGCCGCCACCTCGGCGCCATCCTCGACATCGACAGGGACGACATCGTCTTCACCAGCGGGGCCACCGAATCCAACAACCTCGCCATCCGCGGTGTGGTCGAGGCCGTGTACCCCGCGAAGAAGCGCATCATCACCAGCGCGGTGGAGCACTCGTCGGTGTTGGAACCCTGCCGCGGCCTCGCGCGCTTCGGTGTGGAGGTGATCGAACTCCCGGTGGACCACCACGGGCGCATCCGACTGGAGGATCTCGAGGCCGCTCTCACACACGACACCGCCCTCGTGTCCATCCAGCATGTCGGCAACGAGCTCGGGTGCATTCAGGACATCGCTCCCATTGCCTCCCTCAGCCATCGCTTCGGTGCGCTCTTCCACTCGGACATGGCCCAATGCATCGGCAAGATCCCCGTGAAGCTCCGCGAGAGCGGCGTCGACCTCGCGTCCATGTCCGCCCACAAGCTCTACGGCCCCAAGGGCAGCGGTGCGCTCTACATCCGTGACCGCGGGCGCGGCTACGGCTTCGTCCCCCAGATCATCGGCGGGCGGCAGCAGAGCGGCCTGCGTGCCGGCACGATGAATCTTCCGGGCATCTTCGGTTTTGCCGAGGCGCTGACCATCGCGGAGATGTCCATGGCCGAGGAGGCGGGGCGGCTGGCGGGACTCCGGGCCATCCTTCTCGGGCTCGTGCAGCAGGACATCACGGGGCTGCGCGTCAACAGCGATCTGGCGCGCGGGCTGCCGGGTGTGCTCCACATCAGCATCGACGGCGTGGATCAGGGTGCCCTGCTCGGCGCGCTGCGCGGCATCTCCGTCTCCTCCGGCGCCGCCTGCCAGTCCGAAAGCGGCAAACCCTCCCATGTGCTCCGGGCCTGCGGCCTCCTCGATTCCACCATCCGTGCGTCCCTGCGCATCAGTCTCGGCCGTTTCACCACCGAGGAGGAGGTGCGCGAGGCGGCACGCATCATCGTTGAAGCGACAAGGAAAATTCGAAACATTTCACCATTTTAGTCGCTGTCCGTCGCCTCATCGCGGACATCTTCCACAATCACCCAGGTGCAATAGGAGTCATTCATGACCGTGCCTTCCATCATCGGCAGAGAACTGGAGCTGTTTCACTTCATGAAGGACAACGGCTACCCCGTGTTTCACAAATCGAACATGTTTCTTCGCGACCTCGAATATGGAATCAGGGATTTCTACCGTGCCAACAACAAGGTGGACATCGGATCACGGAAGGCCGACACATACGCCGCCGAGCTCATCACCGATCTCCTCGCAAAGGGGATCTTCACTCCGTTCAGCCGGGGGACATGGACGCTGAACCTGCCCGAGTTCCTCAACCAGCCCAAGAAGGAGGAGCCCAAGGCAGAGGCTGCCTAGGCAGGAACGAATCCCACCCGCGCCGATGTTGATCTCATCGGCAATCATCATGTCACAAGAAAGGACCAATCATGTCGGAACAGGAAGCAGTCATCACGCAGGACATCACCATCACCGACCTGGCCGTCAGTGAGATCAGGACCATCATCGAGGAAAACGAGATTCCGGAAACGCATTTCCTGCGGGTTGGCGTGAAGGGCGGTGGCTGCAGCGGCCTGACCTACTCCCTCGGCTTCGATGGGGAGCGCATGGAGGACGATGTTGTCATGGACATCAAGGGCATCAAGCTCGTCGTCGATTCACGAAGCCTCTTCTACCTCACCGGCGCAGAGATCGACTACACCTCGGGCAGTCAGGGACGGGGATTCGTCTTCAACAATCCCAATGCCGTCCGCACC
>CAYUYM010000366.1:0-1829 GCA_964449305.1 uncultured Chromatiales bacterium | reverse complement strand
TTTAAAGCCCACTGGATTTTGAGTCCAGCGCGTCTGCCAATTCCGCCACTCGAGCATGCATCGACGTCGTACGTGCATCGGCAGAACTCGCAACCTACGGAAGTTCTCAAAGTTTTCAAAGTTTTCAGGAGGGACGGGTCGCCGTGATGGGACTCAGCTTTCCAGCACGAAGACACGAGGAGCTTCTTTGTGCCTTTGTGTGCGAAAAAGCGCAACAGCCCCTGCTCCGGACCATTCACGATCTTCCATTCTCCATTCACTCACCCCCGACTCCGCTTGCGGAGCCAGTACACCGGCACACCCAGCGCGATCAGCGCCAGGCCCATCATGGCGTTCTGTGTGTTCGACATGATGCTGTTGACGAGGAAGAGTCCGGAGAAGATCACGAACACTGCGGGCACCACGGGATACCCCCAGACGCGGTAGCGGCGCGGGGCATCGGGCATGGTCCGCCGCAGTCGGTAGACACCGAGCGCGCCAAGCATGTAGGTGAGCCACGCGGCAAACATCGCGGAATCCGTGATGGAATCGAAGGTGCCGGACATCACCAGCATTGAGGCCCACAGCCCCTGCACCATGAGCGAGACGTGCGGCGTGGCGTAACGTGCATGCGTCCGCCCGAGCGGCAGGAAGAACAGCCGCTCCCGCGCCATGGCCCAGTACACGCGCGAGGTGGTGAGTATGCTTCCGTTCAATGCGCCGTAGGTGGAGATGATCACAGCGATGGAGACGATCGTCGCTCCCGCAGGCCCGAAGACGACGTCGGCTGCGGTGGCCGCCACAAGCGGTGAATCCTTCATGATGCCGATCGGCAGAACATGAAGAAAGGCGGCATTGGCCAGGATGTACACCGCCATCACGAGCAGGGTTCCAAACAAGAGGGCTCGCGGCACATTCCGCTGCGCGTCGCGTATCTCCCCCGATACGAAGGTCACGTTGTTCCAGCCGTCGTAGGCCCAGAATGCCCCCGAGAGCGCCAGGCCGATCATCGCCACAAGATTCCCCGCCGCCGGCGACGATGCAACCGCGGCACCGGGATTGGCGGGTGTGCCGTGCCCGAACACAAAGAGGCCGCCGGACAGCAGCAGGATGACGCCGATCTTCACGGAGGTCACCACGGTCTGCAGCGCACCGCCGAAACGGACTCCGAAATAGTTCACCCCCGTGAGGAATGCGATGCAGGCGATGGCAGTGAGTTTTGTGCCAAGCTCACGGAATGGATGAAGATCCCCGATCATCGGAAGATGCAGTGCAAGGCTCTGCAGCCATTGCGGTGCTTCCGGCCACCGGACGAAGTACCCGAGATACTCCGCGAAGGCGTACGCGATGCCGGCCTGGCTCCCGGTCTGTATCACGGCAAAGATGGACCAGCCATACATGTAGGCGGTGAAGTCGCCATACATGTGCCTGAAGTAGATGAACTGCCCGCCGGTGGCGTCGAACATGCCGGCAATCTCGGCGTTGGTGAGCGCGCCGATGAAGGTGACGATGCCTGCCAGCACCCACACCAGAAGAAGCAGCTCCGGCGATCCGAGCTGCCCGGCCATGGTGGCGGGCTTGCGGAAGATGCCGGAGCCGATCATCGATCCCGCCACCAACATCACGGCCGTCGTCAGTGTGAGCGAACGGCGGAGTCCTGATGGCTGCGGCGAGGTCACGACAGGCTCAGTTGGCCGGCATGAGCACGCGCGTGGTGTTCATGGTCTGCGATCCGGTGATGGTCATGGGCTCCTGCATGGTGATCGACACCACCGTGTTTATCTCCATTGCGCTGGCATCCTCCAGTGGAAGACCGCTGGAGGGATCGTACCACACCGTGCCTGTGACGG
>CAYUYM010000365.1:0-1867 GCA_964449305.1 uncultured Chromatiales bacterium | reverse complement strand
ACAACGAGCCCCTGCCGAACACCGGCTGCAATCCGGCATCGCACCGGTATCAGATCGAGAAGATGGGCACCGGAGCGCCCTTCGCCTTCCAGGTGCTTGATTCCAACGTCAACATCCTCGAGGATCGCGTTGTCCCGCGCTACGAGGACAACTGCGGCGCGCTCACCGTCACCGTCGAACGGCTGACTGGGCAGCCGGAGATCAACATCTGCGACATCGAGGCCATCTGCCGCGATGGAAAGGTGGCGGGCATCACCCTGTGGGCGGCCATCTTTGAGGAGGACAGCACGCAGCCCGGCGGGCGGCGCAACTCCCTTGCGCACATCGGCGCCTCGCAGCTCGCCATCATCGACGACGGCCGCGTGCGGTGCGACATCGACTCCATCGTCTGCACCGCCCCGGCGGGGCAGGTGGCGGTTGGGCTCGTGGTGGACCGCTCCGAAAGCATGGGGGCGCCGGTGTCGATGGAGGATGCCACCGAGCGCATGGCCGCCTCGAAGCGCGCCATCACCGGCTTCATCGACCGCATGCGCCCAGCGGACAGCGCCTTCGTGCTGTCCTTCGCCAGCGACCTGAGTCTCGACCAGAACTGGACCACCGATCATCAGCTCCTGAAGGACGCCGTGGACAGGCTGCGCCCCGAGGGCAGGACGGCCTTCCAGCGCGCCGTGCTGGAGGGTCTGGAGCGCATCGCCACCTCGGCCGCAGCACGACGCGCCCTCATCGTTCTGAGCGACGGCTACAACACCGACAGCACCGAATGGAGCGACGCCATGCTCCAGACTGTGCGGGCGCGCAACATCCCGATCCACATCCTCGGGCTGGGATTGCGCGGCGATGATCCGGACAAGATCGGCAGGCAGCGCATGGAAGCCATTGCAAACGCATCGGGAGGGAGGCTGTACGAGATCCATCAGGCCTCAATGCTCGATTCGATGTACCGCGTGATCTCCGAATCGCTGATCAATGAGGATTGCTGTGCGATCTACTTCAGGACCACCGACTGCACACCCGGCACGCAAAAATTTCTGCGCATCATCCATGCGCCGTCGGATACCGTGATCATGACCAAGGTCGTGAGTTATGTCTGCCCAACCTGTTCGCAGGTATCCGGTGTGGAGCAGGAGGATAAGCGGCCGGTGCCGCAGCCCTTCAGGTTGGAACTCGCGCCGGTCCCGATCACCGGCGACCTCAGCGTGCGTTTCGACGCCCGCAGGGCGGGGCCATACACGCTGGTGATCACCGATATCATGGGGCGGGAGGTGCACCGGACACAGTCGTCCATCACCATGCCCGGGACGCAGATCACGACCGTCCCGATGCATCATCTCACGAAGGGATTGTATATTGTCGTCGTAGAAAGCCCGGACGGATTGGCATGGGGAAAAGCGCTGGTCGAGTGACCCCGGTCACCAGTTCCTGGCAGCCGTTCACTGTCAACTGTCCACGACGATCTCTCCAGCGGCATTAGCCGGCTGCGCGTTGCATCGGAGTGTATTGAACATGGCGTGGCGATCTGTTCGAGAAAGGGTGGCGTCATATATGGGCGTACGTACAACCGTACTGAAAACCATACTCCAGGCGATGGCATAATGAACACCATCCCGGCCCAGGAAATCCAACGACGCGGTGTTGCGGCGTTTGATGATGCCATGGAAAACGGTGATCTCTACATCATCCGCAACAACAAACCGCAATATGTCGTCTTGTCGAAAAGCCGTTATGAGGAGCTCCTTCTGGCAGAGGAAGATGCGGCGGTCTCGCGTGTACAGACCTCATTGCGGGTTGTGCGACGCGCCAATACGAAGACGTTTAACAACGCGATGGCCCTCCTTGCAGCCATCGAGGCCGACGAGCGTGATTGATG
>CAYUYM010000364.1:0-1867 GCA_964449305.1 uncultured Chromatiales bacterium | reverse complement strand
ATACCATCGTCGGATCCGGAGGCGGCCATCAGGCCATCACGGCTCACGGCAACGCAGTGGATGGTTGATTCATGGCCGTGGTAACGACGAGTGCACGCCCCACTCCGCACGTCCCACACATACAAGGTGCCTTCGGCCGAACCGCCGACGAGAATGGGCTCCGACAACGGTGTTGCCAGGGCGTAGATGGGGTCAGGACCGGCCACGCAATGATGGCGGACAGACCCGGTCACAGAATCCCAGATTTTCACATTTCCGCCTGCGTCTGCTGACGCAAACCATTTACCGTTGGTCGAGAGACTCACGGCCACGATAGATCCCCAATGATCATCTTTCGAACGAAAGGTCTCTCGGCCCGTCTGCAGATCCCATAATGCCAAACAACGGTCCTTCCAGCCGATGCACAGGAGATTGTCCTGGCCGAAAGCTAGGCAGGCTATTGCTCCGACACGCGTATTTTGAGGTGTGCCAGCCATCCGAACATCCGCCCCCAATGGAGCTTCAAAGGCGGTGGTCAACCCATCAGTTGAGGCGTGTCGGACCACTATCCGGTGGTCATCTGCACCAAACTCGGCAACTCGTTCCTTGCTGACAATGTCCCAGACCTCCGCCTCGCCGTTTCGGCACAGCACGGCTAGCAGGCGTCCGTTGGGGGAAAAAGCAAGGTGGCTCACGCCCTTGTGATGCGTGAGGACTCGCGTGTGCGTGCGTTGGCCGGGATTCCAAGTACTCACTTCACCGCTCAAGGTCGCAACAGCGACTACCGTGTCAGTTGGAGAGCATGTAACCGCTGCAATAGGTTCTCCCAGCGGCCCTAGACGTTGAGCTTCATGTCCCGAGGATACATCCCACATGCGAACGGTCCCGTCGAAGGAACCAGACACAACGTGTGTTCCGTCTGCGACGAACGAGACAGCTCGCACCATTTGCTCGTGGCCCTGCAGCTTTGTGTGTGTTCCGGCACCCAGGGCAAGAGCAGGGGGCCGTAGCGACCGCACCCAGATGTAGCCCTGATCCGCTTGCTCCTTCTTGGCCCGCCACTTGCTCAGGAGCTCGTGCAGTTTGGGGCCAGGTTGCCTCCAAGGCGGACCGACTGGGCTCCAGCCCATTTCCGGCGCATCGTACTGTTGCTCAGCCCATGGACAGTCATACCACCAGCAACTATTCCAAAGGCACTGGAACACCGTCGTAGGGTGACGTTGAATGAAGTGAAGGTCGCGGCGCAGAGCCTGCTCGAGCACCCCCAGCGTACGTCGACCTGCTCGCGCCTGCGGCATGGCTTGGCGTGCACGCCCGAAGTCGGTTATGAGATCGAAGATCAGCCCGCTATCTGCGATTGCGTCCAGGAATCGTATTGAACATAAGACCTCTTCCACTTCATCCCATGCTGAAATTGCGATTAAGTGCTTGATGATGTGCCGCAGACAGTAACGCATGTTCGAGGCTACCTTATGGTTTCCCGCACGGTGCGCCCGTCTTGCGCCTCACGAAACACACTTGCCCTCACTACGTCCGCACGGGTGCTCTCAGTTACTCACAACTTCCTGAACCGTCTTACTTCGGCACGCGCTATCATTCGGTGGTAAGTTTTCAGACCGGGGTCCACCTCCTCCTGCAGATAATCCCGGAAAGCAGCGTGGTAAAGTCGATACCCTGGCTCGTCGTCTGAGCTCGGCTCTCTGTGCAGGAACTCAGCCCAGTCATGAAGAACACGACTGACCGATGATGAACCCAGGCCGGTCCACTCTGCTACTTGACTGGCTGGCACCGGTTCATAGGCGGCGGCAAGGATGCACACAACCGGCTGGTACATGCGATCGAAGACGTCTGGGTCATGATCGCGCATCTGGTCCCAATGACACCGGTA
>CAYUYM010000363.1:0-1877 GCA_964449305.1 uncultured Chromatiales bacterium | reverse complement strand
CGATCTTCCCGTAGATGTCGGGCCGTTCATGCGGGTCCTCGCCGTAGAGCGTCACCGAATCGAATGCGGTGGAGAGCCGCACAGCCGGCATACCCGCCGACACGTAATGGAAGCGTCGGTTGGTGCGCTCGGGCATGCCCTCGCCCGCAAACATGCGTGTCGGATCCTCGTTTTCCCGCTTGAAGGGAAACACGCCTGCGGTGAAGGGAAAGCTGCCCGGGACGTTCTCACGCCGCGCCCAGCGAAGCCTGTCGCCCCAGTCCGACAGTGTCGGAAAGGCGACCTTCGGGATGCGCGTTCCGGAGAGCGTCTCTGTGTGGAGATCGGTCACGATCTCGCGATCACGCACGCGGGTGATGAGCTGGTCCTGCCGGTAGGCCTGGCGCGCGTCATCCCATTTCTCCAGCAGATCGCGGCTTTCGAGCGACACCTGGTCGGCATGCCATGCGGCCTGCGATGACAGCTCCTCAAGAAGCGTCGCATCCACACGGCCGGTGCCGACGGTGACGGTGCCGCCCTGTCCGCTGATGCGCACGTCGCGGCGTGCGGCCGCCTCGATGAGGGCCGCCTTTGCCTCCGCCAGATGGTGCCAGCGCCGGGCCGCCGACGCCTCACGCTCCACCGATGCCTTGTAGGACTGGACGGTGTCAGCGATCTCGGCGAGGTACCGTGTGCGATCTGACGGGATGATGATCGACTGGGCTGGGACGACGGCATCGGCGCCGAGATCGGTGTGCCACGACACCCCCGTCCGAGCGTTCAATGCGGTGACGATCCGGTTGAAGGCATGGTTCGTGCCGGCATCGTTGAAGCGGCTCGCGATCGTCGGGTACACCGGCAGCGTGTCGTCGGGCGTGTCCCAAAGGTTGTGGTTGCGGCGGACTTGTTTGCGGATGTCGCGCAGGGCGTCCTCTGCGCCGCGTTTCTCGAACTTGTTGAGCAGGATGATGTCGGCGAGGTCGAGCATGTCGATCTTCTCGAGCTGCGTCGCCGCGCCATACTCCGGCGTCATGACGTAGACGGACACATCCACGAGGTCCACGATCTCGGAGTCGGACTGCCCGATGCCGGCGGTCTCCACGATGATGAAGTCGAATCCCGCGCTCCTGCCGAGGGCGATGGAATGCCGGAGCGCCGATGATGTGGCCGTGTTCGCGGCGCGTGTGGCGAAGGATCGCATGTACACCCTGCGGTTCCCTTCCGGGAGTGTGGAGATGATGGCGTTCATGCGGATGCGGTCGCCCAGAAGCGCTCCGCCGGTGCGCCGTTTCGATGGATCCACCGAAAGGATCATGATGCGCAGCCCTGGGAACTCGGAAAGGAAGCGACGCGTGAGTTCATCGGTGAGGGAGGATTTGCCGGCGCCCCCGGTGCCCGTGATGCCAAGAACAGGGATCGTGCCGTGCTCCAGGACAGGGGCCTCCACGTCGGGATGGTTCTCGAGGTGGGTGAGCATGCGGGCGAGATCGCGGAAGCCCCCCGGACGCGTGGCCAGCCCGGCGATCTTCGCGGCATCGGGGGGGCCGTCCGGTGTGGCACGATCGACATCGGCGTCACACGCACGAAGGATGTGGTTGATCATGCCCTGCAGGCCGAGTTCGCGGCCATCCTCCGGGGTGAAGACCCGGTCGATGCCATGGGCATGGAGCTGCTCGACCTCCTCCGGCACGATCACACCACCGCCACCGGCGTAGATGCGGATGTGGGCCGCGTCCCGCTCCACGAGGAGATCCTTCATGTAGGTGAGAAACTCGATGTGCCCACCCTGGTAGGATGAGATGGCGATGCCATGCGCATCCTCATGGATCGCGGCATCCACGATTTCGGCCACGGAGCGGTTGTGCCCGAGGTGGATCACCTCGCATCCCTGCGCCTGG
>CAYUYM010000362.1:0-1886 GCA_964449305.1 uncultured Chromatiales bacterium | reverse complement strand
CCGGAGCTCCTCACCGAAGCCGCCGACGGCGCCGCGGTGAACGTGGATGTGCTCAGGCAGCTTGTGGGCGACAGCACGGTGACGGATGCCGACGAGAAGTACGGCCTCACCTGGCACGGCAAGCGCCTTGCCCGGCAGCTCGCCCTCACGCCCTCCACCGGCACCCTGCGCCCCTGCCCGGAGGACAGCGTGGATTGGGACACGACGCAGAACCTCATGATCGAGGGCGACAATCTGGAAGTGCTCAAGCTCCTCCAGAAATCCTATGCCGGCAAAGTGAAGCTGATATACATCGATCCGCCCTACAACACGGGGAAGGATTTTGTGTACAAGGACGATTACCGCGACAACATCCGCAACTATCTCGAGATCACCGGCCAGACCGAAGGCGGACGCAAGGTCAGCACCAACACCGAAGCTTCCGGCCGCTTCCACACCGATTGGCTCAATATGATGTATCCGAGGCTGAAGCTTGCATGGAATCTACTCCGCGAAGACGGTATCATAATGTTGAGTATCGATGACCATGAATTCATCAACCTACGCAGACTTAGTGACGAGCTGTTCGGCGAAGAGTCGTTCTTGATCACGTTCGTTTGGCAACGGAGGTTGATGGCGGACAGCCGAAATGATGACCGAGCCTCGTCTGACCATGAATATGTCGTTTGTTATAAAAAGGCTGGAGCGAAACTGAAGGGAAATCCGATTGATATAGACAAATACAGTAATCCCGATAACGATCCTCGTGGTGCTTGGTTCAGCGCAGATTTGACCGGAATAGCTAATCGAGAAGAGCGTCCTAATCTTCACTACACCGTCGTGAATCCAAAGACTGGAATCGAATATCCGCCATCGCCCACACGTGGCTGGTCCTGCTCGCCAGCAACTATGGACAAATTAATTGCTGAAGACCGAGTTCTTTGGCCTCAAAAACCAGAAGGTCGGCCCCGTTTGAAAAAGTTCCTAGACGAGATTACCCGTTCAGAAACTGGGTTTTCATCATGGCTGGAAGATGTTGGAAACACTACGGAAGGCACAAGGATCATCCAAGAATTGTTTGGAGAAAAGATTTTTCCCTTTTCAAAGCCAGTAAGCCTACTTCAAACGCTTGCAGATCAGGGCACGCCAAGTAAAGATGGAATCGTGTTGGACTTCTTCGCTGGGTCTGGAACAACCGCTCAAGCTATCATGAGTCAGAACGTTAAAGACTGTGGAAAGCGTCGTTACATTTTGATTCAGCTTCCAGAACAAACGGAACATAATGACTATCCGACCATTGCTGATATCACCAAAGAGCGCCTGCGCCGCGCCGGTGCAAAGATTCGCGCGGAATGGGAAGAGAGAAGCACAAAGGAAGAAGCCAGAAGCCAGAAGCCAGAAGCTGGAAGCGCGAAGCGGGGTGCGGGGCAGGGGACGATGTTTGTCGAGGCAGATTCATCTGCATCCGAAGCTGCCGCTCCCCACTCTCCTCTCTCCACTTTCAACTCTCCACTCTCCACTCCTCCTGACCTCGGTTTCCGTGTTTTCAAGCTCGACACATCGAACATCCATGCCTGGGGGCCTGACCCCAAGGATCTGGAAGGCTCGCTGCAGATGTCCATCGAGCATCTGCGCGATGAGCGCACGGAGCAGGACATTCTGTATGAGCTGCTGTTGAAGTTGGGGTTGGATCTTTGCGTGCCGATTCAAACGTCAAACGTAGGGGCGTTGCATGCAACGCCCGAACAGCCATCACATGTCCTATACTCCATTGGCGGCGGGGTGTTGATGGTGTGCTTGTCGCGGCAGATTGCACGGGAGGATGTGGAGGCCATCGGGATGCGGATGGCGGAGTGGCGGAAGGAACTGAATCCCGCTGGTGACACCACATGTGTATTCCGCGACAG
>CAYUYM010000361.1:0-1923 GCA_964449305.1 uncultured Chromatiales bacterium | reverse complement strand
ATCGCGGACGGCGTGCTGACGGTTATTGAAGCTTTTGCGCAAAACGAGCCCCAGGGGGCTCGTCCCGAAGGGCGCGCATGTGAAGGCCGGTCAGCCGATCGCCCAGATCGACGACGCTCTTCTGCGCGCAGCATTCGACGCCGCCAACGCCCAGTACCTCATCGCCCAGACGAACTACGAAAAGCAGAAGAAGGTGTATGACGAGCAGGCCCTTTCGGAACTGCAGCTCAAGACCTTCGAATACCAGCGCGACGCCGCAAAGGCGGGGGCCGACCTTGCCAGGGCCCGTCTCGACAAGCTGACGATCAAGAGCCCCATCGCCGGCATCCTCGATGCACGCCTCATTGACGCGGGCGAGATGGTGGGTCCCGGAGTGCCCGTGGCCCATGTGGTGAACCTTGGTGCACTCAAGGTGGAGGTCGGTGTGCCGGAGCGGTACTCGAGCAACCTTTCGGTGGGTGACCCCGTGCAACTGCGCGTCGACGCGCTGCCAGGCGAGACCTTCCGGGGTGGCATCAAGTTCGTCGGTGCGGCGGTCAATCGTGACAGCCGCTCCATCCCCGTCGAGATCTCCATTGCCGGCGGCGGGAAACTCAAGCCCGACATGATCGCCACCGCCTCCGTCACCCTGGGGATGAAGAAGAACTGCATCGTCATCTCGCAGGACTACCTTCAGACCGTGGACAAGGACCGCACAGTGGTCTATGTGGAGAACAACGGCGTGGCGGAGGAGCGCGTGCTGACACTTGGTGGCACCGACGGAAACAACGTGCTCGTCCTCGCCGGGCTCAACGCCGGTGACCGCCTCATCACGCTCGGCTTCCAGAACGTTGCCGGTGGTCAGAAACTCGTGGTCGAAAACTGATCCCTTCATGCCCGACTTGGAACACAACGAATGAAACTCTCGAATCTGGCCATCGACAACAGCGTCGCGGTCTACATCCTCATCATCATCATCGTCTTCGTGGGGGCCACGGCCTACATCGGCATGCCCCGCGAGGCCTCTCCGGACATCACCATCCCCATCGTGATCATCTCCGTGCCCTACATCGGTGCATCGCCGAGTGACATGGAGGGGCTGGTGGCGCAACCGCTGGAGCGCGAACTGAAAACCATCAAGGACGTCAAGGAGATCACCTCGTCGTCGAGCGAGGGGGTCGCCACCATCAAGGTGGAGTTCAACACCGGCGTCGACATCGACGAGGCGCTCCGCCGCGTGCGTGACAAGGTGTCGTCCACGCGTCCCAAGCTCCCGACCGACATCCTCGAGCCCATCGTCAAGGAGATCAACCTTTCCGAATTCCCGATCATGTATGTCAGCATCGGAGGGACGCTCGGCCCTTCGCGGCTGAAGACCATCGCCGACAATTTCCAGGACAAGTTCGAATCCATCCCCGGCATCCTGAGCGCGGAGATCTCCGGCAACCTTGAGCCCGAGGTGCAGATCAACTGCGACATCCACCGCCTCCACGGCTACAACATCAGCCTGGACGACGTCACGAATGCGATCCGTGCCGAGAACATCAACGTTCCCGGTGGCAGCATCGACAACGGTTCCACCGATTACACCGTGCGCATCCCCGGCGAGTTCAAGACACCGAAGCCCATCGAGGACATCGTTGTCAAGCAGCGGAACGGGAAGCCGATCTACATCCGTGACGTGGCGGATGTCCGCTACTCCTTCGAGGATCGCAAGACCTTCAGCCGCCTCAACGACAACCCGGTGGTGACGCTCGCGATCAAGAAGCGCGCCGGGGAGAACCTTGTCCGCATCGCCGACGATGTGAAGGACATCATCGCCAGGGAGACGCCCGCGCTCCCCAACGGTGTGGTCGTGAGCGTGACCAACGATCAGTCAATCGACATCAAGCGATCCGTCGCGGAGTTGGAGAACAGCATCATGACCGGCATGGCGCTGGTGAT
>CAYUYM010000360.1:0-1928 GCA_964449305.1 uncultured Chromatiales bacterium | reverse complement strand
CGCGAGCCAGGCTTCTTTGACCCTCGCCCACCATCCGGAGACGTGGTCACCTGTCACAACACCGGACGGTATCTGTGTGCCTTTGCCGACCTCGGGCAGGAATATCGGCTCCGTGATGAATACACGGCCGTGGACACCCAAACCGATGGGAGGGTGTATAAACTGCCGAAGGAGGAGGACGAGGACATCAGCACCGCCCCACGCTACATCAGCCGCGAGCAGTATGAGGCGATTCGTGCGGGAAGCATGCTGAAGCATGGTGCCGCATCAATCACCGTCTACGGTGACAGTCCATCGGTTCAGGATGATCGGCTTTCCATCCTCGCCAGCCGATCGATCGTCATCAACGAGCAGGAGGAATGCTCCGGCGTGCCGATGTACCGGTATGCATTGGAGCCGGATCATTTTCTCGATGTCCAGAGCAGTGGCCGGAAGGGCTGGAGGATGTACGGCGGACCATGGGCGATGGAGGGATCGTTCGAGGAGGTGGTGGCCTCGGCAGTCGGAATCAGGCGCATGGGCATGTTGCGCATGGATGCGGACAACCTCGGGCTCCTCTTCCGTCGCGGGCTTGGCAGCGGGGCGAGTTTCTCACGCATCGTCCAGCTCTCCTCAATGGTGGGTTTCTTCTTCTCCGGATATGTCAACCGCCTCAAGACGCTGCATTGGGATTCCGCCGGCATCAACGAAGATCGCAGGGGGACCCCACTGAAGGACGTGATGGAGATTGTCTACTCCGGGGGAGACGATCTGTGCATCATCGGTGTCTGGAATGTGCTGCCCGATGTGGCCCTGTGGATCCGCGAGTCCTTCCGTCGCTATACAACGAACCATCCCGATTTCACACTCTCGGCGGGTATCGTCCTGTTCGAGAGTGGACAGCCGGTATCCAAGGCGGCATTGATGGCAGGAGATGCCGAAGCCCGCGCCAAGGGATCCCGCACGCTGCGCGATGGCACCTCCGCCTCAAAGGATGCCGTCACCCTGTTTGGCGTCACCACAGGCTGGGATGATTTCGCACGAATCTCCGAGGACGTCAGGAAATACTATGGCCTCATCATGCGTGGGAAGGATGGCAGTCGACTGCCACGCTCCATCCTGCGTCATCTGGCGTCGATCTGCGCGACACATGATCAAGAAGGCCGACCCACATGGGGCCGGTGGCGCTGGCTTGCCTGCTATTCACTCGCACGTTTCGGCGAGCGCGAAAAGGCCATGAAGGACGAAATCGACGAGCTGGCTGCCGACGTGATCACATCCCGTAAAACGAAACAGGAATATATGACGCTCCTTCCGATAATCACACAATGGCTTGAATACTTAACCAGAGAGGTTTGATCATGAATGAACAACAGATCCAATCGTGGATCAAGGATGGATTGACCCCGGAGGCGATCCAATGGTGCGAAACAATGGGGAAGGAGATGGTCGCTCCCGAGGGGAAAAGGGAACAGGCACTCACCACTTCGCAGATCCGAAATGTTTTTGGAGAGGTCAAGAAGATGCAGATGAAAGGTTTTAATCTTCAAAGCCTCCTCATGTTGAAACCACGGCTTGCGTATGCTGCAAAACGAGCGAGTAAAAAGGGGGCGGAAATGCTGCGGATGAATCTGGATGTCGCCATTGATGCCGTTGCGTCGGCCGGTCCGCAATCCCAGCAACAGAGTTTCGAGAATTTTGCAGCATTGTTTGAAGCCATACTTGCCTACCATCGCGCATCAGGAGGGAAATGACCATGACGACAGGAATGATTGTCAAGAAAATCAGAATCTCCGGCGAGATCACCGCAGTGTCCGGTCTCCACATCGGAGGTACAAACATGGGGCTGTCCATCGGTGGTGCGGACAAGACGGTGATCCGGAACCCGCTCACAAATCTGCCCTACATCCCTGGGTCATCACTCAAGGGGAAGATGCGCAGTCTGTTGG
>CAYUYM010000359.1:0-1932 GCA_964449305.1 uncultured Chromatiales bacterium | reverse complement strand
TCATCGCGCTCGACAACATCGACGAGGTGATCGCCACCATCAAGGCCAGCCCCGACGTCGAGACCGCACGGCACAACCTCATGGAACGCTTCAAACTGTCCGAGATCCAGGCGAAGGCCATTCTCGACATGCGCCTCCAGAGACTCACGGGCCTTGAACGGCAGAAAATCGAGGACGAATACAAGGACCTCATCAAGCTCATCACCCGCCTGCGGGGGCTTCTGGACAACGAAGTGCTCCGCTGGCAGCTCATCTCCGAGGAGCTCCTGACGCTCAAAGCCAAGTATTCCGATGATCGGCGGACCGAGATCATCCACGACTTCACGGATTTCCGCCTCGAGGACATCATCGCCGAGGAGGATGTGGTGATCACCATCAGCCACCAGGGCTTCATCAAGCGGACGCCGGTGAGCACCTACAAGCGCCACGGGCGGGGCGGCATGGGCATCGCCGGCACAGCCTCCCGCGAGGACGACTTCGTGGAGCACATGTTCACGGCCTCCACGCACCACTACATTCTCTTCTTCACCAGTCTCGGACGCTGTTACTGGCTCAAGGTGTTCGAGGTGCCTGAAGCGAGCCGCACCTCCCGCGGCCGATCCATCGTGAACATCATCAACAAACAGAAGGATGAGAAGATCGCCGCATTTGTCACGGTCCGCGAATTCGATGAAACGCAGTTCATCGTGATGGTCACGAAGAACGGAACCATCAAGAAGACGGCCCTGTCGGCCTACAGCAACCCGCGTTCCACGGGCATCATCGCCATCAACCTTGCCGACGCGGACAGCCTGGTGGACGCCCAGATCACCGACGGCACCAACGATGTGCTCATCGCCACGCACGGGGGGCAGGCCATCCGCTTCCCGGAAACTGAGGTCCGCGACATGGGGCGAAGCGCCACCGGCGTGCGCGGCATCAACCTCTACGACGACGACTATGTGATCGGCATGATCATCGCGCGCTCCAACAAGAATGTCCTCGTGGTCAGCGAACAGGGCTATGGCAAGCGGTCGGAGATCGGCCAGTACCGCATCACGAAGCGCGGGGGCAAGGGTATCATCACCATGAATGTGACGGAGAAGACCGGGCCGGTGGTGTCGATCAAGGAGGTGACCGACGACGATGACATCGTCATCAGCACGAAGAAGGGCAGCATTCTCCGCATCGCCGTGCGCAAACTCCGCGTCCTGAGCCGCAACACCCAGGGGGTGCGGCTGATCAATCTCAAGGGTGAAGACAGCGTGAGCGACGTCTCGCGCGTGGCCGCATCCGAGGAAACCGACGTGCAGCAGGAAAGCGAATAGTCCCATTTTCATCCACATTTTCAAGCGCCCCGTTTTTTTTGCGGGGCGCTTGACTTTTTTATGGTAAGTCTATACTTTACAACAAGATTTTGCGTTGAATTAACTCATTACATTATTTGACCAGAGCTTAGACATTGTATTGAGCTTGAGCCTGTCGGAGCAGAGTCATTTCCCATCCTTCCTTCAACGAACATCACAGCGGAAACCCCATGGCGCCCATCACACCAAAGCCCCGACGATTGCTTGCGGCGTCCCTCGCAGTCCTGTGTCTCATGCTGGCAACCGGTCCTCGGTGCATTGCACAGGGCTGGACAAGTCCCGGATCCGTGGGATCGTCATGGCGAAAAACCGACTCCAAGGCAGCCGGCACGGCAATGAGCCCTGACACAGCGAAACGGCGTTCGGCCCTGCAGCGTTCGTGGGATGCAGCAACCACGAAGGATCCCAAGTCCTGGAAGGCACGGGAACCGGAGCGGAAACCCGCGGCAAAGACCACCATGCAGCAGCGCAATCTCATGATACTCGATTCCCTGGAAGCCCAGCAGTGCCTGTCGACGAACGACCTGCGGCAGCTCCGTCAGCGCGCGACGGCCGACGCCCCACCGGCGGATGGCGGCCGCGGCAC
>CAYUYM010000358.1:0-1936 GCA_964449305.1 uncultured Chromatiales bacterium | reverse complement strand
TGGCGGGCAACGTCGGCCGTTTCAGCGGTCCCCCTCGTCATTCCACCCTTCCCGCACTCCCTTATTCCTGTTTGGGTTGCGGGCTCCGCCCGCGGCGGGTGGAGCCGTTGCCTATTCGTGTGGCCTGTATGAGTCAGGGGGCGGGCCGCCAGGAGATCCTCAGCGTGGCCATCCAGCGAGGCGTCATGCGGACAGGGAAAGACCTTCTGTTGCCATAGATTCAGAGCTGCTTTACGGTGCATTTGGGAGGCGCTTGCCATCGAGCGTGATGTCTTTCGTCACATCCAAGCCGAGCATTGAACTCTGGCTTCTCGCATCGGCTCGGGTGTGGCTTTCGGGATCGTTGAACGTGTTGTCTTTCAGTTCCACGGCGTTGCAGTGACGGAGCATGATGGCTTGGCGGTCGGCTTTGTCGGCAGGCCTCGCGATGACGGTGGCACGCGCTGGCGAGCCGATGCGGTTGTTCTCGATCCGAGAGTCTTTGATCCCGATGAGGTTCATCGCTGGACCGCCGCTGCGGATGAAGGTGTTGCCGATGATGACGAGGCGCTCGATGGGCGGGATGCCGTCCTGGCCTTGGGCGTTGTGAGCGCGGGCTTCGACGGTTGCGCCGTGCGGACGAGGATTCACATCGGTGAAGATGTTGTCGGCGATGGTGATGTCGCTGGGGATGCCGCCGACCAGCCCCATACCTGTGTTGAGCGAAATGTTGCTGCCCATGCGCGTGAAGGTGCAGCCGCGCACGGTGCCGGGGCCGGACATGATGAGCAGGCGCTGGAAGTTGTCTTCCCACTGGCAGTTTTGCACCACCCAGCCTGCGCATTCGTGATCGAGCCACTCGGCCTGCGCATCGGCGAAGGGCGCGGCATCTTGATCGAGCGTGAGTTGGAAATCTTTGAGCGCGGTGAGTTTCGCTTCGCCAAGAATGACGCCGGTTTTGCGATGGATGAAGCGCAGGCGGTCGCCGGGGCGGGCGTTGGCGAGCGTGGGACGCAGGGAGGGATTCGTCTCCAGCGCGACTTGATGGCCGGACACGGCCTTCACTTTGCCCCAAATGCCGTGAAAGTTCTGGAGATCATCCGCGGTGTGCCGGATGGTCACGTTGTCGAGTGTCGTTCCATAGCGCGTGGAGCGGCACAGATAACCATCTGCGCCTTTCCACTGGCTCGTGCCCGGGCGCGGGCCGAAGTAGCAGTCTTTCCAGAGATGCGCGCCATCGCCGCCGCTTTCGCTCGGGCCGCCCTTGGCGACATAGACGCTCACGCCGTGCAGCGTGATGTTCGCCGAATCTTCGAGCGCGATGGCTCCGGCGGTCGTGTAGAGACAGGACAGCCCATCGCCCACGCGCACCACCCCGAGGTCGCCATACGCTCGCTCCCACTTCGAATCATGGATGCGCTCCATAAGATCGGGGTCCCGCATGTTGATCCAATAGCGACCCTCGACGGAGGGCGTGACGTCCTTGTAGCGCAGCTTGTGGGCGCCCGGATTTAAATCATAGAGCGGCGCGCAGAAGCGGCCATCGCTTTTGAAGGGAAAGAGCCGTTGCTCATCGCCGCCCTTGTATGTTGCGGGCACTGCGATGCCGGGCGAGGGTTGGATCTCAAAACGGTTGCCTGCCCGGTCGATGCGTGTGATGCGGCCTTCCATGCAGCCCCGTGTGCCGCGATCAATGATTGCCCCGCGCAGGACGATGTTCCGGCAGCTCTGAAAGCCCACGCAGCGGTGGCCCGGCGGCATTTGTTTGTCATCGAGGTCGAACCAAAACGTCGTGCCCGTCGCATCGATCACGAAGGGATGCTCCGCATCGCGCCGCATGTCGGCGAAGCCCAGCGGATAGAGCGGCCTCGCCCCTTCATAGCGCTCCTGGCCGAAACGGTAGTCGCCCGGCGGAATCCGCACCCCGTCTGCGCCGCTGTCGAAGGCCTTTTTGATC
>CAYUYM010000357.1:0-1939 GCA_964449305.1 uncultured Chromatiales bacterium | reverse complement strand
GAGAACGGTCTCCAGGTAGACATCATGCCCTGTACAGAAGACCGCTTTAACGTAATGATAACCCTTGGGGCACAGCATTATGATGAAAAAACGTTAGGGTTGATGCTTCACGGCCATTATGACACCGTGCCGGTGCTTGATATGCCGGATCCCTTCAACACAAAAATCACAGACAACAAGATGTGGGGCAGGGGCATCGTGGATCAGAAGTGCGGCCTCGTGGCATCGATCGCTGCGCTCATCGCGATGAAGCGCTCCGGCAAGACTTTGAAAAAGCCGGTGTGCGTTGCGGCTGTCATTGACGAGGAATCCGAGCATCGGGGCAGCTATGCCCTGTCCAAGAGTGTGGTGAAGGCGGACTACGCGCTCACGACCGAGCCCACCAATACCGTTACCTGCGAGTTTGGCTGCAAGGGAACGACCCCAATCCGCATTACTGTCAAAGGCAAGACCGCCCACGCCAGCAACCCGTGGGTGGGCGTCAATGCCATTGAAAAGTCCCTGGAGATTCTCAAGGGCCTCTTTGCCATGAGATTTCCCGAGGTGGATCTTGGTGAGTTCGGCGTGAAACAGGGGACCATCTGCGTCAGCAAGATGGATGCTGGCACCGCCTACAACAACGTGCCCGGCGAGGCCATCATTTGGATGGACCGCCGAACGATCCCGGGAGAAAACACACCCATGGCGCTGGAACAGGTGAAAGCCGTTGTTGCAGAAGCGAAGAAGATTGATCCTTCCATCGAAGCTACCGTAGAAGTGGCACGGCCGGACTGGCACTGGGCGCCTATCCGTGAACGTGGCCTGAATCCGACATGGAGGAAGGATGATTGCGTGCTCTACAGCTATCTGAATGAAGCGGCAGTGAAAAGCGGGCTCGCACCCTTGAAGAAGTGCTACTCCAACGGTTATAACGACATGGACTTTCTCATCAACGATCTGCATATTCCCACGCTGGTCTATGGACCGGGGGATGGCAAAATGGCACACACACCCTATGAAGAGGTGGACATCGATGAAGTGTGCAACGTGGCGGAGGTCTATTGTAATTTGATCGAAACGCTCTGCATGTAATCTCTGAAAACCATACAATATGACTTGAGGAAATGACAATGGCATTTGAAATTGACCTGTCTGTAAAAGTTGCAGGCATCAGCATGAAGAACCCCTTGGTGTTATCGGAGGGACCGCTCACCGCCAACGCACGGTTAATTCAACGGGCGGCGGAACATTCCATCGGCGCAATCACCACAAAGAGTATCCAAGAAAAGGATTCCCGTTCTGAAAATCCTTATATGATAGCTGCCGGGCGCGGACTGATCAACGCAGATTGGACAGCGACAGACCTCGACGGATGGCTGCCCGAGCTGGATCAAATTCACATTCCCATGCCGCTGTTTGTTAACATCGGCACCAACAAGTGCCCGCCCAGTAAAGCTGCGGAGTTTGCCGCGGTGCTCCAGGAGCATGGGGCTTCCATCGTGACCTTCTCCGACTATGAGCCGGAGAATCTGGTGGAAGCCATCCGGTGCGCGAGAAAACAGGTGAGCGTTCCGCTGATGGTGAAGATACCTCCCTTTGTAAAGAACATCGGTGATCTTTGCAAACGCCTGGAGGACGCTGGCGTTAGTATGATCGCCGCCATGGATGCTGTGGGCCCCGCGATGGACATCGATGTCGAGCTTCGCGAACCGATCTTGGGCTGCGATGGCGCCTTTGGATATCTGTCATCTGCGCCCATATTCCCCCTGACCCTTGCCTACATCGCGGAGATCGCACAAAACGTCTCCGTGCCGGTACTGGGTGTTGGCGGCGTGACGAGCGCTGAAGACGTGGTGAAGATGATTATGGTTGGCGCCACTTGCGTCGGTATGGTAGGCACACCAATCCTGAAGGGGCTGTCCGTCTTTGACAAGGTGGAAGCGGATCTTCGCGTGTGGAT
>CAYUYM010000356.1:0-1952 GCA_964449305.1 uncultured Chromatiales bacterium | reverse complement strand
GGTGAGTATGAATTCGGCGTGTTCAAATATCTCACTCCGGGAACGATCGATCATTCAGATAGCAGCAGCTTTGGTCGCTATATTGTCAAGCTCCGGCCTTCATTGGATTCGGTTCTCTGGGGCACACGGATCGGTGCTCCCGAGAAATATGCGTCCCGTGTGTGCGATGAAGGGTTCGTTGTTGACAGCATGGATAATATCATTCACGTCGGAGGTGTCAATCGGGCGTACGGTGGAATACCACTCGTAAATGCGGCGTATGCCGATACAGGAAAGACATCGACTTTGTATATGCAGAAAATCACACCCGATGCGCGCGCCTTCGTGTTTTCCACCTATCTTCCCGGCGATGTTGTTGATAACGAGGTCGCTCCACAAATCGGACCGGGGAATTCCATCCATATTGCGGTGGAAACATTGTCGCCCGACCTTCCGATGATACACTCCACACGGAGGCATTCGGGGGAGGTGGACATCTATTACCTCAAGCTGTCTGCTCAAGGCCAATTCCAGCAGACCTTCTATCTCGGTGGATCTTTGTTTGATCAATTGCAATCCATGGGTCTTGATCCGGACGGCAACGTGTTCTTTCGTATCGATACTCAATCGAGGAATTTCCCCATCGTCCATCCCCTGGCCCCGACGCGCGAATCCCATCGTCGCAACGCCTTCCTGTCTGTCGTGAAGGCGGATTCCGACTCCATCCTGTTTTCAAGTCAATGGACGATTGCGGATCTATGGCCGCAATATCCTGACCATGACTGGCTCCAAGTGCGGCCGTCTGGCTATGTCAGCTTTGCAGGACCGACGGTCTTCGGTTTGCCGGTGTTCAATGCCCTCCGGGATGCATCCTCCCGCACGGACACCATTTATGGATATATCACCGATGAGAGCTTCCTTTCACGCATCTTTCTCCCTTTTGCTGGTCAGGACTTCATGCGTGGGAGCATCACGGGAACGGACACGCTGCGCCATGAGACCAGCCACGACATCATCACCGGGAGGAGGTTTGCCCTCACCCTGGTCGTGACGAATCCCTCTGCGAAGGACACCGCTTACGATGCCGATGTGCTTCTTCGCCTGCCTGCAGGTGCGAGCCTCGATCCGCCAGAACAGGCCGCCTGGCATCCCCTGCCTTCGCCGTTTCTTCCGGGTGATACCGCACGGTTCGTCTGGACGGTGCGGGTGGACACCATCGGGCCGATCGATACGTCCTTCACGTTCCGTGCCTTCATCGGGTATGAACGCGAGCTGGTGCCTCCCCAGTGCGAACGTCCCTTTGTTCACTGTGCACATTACGTCCCTGTTCAGAGGTACTCCTCTCCCGATCCCACCTGGTCGTGCACCATTGATGCGCCGGACGCACTGGCGACCATGGAATCCGGTGACTCGTACACGACCAATCCCTTCACTGTCCGTGCCAGGATCCGGAACACTGGAGCACGGGCCTTCTCGCTGGCAGGGCTCGCTCTGGAGCTGCCGCGGTCTGGGTCGCCGTCATGGATGACGCATGCACCGGCTGGTGACTCGCTCCGGCCTGGTGGCAGAATTGAACCCGGTGAGGAACTGGTCCGGGACTGGCCGGTCCGCGCATCGACGCACCCACTGCCACGCACGTGCACACTCCGCCTCGCCGTGATCGACAGCTTCGGCGTGCGGCATGCAGGCTGTGACCGCGTGGTGGAGCTTCCTGCTCTTCGTGGGCTCACCTGCGCGCTCACCGGGCCATCGGTTCTGCAGTTCAACACGGACTCCGGAAGGTACACGCCGTCACCACACGAAATCACCCTCCGGCTCACCAACTTCCTTGACACCGCGTATGCAGGCATCATGGCGAGGCTCGACGTATCGAGCGCACCGCACCTCCGCCCCGCGGCAGGTGATGTGCTGCAGAAGTCTCCCCCCGCCGTCCCGGCTCATGAGACAATGGGTGTGCGATGGAAGCTCGATGT
>CAYUYM010000355.1:0-2000 GCA_964449305.1 uncultured Chromatiales bacterium | reverse complement strand
TGCAGGAGCGCTCCTCCGTCCACCCCGGAGCGGTGTAGCGGACGATGATGGTATCGAGCGCCTCTGCGGAAGGATGCGGGATGACATCGAGGCGCCAGCGCGCTCCCATGGCATCATGCGCCGGGATGGGTGGCAGTGACTTCGAGTCACTCTCCCCGGCGATCAGGCGAAGATGCGGTGACCCGTCAAGGTTGATGCGAGTGGTGACATTTCTGATGACCGTGTCAAGAACATTGGCGTAGGACACGGTAAGATTGAGAGGCGACGGGGTGTAGCGCCCGCTCAGCATGTCGAAACGCAGTGTGTCAGCGGCTGTCACGGAGCAGGTGATGCCTCGGACGCCCGGGACGACCACATGCGCTTCGCAGCCTGGCAGGCGCAGGCCGAAGCTGTCGATCACGACAATGGCATAGGTGAAGCGCCGCGTCTGCGGCACGAAGCGTGCCTCCACCACCCAATCACGCGCAAGCTCCGCACCTGGTGCGAGTGCCCCCCCGGGCCGCAGGGAATCCCCGGCAGGCGAATGCCGGAGCCATGCCACGCCTGACGACGGCAGCACGAGACGCAGAGCGGACAGTGTGACCGGGACAGCACCCGTGTTCCGGATGCGACAACGGATGGAGAAAGGAAGGCCCCCCTCCGCATCAACATCCAGAGGATGGTGGAGCGTGTCCGCAGCCTCGATGGTGCAGGCGATCTCGGGAAGTGGTGATGTGTACCGATGAACCGGAACATCGTGGGAGGATTGGACGAAGGAATGCTCGCAGCTCGGCATGATGGCAACAGGATCATAGACGACCTGCGTGCTGATCACGAACACGGAATCCCGCGCAGTGATGGAGTCCACATGCACCGACCATGATACACGCGCGGAATCGCCCGGAAGGAAAGGTGATTTCAGCGCAAGGGAGGGATCCGATGTTGCCCCTGCGAACGACAGACCTGGTGGGAGCGTAATGGACACGGTGCCGTTGTACGCGGTGTCCTGTGCGGAGATGTTCCTTACCGTGGCCTGAACCGTGAAATCGAGCCCTGATGGAATGGCGCGCAACACCTCGAAGCCGACACTGTCATTGGCCGACGTGGTGCATTGGAGAAAGTCGCCTCCGGGGAGAGGAGCGCGGAAGCGGGCAAGAAATCCATCCTCGGATTGATCAACGGGGTTGTCACCATCACAGGCAAAGGTCACATGGTTGTTCGCACCGGTCTGAAGATGTTTCAGTCCACTGCCCCATCCCCAGCCGGGCTGCGGAACACCGATCTTGTCCCACAGCGTGGAGAACACCACGGAATCTGATCCAGGAAGAAATGCCGTGATCGTCAGATTGCCATATCTCAGGTCACGACCCTTCGGCAAAGCATGCACGAGCGGGAAATCGGCTGATGTGGTATGCCCCAAGGCCCAGACCCTGCCCCGAGTATCGATGCCGATGTCAAACAGGTAGTCCATGCTGCTTCCACCAAAGGGGAAGGACGTCAACAATCGGCCGGATGGATCGAAGTGCATGTAGAATCCATCCATTCCTCCAGAGTAGGTGCGCTTGGACCCGACGACTGGGAAATCCGCCGAAGTGGTTCGTCCTGCAACATGGATGGATGCATCTGAGGCGATGAAGGGATGTCCCATGTCACTTGTCTCCCTGCCTTCAGCTTCACCACCGTACTTGCCACCGATATAGGTGGAAAAGATGAAGCGGTCGGCATCTGGTGAGAGCTTCTGAAGATACATCCCGTTATTCTGCCGATCCGCAATGGCGGCATTGACCAACGGGATGGTGTTCCCCTCGTACAACTGACCGAATATCACCACATTCCCGAAGATGTCTACTTCAATTTGTGTTTGACCCCTCCCCTCGGGATACGGACCAACCCGTGTACCCCAAATAACAGACTTCATGTCCGGAGCCAGTTTGACGATGCATTTTCCCTCCCCTTCACAATTCGGGTCTATGGTGCCCACTGTGGCATAGGGAAAACCGAAACTATATTCGCCACCGATA
>CAYUYM010000354.1:0-2002 GCA_964449305.1 uncultured Chromatiales bacterium | reverse complement strand
TCGACAAGGTGTCGCGCCGGTATCTGAGCGACGCGGCGGCCATCATGTCCATTGTCGCAGTGGAGCTGGCGAACAGCAACTCCCTGCTCCTGCGTCGGAGAAGCGAGCGGGAAACGATCGACCTGTTGAAGAAGGCGAAGATCGACGAACGCCTCAAGAAACAGAAGGAATGGATTTTCGACGAGCAGTGACGTCCCTCACCACTGCAGTCTGCCCCTGAATGGGAGCCTGGCCTGGGGGCCCTGCAATGACGGAAGTGTGCGAAGCGCATCGATGTACCAGCGCGATGCCCCGAGAACCCTGCCGATGGCCCGGTTCTCCGCTTCACCGTTCATGACATCAAGCAATTCCTGAAAGACGTCCCGTTGTGGCGGCATCTCCACCACGGTGTAGGATGTCAAGCCGGCCCGCCGCACAGCAGCATCGATCGCTGCCTGCAGCCCCCCCACCCTGTCTGCGAGCCTGACACCGATGGCATCGCTGCCCGCCCAGATGCGACCGTTGCACAGCGGATCGAGTGTCTCCTTCGGAATGCGCCGCCCCTCGGACACCCGTGTCGTGAAAGCATCGTAGATGCGGTCAACATCGGATTGGAACACCTGGGCCTCGGCCGGGGTGAGCGGTCGGAAGGGTGAGGGAAAATCTGCATGGGAGTGCGTTCGTACCGCGTCGAACGAGATGCCCAGACGGGCATCCAGCAGATCCTGGATGTTGAACATGAGGCTGAACACCCCGATGGAGCCGGTGAGGGTGGCGGCGTTGGTGATGATGGTGTCGGCTGCACAGGAGATGTAATATCCACCGGATGCGGCATAATCACCCATGGACACAATCACCGGTTTGCTACGCCGCGCTGCGGCCACCTCGTGCCAGATCACATCGGAGGCGAGAGCGTCACCGCCCGGGGAGTTCACGCGAAGGACGATCGCCTTGATGTCCTTGTCCAACGCTGCGTCGCGAATGGTGCGGCTGAAGGTGGCAGAACCGATGCCCTCGAAGGCCGAGGAGCTTCGGTCGATGTCGCCCGAGGCATAGATGACGGCGATTCCCGAGGAGGACGGCCCCTTCTTCCACGGTGAGCGGAAGGAGGAGGAACGGGCATAGCGATTGCACCCGATGAAGGAGAGATCCGTGATGTCCTTCTCCCCCGTGTGCCGCGCCATGAGCCGGAGCACTTCGTCCTTGTACACCGCGCGATCCACAAGCTTCAGTGCGACGGCATCGGCGGCGGTGCGGACAAGCATGTCCTCGGCCGCGGAATCGAACACGGAGGGGTCGATGTGGCGTGCTGATGCGCACTCACTGCGAAACACCGCCCACATGGAGCGGATGCATGCGTCGAGCTGCTCACGGTTTTCCGTGCTCATGGAGCGCTGCATGAAGGGTTCGACGGCGCTCTTGTAGCGGCCATGCCGGAAGATCTGGGATCGAATCCCCAGCTTGTCGAGCGCTCCCTTGAAGAACATGGTCTGAAATGCGAGGCCTTTCATGGTGACACCGCCCATGGGACTGACGAAGATGCTGTCTGCGACGCTGGCGAGAAAGTATCCCGCCTGTGAATAATCGTCTGCATAGGCATAGATGAACTTTCCGCAGGTGGAGAACTCCTTCAGGGCGCCCCGGATCTCCTCCAGCGTCGCCATGCCGACGGACATCCCTCCCGGCTCCAGAAAGATCCCGGCGATGTCCGGGTCGTTTGCAGCAGAAGTGATGGTGGTGAGGAGGGTGTTGAGCCCGAGCGCCCGCGTGCCAAATCCGGTGAAGCCCGCCTCGGCGATGGGATTGTCCTGGGCCCTGTCCACGACGGATTCCGACAGGGTGATGTGGAGGATCGAGGCTGACGGGATGTCGTTGGTTTCGCCGGAACCGAGCCCGATGAGCACGACGACGGCGACGAAACACAGACCGCAGAGGAGGATGACGCTGAAGAGGCACCCCGTCATTGTCGCAAGGACCTGGGTGAAGAAGTGTTTCATGGTGGCACGAATGGAGGATGGTGGAG
>CAYUYM010000353.1:0-2002 GCA_964449305.1 uncultured Chromatiales bacterium | reverse complement strand
TCGAGTGGGCAGCGCCAGCGGGCCTCGGCAGGAGTCAGTGGTGCCTGGGGAAGGGACGGTGCGGGGAGGGAGGCGTTCATGGAATATCCCTGTCTGAAAGTTGGTGTGGATGAAAGTAGAGAGATTTCCCTTGAAAGACAACGTCGTTTTTTTCCGAGGCAGGCAGATTTCGCTTGCATTCATGGCGGTGGGATTCTATTTTTGGACATGTTTCGTTCGATAAAAAAATAGCGAATAACGGCTTCCCGGCCGTGCTCCTGTTTTGAAAAAGCACCTCCCCTCCGACATCCCCCTCATCACACTTCTTTCTCTGGAACCCGTCCTTTTCGGATGGAAATTCCCATTTGGAGACACGCCATCATGAGTTCCTCTCCTGTTACGGGATTCGTTGCCGAGCTGATCGCCATCACCGGTCAGGATCCTGCCATGTGCTACCAGTGCGGGAAATGCTCGGCCGGCTGCCCTGTGCGCGCCCATGCCGACACCCCTCCCAACCGCGTGGTGCGCTACGTGCAGCTGGGCCTGTTTGACAAGGCCATGACCTCGAAGTCGCCATGGCTGTGCGCCGGCTGCCAGACCTGCACCTCGCGCTGCCCGCAGAGCTTCGACCTGGCGCGCTTCATGGATGCCGTGCGTGAACTGGCCCGGCACCGTGGCCTGGCCGCCGCCGACAGTGCCACCGCGAAGTTCCACACCGCCTTCCTGAACCAGATCCGCAACCACGGGCGCGCCTACGAGGTGGGCCTGGTGCGTGATTACAAGCTTTCGACCTTCGACCTGTTTCAGGACGTGGATGTGGCACCATCCATGTTCCTCAAGGGCAAGCTCGCCCTTTTCCCCCATCGTGTGAAGAACCGTGAAACGCTGCGGCGCATCTTCCGCCGCACGGAGGAGGAATCATGAGCATGTCCATCGGATATTTCCCGGGGTGCTCGCTCACCGGCACCGGCCGCGAGTATGACCAATCGCTCCGCGAGGTGCTGCGCACGCTCGATGTGGAGCTCGACGAGATCCAGGACTGGTCCTGCTGTGGCGCCTCCTCGGCCCACATCACCTCGCACACGCTGGCCGTGGCCCTGCCGGCGAACAACATCGCCCTGGCAGACAGACAGGGACTCAAGGAGATCATGGCCCCCTGCGCGGCCTGCTACAACCGCCTCGTCATGGCCGGTCACGAGCTCCGCACCAACGAGGCCATGCGGATGAAGGTGGAGGATGTGCTCGAGACTCGCGTCAACACGGGACTGCGCATCATGAACCTCATCGAGCTGTTCGACGAGGTCGGCACCGACGCCATCACCGCAAAGACGACGCTCGACCTGAGCGGCATCACCGTCGCCTGCTACTACGGCTGCCTCCTTGTCCGCCCGGCGGACCTGGTGCGCTTCGACGACGCCGAGCACCCGACCTCCATGGAGCGCATCGTGGGGGCCGTGGGCGCGAAGGCGGTGGACTGGAACTTCAAGACCGAATGCTGCGGGGCGGCGCACTCGATCGCCCACACGGAGATCGTGGTGGATCTCTCGCGCAGGATCCTCGACGACGCACGCTCCCATGGCGCCGACGCCATCGTGGTCGCCTGCCCGATGTGCCATTCGAACCTCGACATGCGGCAACGGAACATCCGCCGCGAGGACAGCGGGCACAAGGACATTCCCATCCTCTACCTGTCCGAGCTGATCGGGCTGGCCTTCGGCATCGAACTCAAGAAACTCGGCCTCGATCTGCACTTCATCGATCCCACTCCCGTTCTGCAGAAAGCGGCCCGCAAGGAGGTGGCAGCATGAAAGTGGGCGTGTTCGTCTGTCATTGCGGCGAGAACATCGGCCGCACGGTGGATTGTGCGGAAGTGGCCCGTGTGTGTGCCGCGATTCCCGGAGTCGCCGTCTCCATCGACAACAAGTACATGTGTTCCGACCCCGGTCAGAACCTCATGAAGGCCAAGATCGCCGAATTCGGCCTCGACGCCGTGGTGGTCGGTTCCTGCTCGCCGCACATGCAT
>CAYUYM010000352.1:0-2027 GCA_964449305.1 uncultured Chromatiales bacterium | reverse complement strand
GGCGTGTGCCGTGCCGCAAGGCGGGCAAGGCGGGCGATGTGGTCGGGCGTGGTGCCGCAGCACCCACCGACGATGGAGACGCCGAACTCCGTGATGTAGCGCTCCATCCATCGCTCCATCTCCTCCGGCGTGAGGCGATAGCAGGTGTGCCCGCCGACGTTCTCCGGGATGCCGGCGTTGGGCATGACGAAGACCGGCTTCGGCGAGCTCTCGCACAGGTGGCGGAGGTTCTCCTCCATCTCGCGCGGCCCGGTGGCGCAGTTCATGCCGAACACAGTGATGATGTCGTAGGGCTCGAAGGTGGTGAGCGCGGCGGCGATGTCGGTGCCCATGAGCATGGTGCCCGAGGCCTCAACCGTGATCGACACGATCACCGGTAGACGTGTCCCTGTCTCCTCGAAGAGGTCCACCACCGCGGCGAGTGCGGCCTTGATCTGGAGCATGTCCTGACAGGTTTCGATGCACAGGATGTCCACACCGCCCTCCACTAGCCCGCGCACCTGTCCATCGTAGGATTCTCGCATCGCATCAAAGGCGATGTGGCCGAGCGAGGGGAGCTTGGTGGTGGGACCGATGGAGCCGGCCACAAAGCGTGGCCGCTCCGGAGTGCTGTGTGCGTCGGCGGCCCTGCGGGCGATGCGTGCAGCTTCAGCATTGATGCGCCCGGCCAGGTGCGCGATGCCGTACTCGGCCAGCACGATGGAGGTCGCCCCGAAGGTGCAGGTCTCGATGATGTCGGCGCCGGCGGCGAGGAAGCTGTGATGCAGGCGCTCCACGGCATCGGGGCACGAGAGCACGAGGTGTTCGTTGCACCCCTCGAGCTCCAGCCCGCCGAAGTCAGCGGCGGAGAGGTTCATGGTCTGGAACGTGGAGCGAGTGGCACCGTCGAACACGAGGATGCGCGATGCGAGCGCGTCGAGAAATGGTGTGCTCATGCCCTGCCTCCATCGGTATCGCACCATGGACCTGTGGTCCGTGCACAGCCCATTTCCACCATCAGGTGGCTGTCGTGCCGCCCGTTCACTGCCATTGCCCGGTGCGTGATCATCATTCACTTCCCCCGGTTCCGCAGGTAGGTCACCACCGACGGCACAAAGGAGATGATGATGATGGCGAAGATCACGATGGTGAAGTTCTGCTGCACGAAGGGGATGTTGCCGAAGAAGTAGCCGCCGAGAATGAAGATCGAGGGCCAGGCGATGCCTCCGATCACGGTATACAGGAAGAACGTGAGATACCGCATGCGGCCGATGCCCGCGACGAACGGGGCGAAGGTCCGGAGAATGGGGGCGAAGCGCGCGATGAGGATGGTGGTGGCACCATATTTCTCGTAGAAGGCATGGGTCTTGTCGAGATGTTTGCGGTTCAGCAGGCGGCTCTTCTCCTTCTGAAACACCTTGGGGCCGAGGAAGCGCCCGATGTGGTAGTTCGTGTTGTCGCCCAGGATGGAGGCGAGGATGAGAAGCGGCCAGATGTATTCGAGCTGGAGCACGTGTTCGGCGCTCAGGGCGCCGATCATGAACAGCAGGGAATCGCCAGGGAGGAAGGGCGTGACGACAAGGCCCGTTTCACAGAAGATGATGGCGAAGAGGATGAGATAGGTCAGCGCGCCATAGTGCACGACCAGCTCGTTGATGTGCCGGTCCATGTGCATCAGGAAATCGAGCAGAAACTGAAGAAACTCCACGGGAAACTCCGATGTGATCGAATTCCCCCGTTCAACGGAAAACACGGGGGGAGGGTTCCGCAAGATACAAATCCGCCGGCCCAAGTCACCACCCCATCCCGTCGTTGTCACGGGCCCTCAGCTTCACCCCTCCTCATCATGGTTCAAGGTGATCTCATGAAACACGCATGGTACTGCGTCCTTCCCCTCGTGATCGTTCTTACCGGGCCGACGCAGTCAATGGCACAGGACTGGGTGCTGGGCATCGGGCCCGGCTATTCCATGCCCCGTGAACAGTTCAAGGACGCCAGCGGCAATTCATTTGCCGGAGGGACGGCGTCGCTGATGAACAGGAATTTCT
>CAYUYM010000351.1:0-2040 GCA_964449305.1 uncultured Chromatiales bacterium | reverse complement strand
GCGTCAAAAGCTGGATCAGCCGCTGGGGTCGCGAGGCCAGGCGGTTCGACGGCGCTCTCGTGGTGCAACTCCACGGCATCGTCAAAAAGAACGAGGAGATTACCCCCACATTCCTGAGCTTGCGGCATATCGCGCACGATGCCGGTCTGGAGTTTCTGTCCGAAGTGATTGAACCCTCCGCCGACGAACCTGATTACACGCTGGAGGCCATCCACGAACACGCCCGCATGAAATCGGCTTTGTTGGAGGAAAGCTTTCCTGCACCGCACAACTCAACGCTCCATCGCGGTGAATAGCGTCACGTCCAGCGCGTTGCATATTTCAGCCCCTTTGTCCTACGCGAGCGGAATCTACGGTGAAGAATTCGTGGCATTCCTCGTGCGTCCGATGGACCTACCTCTTGTGTGAACTGAAGCAGTGGTTGCTGGGCGAGGTGCTTGAAGTTGCTGCCGAACCGCGCTCGACCAGGCGGCCGCGTCTCGCCGCCAGTGCGCGGCGGCCGTTCTCCTTGCTGGTGTCTCCGTGCCTGTTCGAGGAAATGGCCAGATCGTGAACGCGTGATGCGGCTATTGGGTTTGCATCCCCAAGACGGATCGAACGGCAGCTTCGGCCTCGGTGGGCTTTGCGACGTTCCACTCAGAGTAGCCAGCCGCAATACCGCTCGCCAGCGCCGTGGACGCCGAAGTACCGCTCACCAGGTATTGCCGGCCATTGAACTCCACGATCACCGAGCCCGGCGTCCCCACGTCCACAAACTCCCCGTAATTGGCATACGAGGCGATGTTTCCTTGGTAGTCCGTGGCCGTGACAGCGATGACTTCAGAATAGGCGGCGGGATACATCGGCGTAGTTACCGGCTCATTGCCCGCCGCCCCGAGGAAGATCACTCCTTGCGAATGCCCGTCCTGAATCACCTGACGCAACAGCGCGCTGTCGCCGTCGCTACCGAGACTGAGGTTGATGATGTTCGCCCCGCTTTCTATCGCCGCCGCGATGCCCTCCGCGACTTGGAATGTGGTTGTGGACTCCTGCGCTCCGTACACGTCCACCGGCAGAATCTTAACGCTCGAACTCTTTTGCCCATCGGCCGTCAGTGAAAGCCCCTGCACGATGCTCGCCGCCATCGAAGTGCCGTGACTCAATGAATCGCCGCCGGCCGGCCCTTCCGCAACGGAGATGCCCGGCAGCAGGTAATCATCCACCGCCGTCCCCTGCAATTGAACCGTGGAATCCACCAGTCCAACAATGATGTATCCATCGGTCTGCGTCGAGTTCACGCGCAACGGCTGCTTCACTCCCATCTTCTCGCTGGATGCGCCTTCGGGTGGGGGCATGTCCATCCGGTAGTTGGAGTCCGCCGTTCCCAAGGATGTTGAAGCATCGAGCAGGGCTTGCGCGGCATCGGCGCTTGCGGCATCGGCAAACCTCAAACGATGTGCATGTTGATTGTGCATGCTGGCAACCAACTCCACGTCGCCGCCGAGCACGTTGAGCAAATCCTGAATCTTCGCGCCCGCTGGAAGAGTCACCACAAGCTCATTCGCGATGCGGCTCGTTGCGTTGGTTCGCAATACGGTTACTGCATTGGCTTGTTTGGTTGCTCCCGTCGTCCTGTTTTTATCGCCGGCAAGCGAAGGGTCGGTATGCGAGGCCACGGGCCAGCGCCACAAATCCGCGCGCCGTTCACGCTTGGCGTAACGGTTGGTCGTCAGTTCAAACCCTGCAACGGAATCCAGTGATTCCTCCGGCGGTACATTGCCGCCACTTCGCCAGGCTTGGCTCAGTGCAAACAGAAGGAAGCCCGCCAGTGCGAGCGCGGCAAGCCTGGGATTCATGAAGGTTTCGGATTGCGGAGCAGGATCAGGCTGCCGCCGCTGGGCGGTATGGTCGCGTCTTCTCATGAATGAATGATCGAACGGGCGGCACGCTGGGGCGAACGGATTGTGACCAAAGCCGATAGAACGTGACGAAGCCCTTTTTCCATATGGGTGAAGGAATGCGCGAACAGCGGCGGGTCGAGGGACAGGAGCACCAGACGGG
>CAYUYM010000350.1:0-2046 GCA_964449305.1 uncultured Chromatiales bacterium | reverse complement strand
GAAGATCGCCGGGATGGATGAGCTCGGTGGCATTGCCTGTGGCAACCACGGCGGGGATCTTCAACGAGCGCGCGAGGATGGCCGTATGAGAAGTCAGCCCCCCCTGATCGGTGATGTAGGCCAGCACATCGCTCCTGCTGAACAGGAGTGTATCACCCGGCGTCAGGTTGGAGGCGACAACGGCGTGCTCGGATTCGATGGTGTGATGGAGGCGTTTCTTCTGAAGACTTCTGAGAAGCCGTTGCCCGGCCTCGCGGAGATCCTCGGAGCGCAGGCCGAGGTTGGCGCTGCCGGCTGCCGCGAGAATGCCGGCATATCGTTCGATCTCCTCGGCGATAAGGAAATCCGCGTTCACCTGCTCGTCCCTGACCCGGCGCTCGATCGCCCCGATGAGCTCGACGTCGTTGACCATGAGAATCTGGGATTCGAAGATGGCGGCGAGATCGTCGCCCAGGGAAGAGCGCGCGAAGTCGACCATCGTCTGAAGCTCCTCCTCCACACGCGCCATGGATTCATGGAGGAGCGTGATCTCGTGCTCCACCTCACCTGGGGCGAGCTGTCGGCGCACCACCTGCAACTCCTCGCGTGAGTACACAAACGCCGGCCCGATGGCGATGCCACCCGATGCCGGCAATCCATGGAGGATCAGTTCACCCCTGCCTCCTGATTCACCGGAATCCATGTCACAACTCTCCGAATCCGTTTTCAAACAATGCAACCATCTCCTGCAAGGCCTCCTGCTCATCGCCGCCATCGAACTTCAGCAGCACGCGCGAACCACATTCCGCGGCAAGTGTCATGACACCGATGATGCTCTTTCCATTGATCTCGTAGCCGTCCTTCTCAATCACGAAATTCGACTGGAAGCGCGCAGCCGTCTTCACGATGGCTGCTGCGGGACGTGTGTGCACTCCGGCGCGGTTGCGGACGATCACTTCGAGCTCGATCATCAGGAACTTCTCCGCAGCAGCATTTCAGCAAACCAGGTGAGCATGCCGCGGGCATCGGGATTGCGCAGGTGCCCCAGCGCTGCGATCGCGCGATTTGTGTCCTCGCGGATGCACTCCCGTGCATCGCGGAGCACGCCAAGGCGGTGATAGATCCCCGTGACAACGGGGATCAGCTCGCGTGTGATGTCGGCCTTGCGCGCGACACGATCGAGCACCGCGAGGTCGTCGCCGGAGGCCCTGCCCATGGCGTGTGTCAGCAGGAAGGTCTTCTTCCCCTCCAGGATGTCACCGCCGATCGTCTTGCCGAATTCCTTCTCGTCGGCAATCACGTCCAGAAGGTCGTCCTGCACCTGGAAGGCACGGCCGACGGATTCACCGTACAGACGCAACGCCGTGTGTTCCACCTCCCCCGCCCCGCCAATGATGGCTCCGAGTTCGAGCGACATGGTCACCAGTCGCCCCGTCTTCCGGGCGATCATCATGAAATACTGCTCATCGGTGATGTGGACGGCGGACTCGAACTCCTTGTCAAAGGCCTGCCCCTCGCACACCTCGATGATGCCCTGCGTGAAGGCATGGATCAACGCGCGCGGATCGCCCTTCACCGTGTTGAGAAGCAGGTCGTAGGAGACACCGATGAGCGCATCCCCGACGAGGATGGCCACGTTCGTGTCCCACGCGCGGTGCACGGTGTTCCTGCCACGGCGCTGATCGGCGTTGTCCATGATGTCGTCATGCACCAGGGTGAAGTTGTGGAGGATCTCGACGGCCACGGCGGCATCCAGCGCGTCGTCGGGGTTGCCTCCGACCGCCTCGCATCCGAGCATCACCAGCACGGGGCGTATGGCTTTTCCGCCTCCGGCGAGCACATAGCGGGCAGGTTCGTAGATCGTCTCCGGTGTCCCGGGAAACGGCAGCGCTGCGATGCGCCGCTGAACACGGGACTTCAGGTCCTCATACCGTTCGCGATGGTCCATGCTGTGTGGGTGTCTGGTGGGAGGTGGCGTGGGCGCACTCCGCGCCCACGCATGATCGGGACAGGGAGGCGAGGGGGAGGAGGGAGCGACCTTGGCTGCGCCGGTACGCAGGAAGGTCA
>CAYUYM010000349.1:0-2047 GCA_964449305.1 uncultured Chromatiales bacterium | reverse complement strand
ACCTGATCATCGCCGAAGCGATCCGCATGGACTGCACCGACATCCATATCGAGCCCTTCGAAAGCACCCTGCGCCTCCGTTACCGCATCGACGGCGTCCTCCAGGAGATTCCCCTTCCCAAGGGGGTAGACAAGCTGCGCAACGCCGTCAGCTCCTCCGTCAAAATCATGGCGGCCATGGATATCGCGGAGCACCGCAAGCCCCACGACGGCCGCATCAAGGTGCGGTGCGGCAACAACGATTATGACTTGCGCGTCTCCGTGCTGCCGACCGGCTGGGGCGAAACCTGCTGTCTGCGCATCCTCAACCGCGGCACGGTCAAGATCGACCTCGACCTGCTCGGCCTCTCCTCCAACCAGCTGCCGAAGATCGCCAAACTCACCGAACTGCCGCACGGCGTCATCCTGATGACCGGCCCGACCGGCTCCGGCAAGACCACCACCCTCTACGCGCTGCTTTCCCGGCTCAACCAGATCGGCACCAAAATCATCACGGTCGAGGATCCCGTCGAATATCAGATGCAGGGCATCAGCCAAGTCCAGGTCCACAGCCGCATCGGACTCACCTTCGCCAGCGTGCTGCGCTCGATCCTCCGTCACGATCCGGACGTCATCCTCATCGGCGAGATCCGCGACTCCGAGACGGCGGACATCGCCATCCGCTCCTCGCTGACCGGCCATCTGGTTCTGAGCACGCTGCACACCAACGACGCGCCCAGCGCCGTCACGCGCCTGATCGACATGGGGGTCGAGCCCTATCTGATCGCCTCCTGCGTCGAAGGCATCGTCGCCCAGCGCTTGGTGCGCCGCGTCTGCCTCAACTGCCGCGACCCCTTCACGCCACCGGAGGCGATCATCAAAGAGATGACGCAGTTCTATCCCGACCGCATTTCCGAAGCCTCTTACTTCGAAGGCCACGGCTGCCCCTCCTGCGGCTTCACTGGATACCGCGGACGCAACGCCATCAACGAGACCCTGATCATGAGCGACCCGCTGCGCGCGCTGGTCGTGGACCGCAAGCCCGCCAACATCATCAAGGAGCTGGCCGTGCGAGAGGGTATGATCACCCTGCGGCAGGACGGCTGGCTGCGCGTGATCGAGGGGCGCACGTCGGTGGAGGAAGTCCTGCGCGTGGCCGGCCGGATGGAGGAGTGAAGAAAGTTAACAGGTATCAGGTAACAGGTAATAGGTGATAAGCGTGTCGTGCCCTCTTGCCCAATCCCGCGCTGTTTCTGTATTGCTTGCGCGACTCCGCGCGGCACGGTCGCGGTTTGTTACCTATTACCTATTACCTATTACCTCACCTATTACCTCCCGCCGCAACGCGGCGGGCATGACCATGATCGAACTCGGCGTGGTCATGGGCATTGTGACGGTGCTGCTCGCGCTGGTGCTAGGCCTCAGCCGCCACGTGAACGAGATCGTCAAAATCCGCCGCGCCCAAGCCGAGCTCGGCGAATGGCATGAGGCGCTCAACAGCTGGCATCTCCAGTTCGGCGAATATCCCTATGAGGCCGTCGATGTCGAAACCGGCGACGTTTTGGAGAACAACCTGATCACTGACACCGAGCCTTTTTTGAACCTTTCGAACATTCTTGACCGCTGCGCCATGCGATACACGGTTTCGGGCTCCACGACGAACATCACCTTCCGCTCCCATCTCAACACGCATGTGAGCATGATCGACCCGTGGGGCACCCCCTACATCTATACGTGCGATCCAGGACGGAAAGCCTATACGCTTTACTCGTGCGGTCCCGACGCCAGCAGCACGCTCAACAACCGACAGATCGGCCGGTCGTCCAACCCCGACCCGACCCTCGACGACATCCACTTCGAACGGTGACACCATGACAACGCACTCCATATCGGGCCTCGCCATTCGACAGACAAACCTCAGCGTTCGGCGTTCGGCGTTCGGCGTTCGGCGTTCGTCCCCGGCCTTCACCCTGATCGAGATGATCATCGTGATCTCCATCATCAGCGTCTTGCTCGGCCTCCTTTACGGGTCACTCGAACGTGCCCGCACCTTCAGCCGGCGCACCATC
>CAYUYM010000348.1:0-2123 GCA_964449305.1 uncultured Chromatiales bacterium | reverse complement strand
TTCCTGCCGGTGCCGGACGCTCCGTTCGCCGCATTTCCCTGGTGGTGCGAAAACGACGAAGGCAGACCGCGGGGTCTGCCTTCGGAATGGTGAAACGAGGAGAGGTTACAGGTCACTGAACGAGCGCCCCGTCATGCGTTCACAGAGGTCGTTCGGGGGAGGGACATGGACGAGGCTTCCAGGTTTCTGCACCACGTAGGCGGCGACGGCATTTGCGAAGTAGGCCGCATGCGCCATCTCCTTGCCGGCGTTGAGCGCGTAGAAGAGACCCGCGTGCCAGGCCTCCACGGCACCCGACGGATCGACGACCGCCTCCACATCGACAGCCGGAACCTTGATGATCTTGGATCCATCGGAGACGAGGCAGCCTTCGCTGCCCTGTGTCAGAATCACGCTTTTCGCACCGAGATCAAGGTACTTCTTCACGTAGTCCTCACGAAGCATCTTGCCGAAGAGGTGGGTGGCATCCTCGACGGTGGGCGTGGCGATGTCCGTGAATTGCAGGGTCTTCTTGATGGTCATGATGGCATCGTCATGATCGCGCCACATCACCGGATCGTACTGGGGGTGAAGCACGGTGGTGAGGTTGAGCTTCTTCGACAGGCGGAGCACCTCGAAGATGCTGTGCCGTGCCGGGTGTTTCCACAGGCTGAACCCCGATCCGAACACGATGCGCGAACCCTGCGCAAGCGTCACATGATCCCTCGTGTTGTGGAGCTGCCAGTCGGCGAGGCGGTAATACAGGGACTGGTGGATGCCGTTCGTCAGCGAGCTGAACAAGGTGGTTGTCTGAAACTCACGTGAAAACTGGAGACCGTGAACGTTGACACGATACTGCCGGAGTGTGTTCTGGATGAAGGTGCCCATGGCATCCGCCCCGACCGAGGCAACGATGCATGCCTTGTCTCCGAAGAGCGAGGTGTAGACGGTGGTCAGCGCCGCGACACCGGCAACCTGTCGCTGGAAGTTCACCGCTTCCGGCAGGGGGGTGTCGACCGCGCGGAAATCCACATAGGCATCGCCCACGGCGGTCAGATCATACAGAATGGTTGGGGAAATGGGATAATCCTTCACCGTAATGAATCTCCTCAATGGCAAATGATGGTTGAAATCAAGGGGGTGTTCCCATCGTGAAAGTCCATGCACCCCGGTTCCGGCATCCCGCGAGAAGGAGGAGCCATTGAACCCGCATGTGCACAAGCATGGCATGACAAGATATTGGGAAATGGAGCGAATTGCAACACCATTCCCGTTCCGGAATGCAGTCACCCGCACCCGATCCGCCCCCTGGCTGGAGCGTCTGGGTGGTGCTTCCGGATTGGAATTCACCAAGGTCGGCGATATATTTGCAAACTATGCTGAAGGATGCGATTCGACATATTGACGCGGCCATTGCAGATGCCTGTGAGCGCTCCGGCCGCCGCCGGTCCGACGTCGCAATTGTGGCGGTGACAAAGACGGTGGAGGCCGATCACATCAATGAGGCGCTCGGCCTCGGACTGGACATCATCGGGGAGAACCGCGTCCAGGAATATCTTCGCAAGCGGCCGCTGCTCTCGCCGCACCGCTTTCACATGATCGGAACGCTCCAGCGCAACAAGGTCCGGCAGATCATCGATGTGGTTGAGCTCATTCATTCCGTCGACAGACTCGATCTTGCCGCGCAGATCGACGCCGAGGCACAGCGCATCGGCCGGACGGTCCGCGTCCTGCTCGAGGTCAACACCTCCGGTGAGGCATCGAAGCACGGCGTTCCACCGGAGCAGGTGAGCGACACCATCGGGGCCATGCTCACCATGCCGCATCTCACGGTCGACGGTCTCATGACCATCGGTGCACTTCTGGACGACGCGGAGCTGGTCCGTCCCTGCTTCAGGACACTTCAGTCGTTGCATGACGACCTGCGTCGCATGTTTCCCACGCACCCGTTCCCGCATCTCTCCATGGGCATGTCGAACGACGTGATCCAGGCTGTGGAGGAGGGGGCGACGCTTGTGCGCCTCGGCACCGCCCTGTTCGGTCACAGGGGATGATGCCCATGAAGCGTCGATCATCCGCACCGGAACAGGGCGGGCAGACATCCGCACCCATCCGCCGTCGGCTTTTCGGGCTCGACGCGAAGG
>CAYUYM010000347.1:0-2134 GCA_964449305.1 uncultured Chromatiales bacterium | reverse complement strand
GGAAGGCAAGACCGGCAAGGCTGGTGATGGTGTTGTCGGTGGCACCGGCTTCGTTCTTCAGCCGCGGCAGAAGCGTCTTCATCGATCCGCCCACACCAATCACATTGCCCTTCCCAAAGTTGAGCTGCGCCAGGAGGTCCATCTCCGGCATGCCGCCGTTGCGCAGAAACACCGGATTGCGAACGGGACGTCCCGTGGCGGGATCCGGACCAAAGCTCTTGAAGTCCGTCTGCATGAGCGCCGAGGCCATCAGCTTCACCCCTCCGATCCTCTGTGTGAGCCGCAACTGGGGATTGCGCGAGTAGGAGACGAAGGGTGCCGCGAAGTTGTGTGTCGGTGCGGTTTCAAGATGAAAGAATGGATGCCAGAACTGCCCGAAGAGCACCTGCGTCCCACCCCAGTCCAGCTCGGCATAGGCATGACGAACGCGGAAGCCGTTGACGTCCGTGTCGGCCATGCCAAAGAACTCGCCCTCGATCACGCCACGCGTCGCCGCCCCCCACACGTCGGGACCGGTGATCCTCCCGGCAAGACGCGTGTGCAACACATAGAAGGTGGTGAACACTCTGTCATTCACATCCCTCCCCTGCGCATCGACCTCCGGTGCCTTCGGATACAGCATGATGCCCCCGTCGCGGATCGTCTCGGCCTGGCGCGTATCCACAATGGCGTCGCTGCGAACGAAGCCGTAGATCTCGAATCCGAGTTTCCTGGTGGTGTCCTGTGCCAACGCGTGGGTGCAGCCCGCGCAGAAAAGCAGAAGGCAGACGATGGTCGCCTGTTTCATGTGCGTGTCCTTGTTGTTCGTGAGGAAGTGGAGGATGAGCCGCCGGCATCGGCGTGTTGGACAGGGCCGCTCCTGCCCGGTGCAGCTATGCGGCAATCTGCGAGAGACGCTCGAAATTCAGCTCGCGTGTGACGCCCATGATGAGGAACCAGTCGATGAGTGTCCAGATGCCGCATCCGCCGAGTGTCAGCAGCTTGGCGACTCCCAGCCCCGTCTGGCCGAGCATGAAGCGGTCGATGCCCAATCCACCGCCGAATACGGAGACGAGGAGCATCGTCCCCGGATCATGGTAGCCCATGGTGTGGAGATAGACGAAGCGGCTGTCGTCCATCTTGTCGAGCATCATTTTGATGACCGGAATCTTCTCCGGTGGGAAGAACTTGGCGTTGGTGGCAATGAACAATTCGACGCGTGAAAGCTCCATGATACCTCCGGGTTGATCGTGACAAGGCGGGAAAAACGGGATTGCCGTCCAATGTACGGAGTTTTTTCCGAAAGATGCATGCCCCCCGTACACCCGCTGCCTCGCTGCACGCAGCGGGTATGTCAGAACGGCTGTGGTGGCAGGTGGTCGAAATCCACGGTGATGTCCACGCCGTCGATGAAGCGCCCGGGCGTGATGGTGATCGGAGCCGGTTGGTTCGGATCGCCTGTCAGGGTGTACACACCTGCCGCCCGCCAGTCGGCCTCAATGCGCGGACCATGCTGCCAGGCCACCGCCACGTAGGCGAAGCTGCCCGCAAGCGCGTCCTTCTCGATCCGGTAGCGCTGCGTAGTGGCATTCTTCACCAGCGCCTCGGAGAACACCGCCCGATTGGCCAGAACCTCCTCCAGAATGTTCTTCGGTGGGTAGTCCCGGAACGCGACCACGATGAGCATCACCACGCTGTCCGCCGGGGGCCAGGCCGACACGACGCGGATGGTGCCGCCGAAACCGGGTTGCACCGGCACATCGGGCGTCAGGCCGTGATCACAGGCAGACAGTCCAAGCATCATCGTCATGGCCACGCTGAGCAGCATGAGCACCAGCATCCATCGGGAACGCCCGACGGCGCGAAACCGGCCAGAATGCATGGTGGAATCTGTGTGAGGTGACACGCGACAACCCCTTATTTCACAATGCTTCCGTTGGGAATGCCCGCCACAGGCACGAGCAGGATCGGTCCCAGCTCCTCCAGGGAGGCTGCGAGAAGCATGCCCTGCGATTCCACCCCGAAGAGCTTCGCCGGCTTCAGATTGGCGACGACGATGATGCTCTTCCCCACCAATTCCCCTGGCTCGTATGCCTTGCCAATGCCTGCAACAAGCTGCCGCTTCTCGAAGCCGAGATCGATCTGCAGGCGGATG
>CAYUYM010000346.1:0-2189 GCA_964449305.1 uncultured Chromatiales bacterium | reverse complement strand
CGGAACAAGGCGGTGTGACCAGATGAGCAGGTCGCCCGGCTGAATCTTCGGGCGATGTGGATCCGAGAGCAGCCATCCGTAGCCGTCGGCGATGGCGTCCTGCAGGAGCGTGAGACAGTGCTCGGTGCGCTTGAACTTGGTGAGCTTGACGCCAAGCGCGGCTTCGGTGTCCTTCACGTCATCCTGCTGCACGCACATGCACCAACTCTCATGGTTCGCACGTCCGTCCACCGCCCTCTGGAAATGCTCCACCTCGGGACCGGCGTTGTTGCCCTGTTCCAGGATGCCGACATGCGAGGCGGCGAGGGCGAGCTGATGCGCGATGAACTCTTCAGGGGTGCACATGCTTCACTCCTGGGGGGCGGACAGGGCCTTCACGCCGTCACCGGTGATGCGTTTCTTGAGCTGCGAAATCACTTCGCGGATGCCGACGCCCACGAGGCCCAGCGCAATGGCGTAGTACCACTTCGTGCCGGTGCCGACAAACGAGGAGAGGATGTTGAGCACCCAGCCAAGCACGCCGGCGAGCATCGGGTAGGTCCACGTCGGAATCTTGAGCCACGGGATTGCATCGACCACCCACACGATGAGCGGTGTGATGCATGCGATCATGCCCATGAGAACGTCGGGGGTGAGCCACACCGGTGCATCCGCCGGGATGGGGATGCCCTGCGCAATGGCGAGAATCGGTGTGAGGATGAAGACGAGGGCGGCGATCAGCAAGGTGACGCCGAGGAGGTTGAAACGGAAGCGTGTCATTGTGCACCCATGATGTAAAGGAGAAGTGTTGCGAGTCCCCCGCCGGCCACGGCTGCGATCCACTTCCACAGGCCGAAGGAGTTGTCTTGGATTTCGATTCGTGTCGTGTCCACGTCGATGCGCTGCACGTCGATGGCAAACATGCGGTCGGCATAGCCATAGGCCACCTGCATGGTTACCGCACCGACGGTGGTGTCGCATGAGGCCACCACGTCCTGCCACTGGTACTGCACGGTCACCAGCGAGTCTATCGTTGCGAGAAGCGTGTCCACCATGCCGTATGACGCCCCGGTCTCGACCGTCGTCCCCGGCACTTCGCGCACCTCGATGCGGGTGCGGTAGACCGGCGTGATGACGGCCGCCACGGAATCCACGCGCACCGTGTCAATGCGTGTGATGACCTCCGGGGGCGGGATGGTGGACTTGCCACAGGAGTATCCCCACAGGCCCATCACGATGATGAGCACGACGGATGCGCCGATGAGGATCCCGGTCTTCATCGGGCGCCTCCATCGCGGTTCAATCGGCGTTCGATGCGGTCCATCTGGTCCTTCATCTGTTGTCTCCATTCTGCGTCGCGTTCCATCTCCACCTGTGTGCGGTGGAGCGTGCGGTCATTCGCGTGCGCCTGCTGAATGTCGGCGGTCTTCGTCATGGCAGAACCCGCCCACCCGGCCACGGTCATGAAGGCCGCAACGACGATGCCAACCGCCCACATGGTCGTTCGACGCATGCCGCGGATGGATTCCTTGATCGCTGCAACCTCCTTCTGAATCCCCGTGATCGCGGAATCAACAGGGGGGCATGGTACGAGGCATTCGTCTCGATCTCTTGTCATGCGGATGTTCCTTGGACTTCAAAGGTGAGTGGGATGCGCGCGCCGAACAGCACCAGCGCGCCGCCATAGAGTTCGATCACCGCCAGCTTCGCCTCTCCGATCTCGGACAGGACCACCCCATCCGTGCGAAGCGAGGCGATGCCCGACAGCGCCACGATGGCCTCCACCGCGCGCGCCTGGATTATGGATTCCGCCCCGCCGGGGTTGGTCGTGTCGAGTCCCTGAAACAGGATGATCTCGTACGCCGTCGTGAACCCGGTAACGATGGTCTGCCCGGATGTGGTGCGATCTGATCTTGGCGCCACAGACGTGCGCGTGACAACAGCGCCACAGATGATGCCGTCGTGCACGAACAATGCATCAAGGTCGGTGTCGAAATTCACCCACGGCACGTAGCCGTACACCCGCCCCGCATCAACGGTCTCGAGCGCCTGAACGATGGCCGACGTCACCTTTTCGTGCCGCGTCATGATGCGCCTCCCGCATCGAATGTCAGCGCATCGGCGAGGATCTTCTTCCAAGCCTTCCGGTTCGCCCTGATGATCGGTGTGATGAAGTCATTCCCCTTCATGCCGCGCTTCATGAACCCACG
>CAYUYM010000345.1:0-2230 GCA_964449305.1 uncultured Chromatiales bacterium | reverse complement strand
CGTGACACCTCCCGTGGTGCGTGACACCTCCCGCAGTTGCGTGCAGCGCCCCTGCTGCACGCAACCATGCAACGCAACCACGCAACGCAACCTTGCGGGAGGATGGCGTGAACGATCCATGAAGAAACGACGGAGTACCTCCTGAACGTCTCCTTCAGCCCTTCATGTCTTTCAGAAGTGGGATGATGCGCCACGCGATCTCGTCACGAACACGTCGGAACACTGCTGTGCGCTCTTCATCACTGCCCACGGCTTCGGCCGGGTCGTCGAAGCCGATGTGCAACCTCCTGCCTGAGCCCAACCAGACGGGACACTTCTGCTCCGCATTACCGCACACCGTGATCACAAGATCGAACTCCCTGCCACGCAGTGAATCCACATGCTTTGAGACCTTTGTCGAAATGTCGATGTCGATCTCCGCCAGTACGCGGATTGCCAGCGGATGCACTGTTGTCGGAGCTGTCCCGGCGGATACGGCGCACCAGGCGTATCCGAGGCGTGCGTTGACCAGCGCCTCAGCCATCTGCGATCTGCATGAGTTGCCCGTGCACAGAAAAAGAACCGAGCGTGTCGCTCCGTTTTCCCTTCCGCCCCTCATCCCTTCACCCCCCGGACCGTGATGCTCATGATGCGCGCTCCCGACAGCCCCTCATCGATGTCCGGAACCTGCTCACGCATGCCGTCGATGATTCCGACTGGTATGACGATGTCCTTCTCCTTCAGAACCGTGACATCAATGAAGCCGGCAGCGGCGAGCATGGACAGATACGCCTCCTTTGTGATGGCACCTGAGACGCACCCGGCATACAGCGTTGCGACGTTCTTGAGCGCAGGTGACATGACGCCTTCATACACGATGTCGGAGATCGAGAAATGCCCGCCCTGTCGGGTGACGCGGGCGATCTCTCTGAATGCGCGCTCCTTGTCGGGCACCAGGTTCAGCACACAGTTCGAAAGGACCACATCCACCGACGCATCATCCACCGGCAGATCCTCGATGTCCCCGAGGCGGAAATCCACGTTCGTGATGCCCAGTCGGGTCTTGTTCTCGTTGGCCTTGTCGATCATCGCCTGTGTCATGTCCACCCCGATCACGAGTCCATCGGGCCCCGTCATGGACGCGGCGATGAAGGCATCGTTGCCCGCACCGCTGCCGAGGTCGAGGATGGTCATCCCTGGACGCACGTCCGCACCGTCGGTGGGGATGCCGCAGCCGAGGCCAAGGTCTGCGTCCGGTACATAGCCATCCCTGTCGGTGTATTCATCGGACATGATGGAATACACCGTGTCGTTGCACAGGTCCGGACCGCAGCAGCAGGTGTTCACAACACCAAGTGCGATCTTCGCGTATTTGTCCTTCACCGTCTGTTTCAGTTCTTCATCGGTGGGCATGGTCGTTTCTCCTGATTCAAGGTTGATGGCGATACGTTCATCGCCCAGGTGATTTGTTGATGGCAACGCGGGGATCGCCCGATACATGTTCAGCTCTCGGCGACGCGTCCATCATCATTGGAGCCCTGCGTCGGCATGATCCGCGAACCAGCGCTGCCTGAGACGCAGCGCCACATTGACGAGTCCGACAAGCACGGGCACCTCCACAAGGGGCCCGATGACGGCGGCGAAGGCCACGCCGGAGTGTATCCCGAACACGGCAACAGCCACGGCGATGGCCAGCTCAAAGTTGTTGGAAGCCGCGGTGAAGGACAGTGTGGCCGTCTTGGTGTACCCGGCGCCAAACCTGCGTCCCAGCAGAAACGAGACCAGGAACATCACCACAAAATACACGAGCAGTGGGAGCGCGATGCGCAGTACATCGAGGGGCAGCCGCACGATCAATTCGCCCTTGAGAGAGAACATCACAAAGATGGTGAAGAGCAGGGCGATGAGGGTGATGGGCGAGATTTTCGGAATGAAGCGCGTGTGATACCATTCTCTTCCCTTCAGTTTCACCAGCGTGAAGCGGGTGATGATACCGGCGAGAAATGGAATGCCAAGATAGATGAAGACAGACTCCGCGATCTGTCCCATCGAGATGTTCACAATCGCCCCCTGGATGCCGAAGTACCTGGGCAGGACGGTGATGAACACCCAGGCATAGACGGAGAAGAACAGCACCTGGAAGAGGGAGTTGAAGGCCACGAGCCCCGCGCAGTACTCCGTGTCGCCGCCGGCGAGCTCGTTCCAGACAATGACCATGGCAATGCATCGTGCCAGCCCGATGAGGATGAGT
>CAYUYM010000344.1:0-2233 GCA_964449305.1 uncultured Chromatiales bacterium | reverse complement strand
TGAGCTTCTGCCGGATGTCGTCCCCCAGGTATGCACGGTTCTCGTAGTCGATGCGCACCACATGCTGGCTCCCGGCGATGACACGCGTCTTCACCGTGGTGGGCCTCCCGGGATCGGGGATGAGAAAATCCGAGGAGATCCGCGCCTCTCCGAAGATCCGCCGTATCTGGTCGGCGTCCGCATCATCACCCACCGCACCGAACAGAATCGGAGTCGCTCCCAGGGCGCGCACGTTGAGCGCCACGTTCGCCGCCCCACCGGGGTGGTTGCTCTCCTGCCGGACATCCACCACCGGCACCGGTGCCTCCTGGGAGATGCGTGACACCGAACCCCAGATGTATCGGTCCAGCATCACGTCGCCAATGATGCCGATGAATTTCTTGTTCATGTGGGAGAAGAGGTCGATGACGCGCTGCTGGGAGAAGGACATGGGATTGCGGATGATGAGGAATGAAGAATGACGAATCAGCGGGAGGCGAGGTGGCTGCGGAAGAACAGGACAAGGTCGTTCCAGGCCTGGACGGTGGCCACCTTGGCATAGTTCTCGTGGCGGGGATTGAAGAACATGATGGAGGCACCATCGTAGACGTTGACCCGATGACGGCGCCCCTTGTCCATGTAGGCTTCGCGCATGTCGTTCACCGCTCCGTGGCCCCATTTCGGATCTCTGCCACCGATGCAGACGAGCACGGGTTCGGCCAGATCGGCCAGAACCGGCGCAAACGCCTCCCTGTTGTCCGGATAGAACAGCACTGCGGCCTTGAACAGCGGCATCCGCCGGGCACATTCCGCACCAAGCATCGCCCCCACGTCGAAGCCAAGCAACCCCACCCTGCCGGTGCAGGCGGTGTCGTTCATCACATCGATGGCCACCTGTGACACGAGCTCGTAGTCCGAGGCATGATACTCCGGGGTTGGTGTGCCCGAAGGCAGCGATATCGGCGTCGAACGCAACTGGACGGCATAGGCACGGAGGCCTTTCTCCGCCAGCGAGGAAAGGAGCTGACGCGTCCCGTCCTGGATGCCGAAGCGATCAGGCAGGACGATGACGGCAGGTTGCCGGCCCGCCTCTGCGGGCAGGGCGCATTCCACAAGGAGGGAGTCCCTGCCCACGGCGAACATGCGGGGATGCACCACAGGTTTCCGCCCCTGCGCATGCCCCGGCGCGCACCACAGGGCGGTGCACGTCGCCAGAAGCACGCTGAAGCGGATGGCCGTATGCCATGACATGCGTGGCCTCAATTCCCCGACCGATGATGTTCATGGAAGAGCCGGAGCCGCTCCTCGAGCTCCGGATACTCATCCTCGGAGATCTTCGAGACGCAGGCCCGGATGCCCTCACGTCGCTCCGAACCGGTGTTGGACAGGGAGATTGCCGAGACACCGTAATACAGCAGCTCCCGGATCAGCTCCTCGCCGGTCAGCCCCGGATATGCCACGGTGAAATAGAAGCCGTCGGCGATCGGTTCATCCACATCCCTGTCATACACGATCGTGAAGCCATTGGATGTGAACATCTTCTTCAACGCCTTCGCGCGCTGGCCGTAGACCTTCACGTCATCGATGAAGCAGTAGTCACCATCGTTCACCGCCTTCAGCATCGCGGCAAGCCCGTACTGCGACGAATGCGTCACACCTGCTGACACGGCGTATGCCGCGCCATAGACGAGCGAATGGCCGAAGTTGGTCCGCGTGAAGAAGCGCGTCAGGTCGGGGATGTCGAGATCGAAGAGCTTCTCTGAGACGGCAAGCATGCCCACGCGCTGCCCGGCATAGCTGAAGGCCTTCGAGCTGGAGATGAGCAGGATGTACCAGTCCGTGTAGTTCGCCACGGTCGGCTGGTAGGGCGGCTGTCCGGGCACGCTGTAGTCGTGCCGGAAATCCATGGTGAAATACGCAAGGTCCTCGAGCACCACCACCTGGTACTTCGTCGCGAGCTCTCCAATGATGCGGAGTTCCTCCTCCTTGAAGCAGATCCAGGACGGGTTGTTGGGGTTGGAGTAGAGAATGGTGGAGATGGTGCCCTGCGAGAGGATGGATTCGAGCTTGTCGCGCAGCGCTTCACCACGATAATTGTACACGTCGAGGCTCTGGTGCTTGAGCCCGAGAACATTGAGCTGCTGTTTGTGGACCGGGAATCCGGGGTCGAGGAACAGCGTCGTGTCCCGATCGCGGCGCATCCTGGCTGCCGTCAACCAGCAGACAAAGCTGCCGGAGGTGGATCCGGTAACCG
>CAYUYM010000343.1:0-2236 GCA_964449305.1 uncultured Chromatiales bacterium | reverse complement strand
GGATGTCCTGCTCTTCGTGCATGGCGTGGATCACCGAGCCGGAGCCGAGGAAGAGGCAGGCCTTGAAGAAGGCGTGCGTCATGAGGTGGAACATGGCCGCCGTCCATGCACCCACGCCGAGCGCCACGAACATGAAGCCGAGCTGGCTCACAGTGGAATAGGCGAGCACCTTCTTGATGTCGTTCTGCGCGATGCCGATGCTCCCGGCGATGAAGGCCGTGGCCACGCCGATCACGGCGATGATCTCCATGGTGGCCGGTGCGAGCGCAAAGAGCACCGCGTTGCGTGCGATCATGTAGATGCCTGCGGTGACCATGGTCGCCGCATGGATGAGGGCGCTCACCGGTGTGGGGCCGGCCATGGCGTCGGGGAGCCAGATAAAGAGGGGGATCTGGGCGGATTTGCCCGTGGCGCCGATGAACAGCAGCAGCGTCGCCAGCGTGACGGTGCTGTTTCCCGGGGCGAGGATGTCGGCCTTCGCAAACACGTCCTCGAAGCGCAATGATCCGAAGTTCTGGAAGAGGAGAAACATGCCGAGCATGAAGGCGAAGTCGCCGATGCGGTTCACCCAGAAGGCCTTGTTCGCCGCGTCACCCGTCCATGTGATGCCCACGCCCTGGAACTTCCTGTCGTACCAGAAGCCGATGAGCAGGTAGGAGCAGAGGCCGACGCCCTCCCAGCCGAGGAAGAGCAGGAGGTAGTTGTCGGCCAGCACCAGGTTGAGCATCGCAAAGATGAACAGGTTGAGGTAGGTGAAGAAGCGCCAGAACCCCCGGTCCCCGTGCATGTAGCCGATGGAGTAGACATGGATGAGGAAGCCCACGCCGGTGACCACGAGCACCATCAGGATCGAGAGCTGATCCACCTGATACGCGATGGGGACGGAAAGGCTCCCCGCTGCCAGCCAGGTGTAGATCGGCACCACATGCCCGCGAAGCTCGGGGGGCGACATGAGCTGTTCCACGAAGATGAGCACGGCGATAATGAAGGAGGCGGCGACCGCGCCGCTGCCGATGATTCCCGACAGCAGTTCGGATTTGAGCTTCCTGCCAAGGAGTCCGTTGATCAGGAATCCGAGGAGCGGGAAGAGGACGATGAGACCTGCCAGGTTATGCATGCACACTCACGGGGTGGTTGAAGAGTGGTGTGGGAAGCGCCCGGACCGCGTGGCGGGCTACCATTTCAGGATGTTGAAGTCGTTGATGTTCACCGATTGCTTGTTGCGGAACAGGGCGATCACGATGGCCAGCCCCACGGCTGCCTCCGCAGCCGCCACCGCCATCACAAAGAACACCATCACCTGCCCTGTCGCATCCCCGAGATAGCTCGAGAAGACGACGAACGAGAGGTTGACCGAATTCAGCATGAGCTCGATGCACATGAAGATGATGATCGCATTGCGGCGGATTAGGACGCCGGTGACGCCGATGATGAACATGACGGCGCTGAGGTAGAGGTAGTAGTGGATGGGGATCATGAGTGTCCTCGATCAGGGGAGTCGGCGCTTGGCAAGGAGGATCGCGCCGATCATGGCCGCGAGCAACAGGATGGATGTGAGTTCGAAGGGGTAGAGGAAGCGCGTGTAGAGGATGCTGCCGATGTGCTCCACCGTACCGATCCCGGCGGCGGAGGGCGACTGCTGCACCATGCTCGAGGCGCCGGGAACGCCGATGGCTTCGATCACCAGTGTCAGCACAAGCACGGCGATGGCGATGTTCACATACATGCGCATGCCGAAGGGCTCGCTCAGGTCACGCTCGTTCTGCAGGTTCAGGAGCATGATGACGAAGATGACGAGCACCATGATGGCTCCGGCATAGACCACGATCTGCATGATGGCGACAAACTGCGCATGCAGCGTGAGATAGATCCCTGCGAGCACGATGAAATTCATGATCAGAAAGAGCGCGCTGTTCACCGGGTTCTTCCGCGTGATCACCATCACCGCCGAAAACACTGACAGTGCGGCAAGGATCAGAAACAGCATCATTTCAATTGACACACAAGGCTCCACATGCTAGAGGGTGAAATGATCGATTGACCGCCCAATATAGCCGATGGTCGGGTTTGTTCCAATAATCGGACATCCCATGCCCTGATGCGTGCAACAGGGCGCGCATTCTCCCTTCACTCACGCTTGCAATTCACCCGAAACCGTCCGAAGTTGCATCATTCCCTGACGAGCTGGGGCTCGGCTCACCCTGCTTCTCTCGATTCTTCTCGTTGTTTGCCGGAG
>CAYUYM010000342.1:0-2255 GCA_964449305.1 uncultured Chromatiales bacterium | reverse complement strand
GATGCGGTTGCTGCGATACAGCAGGCTGACAAGCACGGTGAGCAGGACAAGCACGAGCACGGCCACGGCAATCTGCCAGAAGAGGGTCGACTTCTCACGCTCGAGCTGTTCGATCTGCAGGTTCTTGTTCTTGAAATCAAATCTGGCCTGGGCTTCGGCCACTCGTTGTGCCATGGCGGCGTTGAAGAGGGTGTCGGCGAGCCGGGAATGACGGCGCTGCATGTCATACGCGCCCCGGAAATCGCCCTTCGCCTCGAGTATCGGCGGAAGATCCCGGTACGCCATCAACTCCACCGGTTTGGCGCCGATGCGCCGCGCCTGGTGGAGCGCCTCCATGGCATATGTGTGCGCCTTGTCGAGATCCTTCATCGAGAGATACAGGGTTGCGAGGTTCAGACGTGTGATGCACTCGTCCTCCACGGCGCCATCCTCGCACTCCATGGTCAGCGCCCGTTCGTAGAAACGCAGGGCGACATCGATCTTGCCGCGGCCTTCAAGGATCATGGCGAGATTCTCATAGGCGTCGTACACCGGCTTGCGGTTCTGCACCCTGCCCTCGAAACCGATCGCCCGCAGATAGTACTCCACTGCGCGGTCATCGTCGCCGCGGGCCTGCAGGATGTTGCCGATGTTGTTGATGGCGATCGCCTTCGCGTCGTTGTCCTCCGACACCTTCATGATGCGCTCGTAGTACATCAGGGAGTTGTCGTAGTCGCCCAGGTCGAAATGGATGTCCCCCAGGCCCGTGAGCACGCTGACGAGCGCGGGCCGATCGTTGCCCTTGTCCAGGATGTCCAGGGCGCTGTGGTAGAAGGAGATGGCCTGTTGGAAATCACCGATGAAGTGGTGGATGGCTCCCAGTGTGGCGAGGGAGGCCGCCTCCTCGCTCTGCATCCGGTTCGTCCGGGCGATGTCCAATGCCATCTTCGCCATCTCCAGTGCCACTGCCGGGTTGCCGTTTCTGCTGGTCCGCGCCTCGCGGATCAGCAGACGCACCTTGTCACCAGGGGCACGCGGTCCCAGTGCCACCATGATGCTGTCCGGCACCTGCGCATGCACCTCGCCGATGCACAGGATGGACGCAGCCATCTGCATGACCAGAGTTGCCAGCAGTATCGTTCGTGGACGAAGCAGAGGACCTCACGGGTAAACACAATCAGGCGTGACAAACGGTTCCGGCTTCACCGGGACCACCCGAAACGCGAGGCAGCATGGAATGAAGCCGAAGCTTCACTACAAAAATCGTGAATTCCTTTGGAAAAAGTGCACTGCCACATGAACATCCGATGTGGACAAGCGCCTGCCAATGTGTTCGGCCGCAACACCCGGGATGCGTGGTCAGCGAAGGATGGAGAGCTTTCCGATGATCTCCTCGTCGCCATCAACGCGGGTGACGGTGATGCGGTAGAAATACACGCCGTTGCCTGGGCGGTTGTCGTCCTCGTCCATGCCGTTCCAGCGGATGCGGTTGAAGCCGATGCGCAGCTCCTCGCGCGGGACCACGATGCTGCGGATGAGGCGCCCAGCCACGGTGTGGATGCGGATGCGAAGCTCCGACGGCGGCTCGGCCCCTGTCAGGACGAGGGTGAAATCCACCGGACCGGAGGCGGGGTTCGGATACGGCCAGACCTGCTCCATGGCGTTGTCGAGCCGCACGATGAAGCGCACCTGGTAGGGGATGGTGTCCGCGGGGTTCCCCGACGCGTCCTTCGCCGTTGCCGAGAACGTGTGGTACCCCTTGGACAGTGTCGGAGTGTAGCGGATCCGCACCTTTTCCTCCCCCCCATCCACCGGCAGGAACTCGACCAGCGGATTGCCCTGCAGCCAGATGCGGCGGCCGTCCAGGAAGAGCTGCACGGCGGAGGTGTCGGTGATCGGAAGCGGGCCTGCGTCACGCACCACCACCATGATCGTGGGTGTGGGCGCAACATAGTCGCCGTCCACAAGCACCGCACCATCGAATGCCACATCGAGTGTCGGTGTGCCACCGTCCCTGCGGACATGCATCCTGCCCGTGTACACATCGTTGCCCCGATGGTATTCCGTCGTGACGGCTGCGGGATCCACGCGCACCTCCCATGCGCTCTCGCCGGGGAGGGACGCCGTGGGCACGGTGAAGCGCACCCGACCGGCTCCCCCGATCGGGACGTCGATCATGCGTGTCTCGTCCACGTCCGCCCCCGTGCCGTTCGTCACCGCAAGCCGCACCGGGAGGGACACGGCCTGCCGCCGGCCGATGTTCCGCACAAGCACCT
>CAYUYM010000341.1:0-2301 GCA_964449305.1 uncultured Chromatiales bacterium | reverse complement strand
CCGGGGGTCTATTTCCTCATCTGCAGTCACCATGGACGCATCTTCCAGCAATCGATCATCCGGTGAGCGGCTGCCCCGCTGCCACCGACATGCCCGCCTCACCATCGCTCTCCTCCTTGTCGGGGCAGCAACGGTGTGCGCACAATCCACCTTCGACCTCCGCCGCGTCATCACCTCCGGCTTCCCCACCGTGGAGGCGCAGTTCGTCATCACCTGCAAGGGGCTGACGCTGTACGACCTCCAACCCTCCGACTTCGAGGTGTTTGAGAACGACAAACAGATCACATCATTCACACTTGGAATCCCGGACACATTGGGCACCTGCGACTTCTCCGCCGCCCTGCTGCTCGACTGCAGCGGGAGCATGCAGAAGAACCTCCCTGGCATGATCGCCGGAGCGAAGCACTTCGTCGGCTTCATGGACGGAGCCATGGATCAGCTCGCGGTGATCCGCTACGATACCAGGGCCTCCATCGCGCACCCGATCAGCACCGACACCGCTTCGCTGCGCCGCGCCATCGACACCCTGACACTTGGGAGCTCGACTTCCACATGGGATGCCGCCTGGCTCGCCCTTGAGCAGTTGCAGGCCGCTGCAACCAACCCCTGCCGTGCCATCGTCATCGTCACCGACGGGGAGGACAACAACTCCTCCCACACCCAGACCGATGTGATGACCTTCGCGCGCGCCACCAGAGTGCGTGTGTACTGCATTTCCCTGGGCGCAGCGTCCAGCAACGAACTGTCCGACCTGGCGTTCAACACCGGGGGACTGTACCAGGTCGCTCCTCCCGTCTGCGACATCTCACCCTACATGGCTCTGGTGGCCGCGGACATCCAGCGCCACGGCAGGCAATTCCCGGAATGCACCATCAGCTACGAATCCACCTGCAAGGACGGGACGCAGCGCCAGGTGATCCTGAAGCTGAAAAACATCTGCGCGATGTCCACCGTCAAGTCCGCCGTGTACACTGCACCGCGTGATTCGGCATCCTACGCTCCGCTGTCCCTGTCCCTGGACTCTGCGTTCGTGACCAATGGTGACACGGCCATCGTGCACCTCTTGGCCGATCCCCTCGGCACGAGCGGGATGCTGGAACACTCGGAGTTCCTCATCCGCGTCAATCCTCCCTCCTGCAACATGGTGTTCCACGATATGCGGACACCGCCGGGAGGCATCATTCCGATCGATTCGATCTGGCTGCTCCCCGCGGGCGACCACATGTTTTGCCGGATCACGAGTCGCGCGCCCATCATTGGACCCACCGTGCTGGCCGAGTTGCGCTTCGTGACCGTGGCCCTCCGCGACCCCTGTGCCTCCACCATCGAACTCGCCGACTGGAAATTTGCACGGGGATGCTTCCGCCCGGTGCTCACGAATGGCATGGTGCGCATCGCCGCAACAGACGCCCTCATCACCGGCTCCATCATGGGGCCGGATTCCGCGCGGTGGGACAGGGGCCTGCGCGCCTACGAGCCCTTTCCCATCCATGTGTCCATGCATGCCTACAACACCGGCTTCAAGGACGCCACCAACGTGCGCTTCACCATCTCCTTCGACGCGGCGGATTTCCGGCTCGTCAGCCCCACAACCAGCACGGTGCCGGGAAAGCCGACAGTCGCGACAAAGGAGGGCGGAGGCTCGCTGGCTTCGTGGGATCTTGTTCCGAACGTGCGGCAGACGAGCGACTGGGTCACCATCTGCATCACCGCGTCCTTCGACAACCACCCCAATGTCACCTCCTGCATGAACATCTGGGTCCCGCGCTCGGGACCGATACCACTGTGCAACGTCACATCCGATTCCATCCGACTCGACAACCTGCACCGGTCCTACCTCCCCATGCCCTTCACGCTGACCACCACGGTCCGCAACACGGGCGGAACAACCACGGACACGCTGCGTGCCACCATCATCCTGCCACCGGGGCTGTCACTCGCAGGTCCAGATGCCCCGGATCTCTTCACCAAGATCGCATCGTTCGGCCTGCCCCCGGGTTCGGTCAACTCCGTGTCGTGGACACTCTTCCATGCAGCCTCGCCCGTGCCCGTGGTGGAACCGGTGCGCATCATGCTCTCCACGTCCAATGCCGACAACAGCATCTGCGACCACGAGATCGCCATCCCCGCCCTCGATGCCCCCATCCTGTCACTGCAGTGCAGCGCCCCCGACAACCTCCGCTTCGATGAGCAGCTCAACAGCTACGTCCCCCATCCATTCGACGTGACTGTGTCGTGTCAAAATCTTGGCGTCAAGGATGCGGAGAACTGCACAGCCTTTCTGTATCTGCCACGAAACGT
>CAYUYM010000340.1:0-2310 GCA_964449305.1 uncultured Chromatiales bacterium | reverse complement strand
CACCGGCGGCCAGTGCGCGCTCGTTGGTCCGAAGCGCCATGGATACGGCCCGTTCCAGCGTCAACGGCTCCTGTTGAGCGTGGACAGCGTGCGGTGTGAGAAGGAAGGTGAGAAGGAGGATGATCGAGCTTACGGAAATCTTTTTTATCATGCGGTGGGCACTTCGCTGCTGATCATGGAAATGGATGAGTGTGTCCCTCAAATCGAAGAAAGGTACGAAAAAGCGGATGAATCAGGAAGCACGGCGTCGGAATTGCCCACAGCGGGTTTCACAGACTCGCGGGTGGATGATATGGCATGCGGGGGTGTGTCGATGAGCGCTTTTGACGTGGTGGTGGTGGGCGGCGGCCACGCGGGCATCGAGGCCGCACTTGCCGCCGCGCGCATGGGGTGCAGCACGGCGCTCGTCACCATGTCGGTGCAGGCCATCGGGCGGCTCTCCTGCAATCCCGCCATCGGCGGCACCGCCAAGGGCCACCTGGTGCGAGAAATCGATGCCCTGGGGGGCGCGATGGGACTCATCGCCGATGCCTCGGCCATCCAGTACAAGATGCTCAACCGCTCCAAGGGACCGGCCGTCTGGTCCCCGCGGGCGCAGAACGACAGGGACCTCTATTCATCGACGGCTGTGGAGCATGTGCTGCGCCAGCAGGGGCTCACCGTGCTGGAGGGGATGGTGGTGGAGGTGACGGCATCCGATGGGTGCGTCGATGGTGTGGTGATCGACACACTGGGGGCGGTGCAGGCGCGGGCGGTGGTGCTCTGCGCGGGCACCTTCCTGGGCGGCACGCTGCACACGGGGTTGGACAGCTCGGTGGGCGGCCGCGTGGGGGAGCCGGCGGCTGTCGGCATCACCGCGTCGCTCAAGAGGCTCGGCTTCACCGTCGGGCGGCTGAAGACAGGAACGCCGCCCCGACTGGTGCGCGGGAGCATCGACTACGACCGCACCACACCCGCGCCGGGGGATGAGCACCCCGAGGCCTTCTCATTCCGCTCGCCGGCACCGGTGTTGGAGCAGGTGCCCTGCCACATCACCCACACCCATGCGGGCACGCATGCCGTGATGCGAGAAGGCTTCCATGAATCGCCCATGTTCACCGGGCGCATCACCGGCACGGGACCGCGATACTGTCCGAGCATCGAGGACAAGATCGTCCGCTTCAGCGACCGTGATTCGCATCATCTCTTCCTCGAACCCGAGGGGCGCACGAGTGACGTGGTGTATGTGAACGGGTTTTCCTCGAGTCTGCCGGCGGAGATCCAGCTCCGGGCGCTGCACACCGTGGCCGGGCTGGAGCGTGCAGAGATGCTGCGGCCGGGATACGCGGTGGAGTATGACTTCTTTCCGCCGCGGCAGCTGACGCACGCGCTGGAGACGCGCCGCATCCGCCATCTGTATTTCGCGGGGCAGATCAACGGGACCTCCGGTTACGAGGAGGCCGCTGCACAGGGGATCATCGCGGGCATCAACGCCGCGCTGGCCCTGCGCGGGGCGCCGCCGTTCGTGCTGAAGCGTTCCGAGGCCTACATCGGCGTCCTGATCGACGATCTGGTGACGAAGGGGGCCGACGAGCCCTACCGCATGTTCACCTCGCGGGCGGAACACCGCCTGCTGCTGCGGCAGGACAATGCCGACCGCCGTCTGACGCGGCATGGCGTGGCGCTGGGCCTGCTGCCGCGGGAGATGCTGGAGGCCGTGGAGGAGCGGGAGCGGCGCATCGTCGCCGTGCTGGACCTGCTGCCGGGTGTGACGCTGTCCCCAAGCCAGGCAAATGCCATGCTGGAGCGGGCCGGGTCGCCGCCGCTGGTGCAGCACGAGGCGGCGGACCGGCTGCTACGGCGCGGGGAGGTGACGGCGGAGGCGCTGCTGGAGGTGGAGCCGCTGGCGGCCATGGAGGCGGTGGCCGCGGCGCGCAGCGATGCCGCCGTGCTGCGACAGATCGAGATCGAGGTGAAATATGCGGGATACATGCAGCGGCAGCAGGCGACGGTGGAGCGATTTCTTGAGGCGGAGACCTGCATGATCCCGGGGGATTTCGACTACGACCGCGTGCATTCACTCTCGAATGAGGGGCGTGCGCGGATGAAGGAGTTTCGTCCGGAGTCCGTGGGGCAGGCCTCGCGCATCAGCGGCGTGAGCGCATCAGACGTGGCGATCCTGCTGATGTATGTGAAGCGCACGCTGGGAGGCAAAAAAAACGCATGAGGGTGTTGCTTTTTACGGCCTTTTGGGTGTAAGTTAGTAAGCCAGTTTCGATTGCCCCTTGGTGTAATTGGCAACACGTCTGACTCTGGATCAGAAAAGTCTAG
>CAYUYM010000339.1:0-2316 GCA_964449305.1 uncultured Chromatiales bacterium | reverse complement strand
ACCAGGAAGTCGGCCACGCCCAACAGCGACTTGGCATCGGCCGGACCGAGCCCGGCCAGTTTTGCCTTGAGTGCCGCGACCCGCGCGCGTTGCGCATTGATCCCCGTCTCGGTCGCCTGATCGGCGTTCAGGAGTTCTTCCACGGACGCGGTGCCCAGGTCCGCCTCAAGCCGCTTGAGCAGCTCGCGCGCAAACTCGTTCTGCTTGTCGATGGTCACGCGCATGCCCATGCCGAACTCCGCGTTGTCCTCGAACAGGGAGTTGGACCAGGCCGGGCCGCGGCCGTTGGCGTCCTTTGTCCACGGTGTGGTCGGCAGGTTGCCGCCGTAGATGGAGGAGCAGCCGGTGGCGTTCGCGATGATGGCGCGGTCGCCGAAGAGCTGCGACACGAGCTTGACATAGGGCGTCTCGCCGCAGCCCGAGCATGCACCGGAAAATTCGAAGAGCGGCAGGAGGAACTGCGAGCCCTTGATGGTGTCCACCTTCGTGTTGCGCTTGTCGATGTCGGGGATGGTGAGGAAGAAGTCCCAGTTTTTCCGCTCCTGCTCACGGACAGCCGGCTGTGGGACCATGTTGAGGGCTTTCAGGCGCACCTCCGACTTGTTCTTTGCAGGGCATACTTCCACGCACAGTTCGCAGCCCGTGCAGTCCTCCGCGGCCACCTGGATGCTGTACTTCCAGCCCGGATACTCCCTGCCCTTGTAGTCGCAGGACTTGAACGCCGCGGGTGCCCCGTCGAGGTGCTTCTCGTCATACACCTTGATGCGGATGGTGGCGTGCGGGCAGACCATGGCGCACTTGCCGCACTGGATGCAGGCCTTGGGATCCCACTCCGGAATGGCGAGGGCGATGTTGCGCTTCTCCCAGGCGGCGGTGCCGGTGGGGAAGGTGCCATCCACAGGGAATCTGCTCACGGGGATGCTGTCACCGTGACCGGCGATCATCCTGGCCGTGACTTCCTGGATGAACTCCGGCGCGGCGGGCGACACGGTGGGCGGGAACTCGATGGTGGAGGTGATCGCATCGGGGACCTTCACTTCAAACAACTTGGCCAGCGTGGCGTCGACGGCGGCATTGTTCATGTCCACGATCTTCTGCCCCTTGCCGCCGTAGGTCTTCTGGATGGTCTTCTTGATCTTGTCGATCGCCTCATCCTTCGGGATGATGCCGGAGATCGCGAAGAAGCAGGTCTGCATGATGGTGTTGACACGCGCGCCCATGCCGGTCTCCGCGGCCACCGAGTATCCGTCGATCACGAAGAAGCGGAGCTTCTTGGTGATGATGTGCTGCTGAACCGGACGCGGAAGCTGATCCCACACCTCGTCGGGGCCGAAGGGGCTGTTGAGCAGGAAGGTGGCGCCGTCCATCGCATTCTGCAGGATGTCGTACTTCTCAAGGAAGAAGAACTGATGGCAGCCGATGAAGTTCGCCTTCGAGATGAGATAGGTGGACTTGATGGGGCGCGGTCCGAAGCGGAGATGCGAGGTGGTCATGGAACCGGACTTCTTCGAGTCGTACACGAAGTAGCCCTGGGCGTAGTAGTCCGTCTCGCCGCCGATGATCTTGATGGAGTTCTTGTTCGCGCCCACGGTGCCGTCGGCGCCGAGGCCGTAGAACATGCCGCGGTGCACGTCGGCCTGCTCGATGCTCCACTCCGGATCATACTCGAGGCTCGTGTGCATGACGTCCTCCACGATGCCGAGGGTGAAGTGGTTGCGCGGTGCCGGGGCGACGAGCTCGTCGAACACGGCCTTGACCTGGGCGGGAGTGAATTCCTTGCTCGAGAGGCCGTAACGTCCGCCGATGACCTTGGGGAATGCAGCGAACGGCATGGTGCCGTCGGCCATGGCCTCGGCAAGGGCGGTGAGCACGTCCTGATACAGCGGCTCGCCTGCAGCGCCCGGCTCCTTGGTGCGGTCCAGCACGGCGATGTGCTTCACGGTGGCCGGCAGGGCGTCCATGAAGTGCTTCACCGAGAACGGACGGAAGAGGCGGACCTTGAGGAGGCCGACCTTTGCGCCGTTGGCATTGAGATGGTCCACGGTCTCCTCGGCGGTCTCAGCGCCGGAGCCCATCATCACGATCACGGATTCCGCGTCGGTGGCGCCATGGTAGTCGAAGAGGCGGTAGCGGCGACCGGTGATGGATGCGAACCTGTCCATCGCCTTCTGGACGATGTCCGGGCAGGCTGCATAGTAGGGATTGCAGGCTTCACGGGCCTGGAAATAAATGTCAGGGTTCATGGCCGAGCCACGCATCACCGGCTGGTCCGGAGTGAGTCCACGCATCTTGTGTGCGGTGATGAGGTCGGCGTCG
>CAYUYM010000338.1:0-2350 GCA_964449305.1 uncultured Chromatiales bacterium | reverse complement strand
TCAACCATAAATGAGGAAGGCCAGTGAGTGGAGAACAGAATGGAGTCCGATCTCCCGTCAAGAACCATGAGCCAGGCCGTGGTATAATAGTGCTCAACGGTCGTATCCGCGCGGACAAGCCATGGAGAAAGCAGTGGGAAATCCCAGGAGAAGGTCTCACCAAGGAGATAAATGTTCCCACGTTGGTCGACGCGGACATTCGTTGCATGATCAACGTCACTGCCACCGATGACAGAGGAATGAAGAAGAGCTCCCTCTGGCGAGAAGATCACCAAGAACCCATCCCGCAATCCTTTGAAGACTCGGGACGAACCGATCCGGGGAAAGATGCTGCTGTTGGTCGAACCCACAATATAGATCCTCCCATCAGGTGCGACCAGCAGCTCATCGGAATACAACCGGTGCCTGCCCGGGTTGGTGATCGGCCCACCGAAGCGTGTTGAGAACACATAGGCTGATGCATCATGGGTGAGCTTCTGAACAAAGCCCCGTCCGACATCGGTGTGATAGGTCCCCACACATTGCATGGAATCACCATCGTACAACTCGCCGGCAATGATGGGTTGATCTCTGTCGTCCACACCGCAGACTATCCCCGTATAATCCGTCTGATTGTTGGTGATGTTCACACCCCAAATCACCGAATCGAGTGTTGAGGTGAGTTTCAGAAGAAAGATCCCCATCAGCTTGTTCCCAGTGTAATTGACTGTACCAGGAGTGATGTACTTGAATGTTGAATCCTTCCATTTATTCACAAGTGATCCGGCAAGAAGCACATCACCATGGGAATCCATGGCCATGCTCAGCAGGCGGAAGGAGGTATGCTCATGGTGATATCGCCCTCGATTAAGTATAATGGCATGCCTGAGTGTCCCTGTTTGAACATATTCCACAAGGAGTTCATAAAAATAATACATCCCTGTGACACCGCTGTCCTTCTCTGCGACAAACGGCCGTTTCGTGACGGGAAAGGGATCAGATCCAGTATAGGACACCCGGTCATACGAGAAACTGAGAACGACACCTCCATCCGGACGAATGCGCATCATCAGATTTATTAGCACCAAATGTCCGGATGGAACATCATGATACAAGATGCCATAGACACTGCAGTAAACAACGGTCCTTCCATCGCATGCAAGCTTCAGCACAAAGATCTCATCGATTTCGCGTTGTCCAGAAAATGGAGAATCGATGGACCGTGTGTGGCCCGCCACGTAGATCGAACCGTCCGTGTGCAGATGCACCGATTTGATGTCGTCATGATCGCTTCCACCGATGTAGGTCGAGAACTCCGTCGTATCCGGAACCACACTCATCGGCATCCGCACGGTGGGCCACTCCGTGAGCATCCTCCCCTGTGCCGCAGGAATCCCTCCATGCCACATGGCATTCCCATCCATGAGCATGGCGATCTGTGATGGCCGGGCACCGGGGCGAAGCCGGATCGTCTGCAGCGTTCCGCCCTCCACGCCGCGATAGAGGACATCCACTGAATCCCAGACATTGTGATACTCGATGCCGCGCAGCACCGGCGCATCAGTACGCCAAGCGCTCGAATCCGGTCCGATGTACATGTGCGCAGCGCCATCCGCTCCTTCCAGGGGGCGTACGGTCATCGCCGGTGATGCGTGCAGAAACCGCAGTTCGTGCGTCCCATCCGAGGCCAGGGCCGTTCCGTCGATCCGCATGGGCCTCTGCATCAGCGTCCTCGGTGGCTGTCGCCAGACCACGTGATCACGATGGAACTGCATCGGCACCGTGACACCGCCGTACAGAACACCCGGTGACCACTGCCCTGCATTCTCCACATAGATCGTCGGAAGAGTGATCCGTTCGGTGATCGGTTGCGCCTGCATGACGATAGGCCGCAGCAGTGCCATCACGCACACCGCACGCATCGCAACAAGGATTGTGTGCTTTCCTGACATGATGTCTCCTGATCCATGCCGGAGGGAGTGCGGAACAGCCTCCCCACGCCTCCTGCGCGGGAGGCGTCCACTCACCATCATGCATGCATCTTGCACCATCGCCATTCCTTGGCTGGCCTGCGAATTCGCATTCTGCGTCCGTCGCCACAAACATGGCGATTCCGTTGCGCATAGTCAAGTTTTTCTTCCGCGAGCGGGCGGGGGGAAGGACGTCGGAATGGCTGAGTTCAAGAGTGGGACGCGGAGCGAGTGAAGGATTGAAGAGTTCAAGAGGTGGGTGCGGATAACCCTGAAAACCCGCCCGTTGGGTCACGGCGCGCCGTGACCCAACGGGCGCTGCGAGGAAGTCCTGTGCGCGAGCCATTCCGTCATTCCCGCACTTCGACAAGCTCAGTGCAGGCGCGGGAATCCACACGCGA
>CAYUYM010000337.1:0-2381 GCA_964449305.1 uncultured Chromatiales bacterium | reverse complement strand
GCGGGCACGTACACGGTGGGGACGGGCAAGACCTACACCTCGCTTGTGGAGGCCTTCAACGATGCGAACACGCTCGGCCTCTCGGCCAACGTGATCTTCAACATCGAGACCGACATCACGCAGACCGGCCAGGCCGTGCTGAACCAGTGGACGGAGACGGGCACGGGCGGATACACCATCACGATCAAGCCGAACGGCGGCGCGGCGCGCACCATCACCTGCGCAGTGCCGGCTGATCAGGCCATCGTGAAGCTCGCCGGCGCAGACCGCGTCACCATCGACGGGCTCAACACCGGGAGCAACTCGCTCGCCTTCGTGAACAGCGGGGCGAACGCGAACACGGCCTGCCTGTGGCTCGCCAGCCAGGGTGCGAACCTTGGGTGCAACGACGTCACCGTGCAGAATCTGACGCTCACGGGCAATGGCAACGAGACCGACAGCTACGGCCTCTTTGCGGGCGGCACCACGCTGTCATCCTCAGGAGAGGGCGTGGACAACGACGGACTCACCGTCGCCGCCAACACGATCCGCAATGCGAAGATCGGTGTGTATGCCGTGGGTTCGGCCGGCACGCCCAACACACTCCTCTCCCTCACGAACAACGCGATCGGTGATGCGACATACGGCATCAAGGGCATCGGCGTGATGCTCGGCAACGTCACCTCACCGCTCGTCACAGGCAACACCATCGCCGGTGTCACCACGGGCTCGGCGATCCAGAAGCAGATCGGGATCTACCTGGCCGCGGGCACTTCGGGTGCGACGGTGAAGAAGAACAAGATCCACGACTTCACCGTGACCGGCACCACCGGGCACGGCGGCAACGGCATCCGCTTCGACGGCGATGCCACTGCGTCCTCCGAATTCTCGAACAACCTGATCTGGAACATCGGCGGCGATGGCAACGTGATCACGGGCACAGACTTCACCACCATCCCAGTGGGCATCTGTGTGACGATGGGCGGCAACATCAACATCTGGCACAACAGCGTCTGCCTGTCCGGCACGCTGGGCAACGCCGGCCTCGGCACCTCCGCCGGGATCCTCTTTGCATCGGGCGTGACGGGCTGCGATGTGCGCAACAACATCTTCCAGAACAGCATGACTGGCAGCGTTGCGGGCTCCGCCACCTACGGCATCGTGTTCCAAGGCACCTCCACCGCACCGGTGAGCGCCCTCGACAACAACGTGTACTTTGTCAACGGTTCAACGAACGTGGTGGCAAGCCTGGGCCGCCTCAACGGCTCCGACCATCCGACGCTTCCCGGATGGCAGACCGCCACCGGACGCGATGCGAACTCGGCTGTCGGCGACCCGCGCTTCGAGTCCCCGAGCAACCTCATGATCAACACCACTGTGGATCCCGTCCCGATGGGATCGAATCTCGGCGCACCGCTCGCAGGTGTGACCACGGATTTTGTGGGTACGCTGCGCAGCCTCATCCATCCGGATGCAGGCGCCTATGAATTCGATGTGACGCGCTCCTTCTCCGGTTCGGGTACGTTCACCGTTGGCGGCGGCGGAGTGATCGACGACCTCTCGATCACGAACACGAATGCCACCGTGAACATGACGGGATCCACGCAGGTGGGTGGCACGCTCACGCTCACGGGCGGCCAGCTCAATCTTGCCGGCAACGCACTCACCCTGTTTGGCGGGCTCACCCTCTCGGGCGGCACGCTCAACAGCGCGCCTGGTTCCACGCTCGTGATCGCCGATCCGCCGGCAGGCCCGGCCCCCGCGTTCCAGATGCCGGACCTCACGCTCCACAACCTCGTCATCAACCGCGCCGCGGGCATCTCGCAGATCGCGGACCTGACGCTCAACGGCATGCTCACATTCACGAGCGGCAGCCTGCGCCCGGGCTCGCACAACTTCACCTTCGGTCCGACCGCCCTCACTGGTGGCACACCGGGACCGACCTCGATGATCGTGGCCGACGGCACAGGCGAGGTGCGCAAGCAGTTCGGCGCCACCGGCAGCTTCACCTTCCCGGTGGGCGACGAGACCGGCACCACCGACTACTCCCCGATCACGCTGAACTTCCAGACGGGTTCCTTCACGGGCTCCACCTGGGCGGGCGTGCGTGTGGTGGATGCAAAGCATCCGAGCAATCCGTCGACCACCAGCTTCATCACGCGCTACTGGTCACTGACCACGAACATGAGCGGCTTCACCTGCGACATCCAGAGCACCTATCTGCCGGGCGATGTGACCGGCACGGGCAGCCTCTACACCGCGAAGTTCGACGGCACTGGATGGACCTCCGGCGAACCGGCGACGTCGATGACGCAGTCCCTCTCCTTCCCGGGCGCGACGAGCTTCTCCGACATCTCCGCCACCACCAAGGAGGCGGCAGGTGCGAAGCTTGTGGTGAAGAC
>CAYUYM010000336.1:0-2409 GCA_964449305.1 uncultured Chromatiales bacterium | reverse complement strand
CATGGTGCCGTCTCCGTTCCATCAGATCTATGCCAACATCGTGTCGTTCACCGAAGATGACACCTACGGCGTGGACGGTGGCAAGGTCGCCCTCAATGCCCGTGCGCTCGCTCGCATCGCCGCCGGCGCTGGAATTCAGTTCGTCACGGTCGATCGCATCGATGACTACAGCCGTGAGACAATCGCCACCGTGCGCGTGATCGCCGCAATGCGCCGCGCCGATGGCACGCCGATCACCACCACCGGAATCAAGACGGTGGACGTGGACATGATCTCGCCGGTCTCAAATGGCAAGCCCAAGGAACGCGCAATGCTCATGAAGTTCAAGGTGGAACGTGCCGAAACAGGCGCCAAGAACCGCGCAATCCGGCAACTGCTCGCACTCAAGGCTGCGTACACACGCGATGAAATCAAGAAGCCATTCGTGATCCCACAAATCACCGTGAACTTCAACGCCATCATGGGTGACCCTGATCTTCGCCGCGCCGCCGGTCTTCAGGCGCTCGGTGCCGCAAACGCCATGTATGGCCCAGGTTTCGCCCCCACGCCGATGCACGACGCAAACCCCATGATGATCGGCCCCGGAGTTGATCCGCTTCCGCCGGATGATGAGCCGGACGCTCCCGATCCCGCAGCATTGCTCCCCACGTTCGACGACGAGCCGGACTATTTCGAGACCATGAAGCGCCTCATCAGTGAGCGCCAGCACCCCTACAACACCGAAAGCATTGACCAGTTGCTGGCGTGCGCCGATCCCGTGAAGCAGGGGAAGTACATCGAACTCATGAAAAGCTATCCGAAGAAGGGACAAGGATCCCCGGACGCGGGGGACGCTGTGGCCCCCGCGCCGGGTGATCAGGCGACCAAGAAGCCCGTGCTGTCCGAGAAGCAGATCAAACGCCTATTCGGCATCGCCAAGCAGTCAGGCTATGATACCGAATCCCTCCATGCCCTCATCGCCAAGATGTTCAATGGCATCACGTCCGTCAACGACCTCACCCGCGAACAGTACAACGTGCTGTGCGGTGATGAAGAGTCCAAGACCGTGTCCTATCTCGCAACTCATCCGGAATGGGAGGTGACAAAATGAGCTCCATCCGCATCGCACACCTCGCGGACCTGCACCTCAACGCCTCCCCCGACATGGGGGAGGCCCTCCGGTGCCTCAAGTTCGCCCTTGAAACCGCCGTCGAGAGGAATTGCCAGTACATCCTCATCGCAGGAGATGTGTGGCACAAGATGCCGACCGTTCATGAAATCGCCCTCGCACAACAGGTGTTCCAGCTCTCGAGATGGAAAGATCGCATCATCATGATCTACGGCAACCACGATCCGGAAGAATCGCTCGATGTGCTCTGCCTTCCGAATCTCAACGTCCATCGGAGTGCAGGCCAAGTCATTCTTCCCGGCCTTGTTCTGTCGACCCTGCCATACCCGACAAAGGCCAACATCATGCGTTGGATGCCTGCCAGTCAGGACGCATCTGACCTCGCCGCCGCCGACATGCTCCGTACCATCATCCGTGGGTTCGCCGCCGGATTCGCGCAAGTTTCCGGACTCGAGTTTGGCGTCCCATGCGACACACCGCACATCATGATGTACCACGGCAACGTGTCCGGCGCTGAAATGACCAATGGGCAGGTGCTCATCGGTGGGGACATCATGCTCACCGCCCGCGATCTGGAAGAATCCGGCGCCGACTACATCGCGCTGGGACATATCCACAAGACGCAGCAGATGAGTGAGAAAGCACATTATTCCGGATCGCTCTGGAACACCAACTACGGCGAAACCGATCAGACGTGCATGCTGGTTGTGGATGTCGAGCACGGCAAGCCCCCGCAATGCACGGTGGTGGATCTCCCATCAACGCGGAAGTGCACGGTGGATTTGCGCATCGGCCCCGACGGCAAGCCGGATGCCGATCTTCGGGACATCGCATGGTGCTACGCTGGCGACGATGTCAAGATCCGCTACCGCATTTCGCAGGAGCAGGCCGCGACATTCGACGAATCCGCCCTCCCCGTGCCGGACTTTGCCCGCTCCATCATCTACGAACGCATCATCATTCCGAGCGAACGCACACGATCCGAACACATTACCACCGCCGAAACTCTCCGTTCCAAGGTCGATGCCTGGGGCCACTCCATCGAAAGGGAGGTGCCCGCCGGTGTGCTTGACAAAGCCGATTCGATCCAAACCAAGGTAGACGGAGGTGCCCGATGAAACTCATCAACTTCAGCCTTCGTGGTGCCGTCGGAATCGAACGCGGCATGGGCATTGAACAGGTCGCGATTGACTTCACAGCCATCGATCCCGGGCTGGTTGCGCTGGTGGCTCCGAACGGAAGCGGAAAGACCACGGTGTTGGAGAATCTCCACCCGTATCGCACGCTCGTGTCACGCCCCG
>CAYUYM010000335.1:0-2424 GCA_964449305.1 uncultured Chromatiales bacterium | reverse complement strand
CCATGCCATCGCCGCGGATCTCGACACGAGGTCCGACGTGGAGCACGTCATCGCCCGCGTATCGGAGGTGGTGGGCGGTGTCGACATCCTTGTGACGAACACCGGCGGCCCCCCGGCCGGGTGCTTGGACGAGTTGGACGAGGAGGCCTTTGCGCTTGGGTGGAACCGCACGTTGATGACCACCGTACGTCTGACCAGGGGATTTCTTCCGTGGATGCGCGGGCAGGGCTTCGGGCGCATCATCACCATCACCTCGATCACTGTCAGGCAGCCGACTCCGCGTCTGCTGCTGTCCAACACCTACCGCGCCGCCGTCACCGGCTTTGCGAAGACGCTGGCCGCCGAGGAGGCTGCGCACGGCATCACGGTCAACAACATCGCCCCGGGGTACATCGGCACGGCCCGTCTGGAGGAGCTCATCGCCGACCGCGCCGCAGCCCATGGCCGGAGCATCGGGCAGGAAACTGCCGCCATGCTGGAGAACGTCCCGCTTGGTCGCACTGGTCTGCCGGAGGAGGTCGGCGCCATGGCGGCGTTTCTCGCCTCTCAACATGCGGCCTACATCACAGGCAGCACCATCCTGGTGGATGGCGGACTGCACAAGGGGCTCGCCTGAACCAGCCGCACCGGCGCCAGGTGAAGCTGTTTCTCCGCTTTTTCAGTTTTTTTCGCGAATTGCTTGCTTTCCCTGCCCTTCCATGCTATATTGTGTCACCCATCGCGGGGTAGAGCAACGGTAGCTCGTCGGGCTCATAACCCGGAGGTTCCAGGTTCGAATCCTGGCCCCGCTACAAAAACCCCCTGAAAGTTCATGACGTTCAGGGGGTTTTTCCATGTGGGCCACACCATGGCATCATGCCGGTAGTGGCGTGATCACCGTGCAGCGCACGAGCGGTTCACTTGAACAGTCCGGCAAATTCATCCCTCTCCGAATACCTGTTGCAAAAGTTCCAGTGATCTCTCAGGGCATACCGTGGATTCCCCCTGCCCTTTGTTGACATGCTGATTTTTATGTACACCGAATCCTCCTGATGCAGTGGAAGATCCGCAAATGTGACATTGATCCGCCTGTATGACGTATCGCTTCCGCTGATTTGTTCGGGGAATTCCATGCCGGACATGAGAGGAAGCGTCGTCACCGAGTCGATGGTGAGGATCCTCTCACATGATGGATGTCTGCACAACTCGGCAACCCAGAAACAGGTGTCGGCAATATCGCAGTTCACCTGATCAGGACCGCTCACGCGCAGGAAAAGACACCTCCACAAGGAGATGCCGGTGTTGTCCCCGACAGGGAAGGGCCTGGTGATTGCGACGGAATTGATGTACTCCCGTGAGGCAGTCGTCTCCCTCGGAAAACGCGAAGCAAAGCGGACGGGTGTGCTGTCTTTTCCGATGACGCAACCCTCCCCATACATCGCCATGAGCTCTGTCGAGTCGTAGACGATCGACAGATGGCGGTACATATACGCATTCGTCGAGTTGGAGGGAATGAACGCATCCGAATCAGCTGGCAGAGCCATGGGAGACACGGCACAGAATGAAATGTCCGATTGTTCCTCAGGCGGCAGACCGCCGCTCGCTGATGTTCCACACATGACCGACACGATGGTCGAAAGGAGAAGGAATGTCCCGCAGGTCCAGATTCTTCGCTTCATGGCAACTCCACATTTTCATGACAAGGCACATTGGTTGTGTATGTGAACGAGTGATTGGTGTTCAACGCTGGCGATTCATTTCTGCATCTCCTGGTGCGGAAGCAGGAGACTGCCACCACCAGTGGATGGTGACAGCATCAAGCACACCGCTTCACCGATCCAGGGTGAAGCATGAGCGGAGTGCCGACAGCACCAGAACCGCGGTGGGACGCTGCCGGAAACGGAAGAATTCGAGTGTCGGATGGGAGAAACGGAAATCATTCGCACAGAAGTCTGCACTCCTGACACATGATAGAACGCCACGACGTGGCCAAAACGGAGAAATGCACAACCAACTCCGCAATAGTACGGCGCGAAATGGCCAGCATCAAGTCTTCACGCAACGATTTCCTGGCTTGCAGGACCGGCATCACGAATGGGCAGTGCCGGCCCATCGCGGGATGCTGTTCACATGGCGTTGCAGCAGCCTGCGCATGCATCACCACATGGCCCGGTTGTCACGAGTCGGATCATTCAGCCCACAACCCAGCGCATCAACCATCATCCGCACAAAACGAGGAGTCCGAGTCGGCGCCCAGGCTTGCGTCGCCGGACAATCGGCAACACGGAACCGCCTCCCCCCCCAGGTCAGGACGGCCGGCGATCCTTCATTGAGGCGATCCTGTTGTATTCCACAAGCTCGAGCTTCTCCCACACATCCCCCTTCTCGTAGTGCAGGTACACGGCATCCTGGAAGATGTCGATCTTTTCCACACGGGCAACGCCC
>CAYUYM010000334.1:0-2441 GCA_964449305.1 uncultured Chromatiales bacterium | reverse complement strand
GTGGCTCATGCCGCGGCTGGTGCGCAACCGCCTCGCCCTGGGCACACTCGTGTACATCGCCGCATTCTTCTGGAACCTGGGCATGGTTCTGGGAACCATCGCGCTCACCATCGGTGACAGCAAGGGGTTGGAATGGCTCGAGATGCCGAACTACGCGGTTGTGTTCATCACGCTGGGGTTCGCCTTCATCGGTGTGTCCATGTTCGCGACCTTTGTCCGGCGCCGAGTGCACCACATGTACGTGTCGAACTGGTATCTCCTCGCGGCCTTCATCTGGTTTCCGCTGCTCTACATCACGGCCAACCTGCCCATCTACAAGGGCATCACGCAAGCGGCGATGAACTGGTGGTATGCGCACAACGCGCTCGGCCTGTGGTTCACCCCCATCGGGTTGGCGACCATCTACTACCTTATTCCGAAGGTGACCGGCAAGCCGGTGTACAGCTACTACCTGTCGATCCTCGGCTTCTGGGGGCTGGCGCTGTTCTACAACTGGAACGGCATCCATCACCTGGTGGGCGGCCCGGTGCCGAGCTGGCTGGTGACCACCTCCATCACCGCGTCGCTCCTGATGGCGGTGCCGGTGATCGCCGTGGCCATCAATCACCATTTCACCATGAAGGGCGCCTTTCATATGGTGAAGGAGTCCCCGACGCTGCGCTTCATGATGTATGCCGGCATGAGCTACACCTTCGTCAGCCTTCAGGGTGCACTTCAGGCGCTGCGGTCCTACAACGAGGTGATCCACTTCACCCACTACGTGATCGCGCATGCGCACATCGGCCTGTACGCCTTTTTCACCATGGTGGTGTTTGGTGCATACTACTACATTCTCCCGCGTCTGACCGGACACGACTTTCGGTCCAAGAAGCTCATCAAGCTCCATTTCTGGTTCACGGCCATCGGCATCCTTTTCTACTGGATCTCGCTGCAGATCGGCGGAGTGATCCAGGGGTATGAAATGCTCAACCCCGAGATTCCCTTCATCCAGGTGGTGATCAACACCAGCAGCTGGCTGTGGATGCGCACCTGCGCGGGCATCATCCTCACGATCGGCCATTGCATCTTCATCTGGGTGTACATCGCCTACCGGATGGAGGCTCGCGATGCACATCCACGGTTTCTCCGATTCCTCAAGGCACGGAGGGCGACAGCATGAAACGCGCATTCTTCCTGATCATGGGCGTCGTTGCCACATGGGTGATGGCGTTCTTCATCCTCACCGCACTTCCGGCGATGCAGTTCATGGAAATCCAGCCATCGCCGGGATTGACCGATTACGATGAATCGTCCGCGCGCGGCCGGAAATCCTATGTCGCCAACGGGTGCATCTACTGTCACAGCCAGCAGGTGCGCATCCAGGGCTTTGGCTCGGACTTCGAGCGGGGCTGGGGGCGGGCATCGGAGCCGTCGGACTATGTGTTCGACGAGCCGCATCAGCTTGGCACGATGCGCACGGGGCCGGACCTGAGCAACATCGCGATGCGTCAACCGAGCCGCGACTGGCATCTGCCGCATCTCTACAATCCCCGCTCTGTGGTGCCCGGCAGCATCATGCCGAATTACAAATGGATGTTCACGGAGAAGGCCTCGGCCGATCCTGGGGACGTGGTGGTACCGCTTCCCGACGAATTCCGTCCCGTGGGGAAGGTGGTGGTTGCGAAGCAGGAGGCCATCGATCTCTACAACTACCTGATGAAACTTCAGCACCAGGAGCTTACGAAATGAGCGATGAGACCATGGATCGCACGGTACCGGCGCAGCATGCCGGCGGTGAGCAGGACCCGGTGTCCAGCGACGCCCTGAACCGCGAAGGCGGCGAGCCGGGGGAGAATCTCACGAGCCCGCCGAGCTGGGCATGGGTGGTCGTTTTCGGTATCCTGCTGTTCTGCGTGTTCTACCAGGGCAAGTATGGCGGGACAATCAGTTTCGAGACGCACGCGCTCTGGCGTGTGAAGACGGCAGGCGGTGGGCCGGCAGGACCGCCAAACGGTGCCACGATCTATGCAACGCGCTGTGCATCGTGCCACCAGGCGAAGGGCGAGGGGCTTCCGGGCATGTACCCGCCGCTGGCGGGAGGCGAACTCGCGATCGGCGATGCGGGGCGTGCGATCCGCATCCTCATGAACGGCCTGCAGGGGCCGGTGACGGTGAAGGGCACGGTCTACAACGGTGCGATGCCGGCATGGGGACCGCAGCTCACGAACGAGGAGATCGCCGCGGTGCTGACGCATGTGCGTTCGAGCTGGGGGAATGCCGCCGCGCCGGTGGATGCGGCCGCCGTGGACGCGATCCGTAAGGAGTTCGGCACCCGCACCGAAGCCTGGACAGCCGCGGAGCTTGAGAAGGTGGTGCCCGCACCGGCGGTGGTGGCGAAGAAGTGAGACCAGCAGGTCTTCCAAGGAAATGCACATAGGTCTGCCCCGGGCATCTGCCGCCGC
>CAYUYM010000333.1:0-2455 GCA_964449305.1 uncultured Chromatiales bacterium | reverse complement strand
CCCGCGCCCACCGGTGCCACGGTGAGGCGCGTCACCGCCTGCCGCGCACCTGAGCGGACGAGCACGAGATACTGCCCGGCCGGGAGGGATGCGACGGGGAGCGTCACCGTGGTTGTCCCCGCCACCAACTCCTGCCGCTGCGTGTGCACAATGCGGCCGAGCAGCGAGGTCACCATCACGTCCGCCCCGGCAGCCGTGGGCGAGGCGATCGCAAGCTGCGCATCCACCGATGCGGGATTGGGCCAGGGCGCAGCGATGCGGAACGCGTCCACCGCACCGGGCGTGTGCTCCACGCCCACGGTGGCATCCCGCAGGAAGAGGCGCAGCCCCCCGTCCTGATCCATGCAGAAGAGATCCACGAGGCCGTCACCGTTCACATCGACCAGTGCCGGCAGGAAGCGGGAGGCAAAGCGGAAGTTGCGCCAGGGATCCGCAGTCCAGATGAAGTCGCCTGCCTGGGGTGCCGACTGCCTGAAGTGTACCATGGTTGCGTTCTGCGATGCAATGAGCAGATCGAGCAGGCCATCCTGGTCAACATCCTGAAGCACCGGCGAAGGGTAGGTGGCGAGGGATGCGTTGGTGATGGGATCCGGCCGTGCGGTGAAGAGCTCTCCGCCCACGAGGTCCTGCTCGTATCGGTACACGCGGCGGCTGGATGAGCCGATGACCCAGTCGAGCCGGCCGTTGCCATCAATGTCGCCGAAGTCCATCGCGAAGGCATTGCCCGTGAGCTGGATGGCGGGGTTGAAATCGTTGCCGGAGAGGGAGAAGCTCGTCTTCACCGTCGGATGCTGGAGGTAGCGGCGGAAAACGCAGGTTCTGGAGGAGATGATGAGATCGAGCCTGCCATCGGCATCGATGTCGGTCATCGCCAGCCGCGCGAACTTCGAGGTGGTGATGCCGCAGAAGTTCATGGTGACGATGTCGAAATCCAGGCTCCCCGCCGCGCGCTGACGGAGATGCACAAGGGCACAGGTGTCCGAATCAGCACCGGACTGTGTGGAGGATGTGAGGATGTCCAGCAGCCCGTCCTTCTCGAAGTCGGTGACGACGAAGCCGGTCTCGTACCCGACGTCGCGCAGGCCGAGGACCTGCGGTGAGCGGAGGGCGAAGTCGTACTGCACGGGATTCACGCCGGCATAGAGGCGCACATGGCCCGCCTCATCGCCGATGAGCAGGTCCTTCCGTCCGTCCCCGTCCACATCCGCCACGCACAGGCCGGAACTGTAGACATCATGGATGCCGAGGAACTCCTGAGACACGATGGCATAGAACATCACACCCGCTTGTTGCTGTTCGAAGTGACGGATCATGCCGTTGCCGGTGGTCAGCAGCAGGTCGAGGAGTCCGTCGCCATCAAGGTCGTCCACGTACGGGGCGATGTACGAGGGAAGCTGCACATCGACGAGGGAGATGGCCAGTGGGGCGAACACGCGCTTGTTGGTGGCATTCTGCTTGTAGAGATGGAGGATGCCGAGCGATTCGCCGACGAGGAGCTCGAGGAGCCCATCGCCATCGAGATCCTTGAGGAAGGGGGTGGAATGGTTGCCGGCCTTGATGGCGTTGAAGTTGTTCGTGACAAGGGTGAACGCAAGCTCTCCCACCGCCGTCTGCTCGTAATGATACAGTGTTCCGCTGTTGCAGCCGGCGAGGATGTCGATGCGGCCGTTGCCATCGAGGTCGGCCGCAGTGATCATTGCCTCGTTTTCCGACCACATGCCGCTGAATGCCGTGGAATCCACGCGGAACGTGGTGGCGGTGTCGGAACTGCGTGAACACAACCAGATCCTGCCGTTGTCGTTGCCCACGAGCAATTCACGGATGCCGTCGTTGTTGAGATCGATGAGCACGGGGCTCGGGCTGGTGAGGCCGGGGCTCCAGTCGTGCCCGACGACCTCGCGGAACACCTGGGCATGGATGGAGGTGGTGAGGACGATGAGGAGCAGCGCGACCAGCGCTGGCGAGTGGTGTCTGCGATGAGGTGCGTGCATGGGACAACCTGTGCTGGTGATCGGGATTGGGTGAAGCGTGCGGGTGCAGTCAGGGAACGGCGGCACCCCCGTGAGGCCGGAGAACAGGGGAGGCGCTTCGCGCATGAATGGTGGAGTTTACAAAATCTGAGAGTGGAAGCAAAGCGTGACGCACCGTGCCATCCGTGGATTGAAACGCACCGCGCCGCCGGACGCGTGCGGCTGTATTGGCGCAGGGCGGGTTGGGGGGCCACCAGGAATTCCCGTGGGCAGCACGAGGAGCGAGAGCAGAGTGGAGGTTACGAGCCCGCCGATCACCACGGTGGGGCTGCCGGACGCAGGTTCCAAGGCAACACCCGCACACCTGTGCGTTGTCACCTCATCGCATGACACCACATGATTCGTGTGGTCGTGACGTGGGTGACCGTTCTACCGAATGATCAGTTTGAGCGACTGCGAAGAACTGCCTGCTGTCAGTCGTACGA
>CAYUYM010000332.1:0-2475 GCA_964449305.1 uncultured Chromatiales bacterium | reverse complement strand
GGTGCAACATCCACAATCCTGCGGGAAATGTCAATCTTCCCCACCGCCATCCCCTCCCGCGGTGTTTGAAACTCGCGGTGAAACCCGTATCATTGTCGCTGCTTCGCGCCCGTAGCTCAGTCGGATAGAGCAACAGCCTTCTAAGCTGTGGGTCGTTGGTTCGAGTCCAACCGGGCGTGCAACATGGTGGGTGATCTGGCGGAAGGATTCGCGACGGTGGACGATGGCCCGTGCCGGGTTGGCCTGTCGTGTCCTTCAGTCATTCCCGCACATTCAATGACCAGGCGCCGGAACACCGGATGAGCAATGTCACAGGTGTCCCCGTGTGGTCAGGAACAGACCCACTGGCCGTCAACCATGATGGTCTCGCTCGTCCCATCCTCGTAGTGCAGCACCACGTCGACGATGCGGATGTCGGGTTGCAGGCTTTCCACGTAGACGCGGTCGATGTGCACCACGTTTTCCGGGGCGTTGAACGATGCCGGTGACACGGTGCCACCGAAATGCTCGCTGCGGCCGAAGGCGATGTGGAGCCCGAGTTTTTCGTCCATCAGCAGATTCCCGGCAGCAGTGCAACCGAATTCGCCGAGCACACCATGCCCCATCTCCGCGATGTTGCCGTAGGCCGGTTCCGCCACGAGCATCGCCCGTTCGCGGTCGCTGTGTGGTCCGGTGGAGAGCACCTCCACCGCCCTGTTCCCCTCGATGCGGTACACGACAATCTCGTCATCGAACTGCACGGGCATCAGCCCCGCCGTGCGAGACGGAACGCCCTCCCGCTCCCCTTCGTACGGCACGATGTAGGATTCGCCCGAGGGCAGATTGCCCACGATGCCGGGGCTGTGAAACATCCCGCTCGATGGCGTCGCCGTGTGGAAGCGCAGATCGACGTCCAGCGTGTGGTGCGTTCCGCGTGCAGCGAAGCGCACCACCTCGCGTTCCGCCCTGTCCAGCCTCCGCGTGATCTCCATGATGCGCGCATGCACACGATCGTAGTCCACACCCAGGGATGGGATCATCCCCGGCGTGAAGCCCGGCATGGTGGCGCCCCGGAAGTGGTGGATTTTGGCGAGCATCTTGCAGGGTGCTGTGGCGGAGAATTCGGTGGGGGCGATGATGAGGTCGGTGGTCGCAAGCAGCTCGTCGCGGTCGAGCGCCACACCATCGGCATGCAGCAGGTCGAGTGTCACATGTGCGGGATCCCCCGTGTACATGAACATGGTCGGTGGCAGGTCGTTGTTCGATGTGTGCACGTTCCCGTACCACGCCAGCCACACCTCGTCCAGACCAAGATCCGCAAGATGCTCCGAGGCGCGGGACCACCAGTCCACTGCGAGGAGGCGCCGCTGCCGCCATTCCTCGTTGTCCGGCACGGCAGCGTCCGGGACGTCCACGATGATGGTGAGCACCGCGTCCTCCGGACGGATCCTGAACACGGTGCGAAACAGGGAGACAAGCTGGGATGACGAGAGCGTGTTGGGCATGGAAACTCCTCATGGTGAAGCTTCAATGTATGCCTTTCGCCGCAAAGGAGGAAACGCCTGCATGGTCTGATGGATCATGGCAGACGCTTCGATCGGGAGAATATTCACGAACGACGCGTGGTTCCGGGCGCCAGGCGTGGAAGCGCTTTGGGAATGTCCCCTGAAAGGCGTACTTTGAGATGATTTGGAATCATGTTCATTCGTTTTTTCACCAACATATTGTCATCACCACACACAGGTCCCGACGCATCGGCCCACTGCGCCGCAGTGGGAGGGGACGTCAGGCATCCGGATTCTTCACGGCACTGAACGCATCACCAATAGACGCACTTTTCAGGAAAGGAACCATCATGGCTGAACGAAAGAAAGTGACCATCGACGGCAACGAAGCTGCCGCGTATGTCGCGCACAAAACCAATGAAGTCTGCGCCATCTACCCGATCACCCCGAGCTCGAACATGGGCGAGTGGGCCGATCAGTGGTCCTCGGAGGGACGCAAGAACCTGTGGGGCACGATCCCGACCGTGGTCGAGCTCCAGAGCGAGGGCGGCGCCTCGGGCGCGGTGCATGGCGCACTGCAGGCCGGGTCGCTGACAACCACCTTCACGGCGTCCCAGGGTCTGCTCCTCATGATCCCGAACATGTACAAGATCGCCGGCGAGCTGACATCGACCGTGTTTCACGTCTCCGCCCGTGCCCTTGCCGCGCAGGCGCTCTCGATCTTCGGCGACCACAGCGATGTGTGCGCGGTGCGCTCCACCGGCTGGGCGCTCCTCGCGTCGAACTCGGTGCAGGAGGTGATGGACACGGCGCTCATCGCCCAGGCCGCCACGCTCGAAGCCCGCGTCCCCTTCCTCCACTTCTTCGACGGTTTCCGCACCTCGCACGAGGTCATGAAGATCGAGCAGCTCACCGATGAGGACATGCTCGCAATGCTCGACGCCGACCTCATCACCGCCCACAAGAAGCGTGGCCTCACTCCGGACCAGCC
>CAYUYM010000331.1:0-2484 GCA_964449305.1 uncultured Chromatiales bacterium | reverse complement strand
ATCCCGGAAGCGTTTGCGCCCATGCGTGGAAAGTCGTAGTGCGTGTCATTCGAAAACACATCGGTCCAAGTCAGTCCTGCGTCGGTCGATCGCATGAACACCGAGTTGGTGCCCGAGGCAAACACCGTGTCGCCGTTCCAATGGACGAGGGCGGACACATGGGGGATGGGATACGATGGATACACCTGCCTGAAGCCCTGAGCGGTGGCCAGCGAAGAGCATGCCAAGAAACACAACAAGGAAAGAACCGTTTTCATACAAGGCTCCACGACAGAACACAACATTGAAGAATGAATATGCGACGGCTGCACTGGAATGGACAAACATGCAATTTCGATCAAACGTACTCGTTGTTCGCGCGAATGTCAAACGGATTGCCGTGCGACATGATCATTCTTTCAATCGATTCTGTTACTTTGGGACGTGACTCGGAATATGAGGTCCAACACCATGCCGTCCCCCCGCCTTCATGCGATTCCACGTCTGCTGTGCCTTGCCGCGGCGATTGTGTCGTGTTCGGTGCAGGCCCAGCCGCTCGCGGCGTGGGTCCAGTCGCTCGATGCCTCCCACCTGCCGCGCATCACCATGAAGGCGAAGCTGTATCGCGCCGGCATGCCCGTGCAGCACCCCAACCGCGCGACACTGACGCTCAGCGAGAACGGCATCCCCATACCCGCTGTCGTCGACTGCCCCGACAGCGCGGCATTCAACTCCATCGCGCTTGTGCTCGACAATTCCGGCACCATGAGCGGTGCCTCTCTCACCTCTCTGATCTCCGCGGCCCGCCAGTTCATCGACAGCCTGCGCAGCAACGACATGGCCATGCTTGTGGACTTCAACCTCTCCACCGGTCGCATCCTCCAGGATCTGACCACAGACAAGGCGCTTCTCAAGGCCAGGACCACCGGCCTCCTCGCCGGGGGCGGCACACCCCTCTGGTCGGCCTCGCTGCTCGGTGTGCAACGCATCGCGGCAAACCCCGGGCACAGGGTCTGCCTCATCTTCAGCGATGGGACGGACAACTCCTCCTCCGTTGGCCCGGACACGGTGGCGGCTGTGGCGCTGCGCGCGGGCATCACCATCTACACCATCGGCTACGGCTCCGCCCCGCTTGCCGACAAGACGCTCGCCGACCTGGCTGCCAGTACCGGCGGACGGTTTTTCCGCATCTTCTCCCCGCCCGAGATCGTGTCCATCTTCAACACCATCGTGTCGGAGGTGGTGTCCGGCGCGTGCACCATTTCCTGGGATGCCGCGTCATGCGCCGACAGCGTCCGCGCCCTGAGCCTCGAGGCGCGTCTGGACGGCGAGACCGCCGTGTGGGACTCCCTCTGGCGTGCGCCGTATCGACGCGACACACTCATGTTTCGCGTCATCGCACCCGCTGCCGTGGCGCCGGGCGGGAATGCGAATGTCTACATCGCCGTGGAACCGGGCCTGCACACGGGACTCGCGACAAGCTTCCGCTTCCTGCTCCGCCATGATCCCGCTCTCCTCACTGTGACGCCCATGCTGCCCATCACACCCGGGACCATGACGCAGAACACGTCCTCCACCATGCGCCAACTGCGGCCCGGTGTGCTCCTGTTCGCCGGCGACGCCATCCGTCCCGCATTCAACACGGGCAACCTGATCGGTGTGCGCTTCAAGGGTGTGGCGGCCGATTCGTCGCGGCCCGTCGTCCTCACCATCGACAGCATGGCGCTCGATGTCGGCTGCGCGGCAACGGTGCTCACCGCGCCGGACACCATCGACGTCTGTCAGTGCTTCGAGGCGGTCACGGCATGGCTGGAGCCGGTGAACTTCGCGACCGTGGACCGGGAGCTCCGTCTGCCCATATTCATCCGTGACACGATTCGGACAGCACCGCTGACCTGGGTCGCCACACTTGACTACGACGCCTCACGCATGACGCCCATGCGCGTGGAGACGGAGGGATCGGTGTCCGCCTCCGCGCATCTGGAGTGGAGCATTGATGCGCCGGGCCGGCTGCGCATCGTCGCATGGCCGGCATTTCCTCCGGCGGACGCGACCACGCTGGCGGCTGTCGTGTTCCACGCTCGACACGGAACGCGGGCCGACACGACGGCGCTGGTGCTGCCCTTTGTGCGCGCCTACGCACGCTGCTGTCCCGAACCGCTTCCCGACACATCGGGCGCGGCGCTCATCGAAGGCATCTGCGATCGCGTGATGCTGCGCAACCCGGCGATCACCCTGCAGCAGAACATCCCGAATCCCGTGAGTCGCGAACGCGGGTGGACCAGCATCCCGTATTCGCTCGACGCCCCCGGTCATGTTGTGATCACGCTCTACGATGCGATGGGAAAAACGATGGCCACCATCGTCGATGCCGACATGGATGCCGGCACACACGTCTTCGAACTGTCCACGCGCGACTTCCCGCGAGGCGTGTACACCATCATGCTTCGCAGCGGTTCACTGCGTGGCATGACACGGAGGATGGTGCTGCAATGATGGAGAGGC
>CAYUYM010000330.1:0-2501 GCA_964449305.1 uncultured Chromatiales bacterium | reverse complement strand
GGAGCTCGTGAAGATCGATCCCAAATCCATCGGCGTCGGGCAGTACCAGCACGACGTGGATCAGAAGCTCCTGAAACGCAAACTCGACGAGACCGTGGAAAGCTGCGTGAACTACGTGGGCGTGGATGTGAACCTCGCGTCGAAGGAGCTGCTCAGCTACGTCTCCGGCCTCACCCCCCAGGTGGCGAAAAGCGTGGTCGAGTATCGCAACGAACATGGCGCCTATCGGAGCCGGGAGGATCTGCTCAACGTCCCCCGCTTCGGACCGAAGACCTTTGAGCTGGCCGCCGGCTTCCTGCGCATCCGTGACGGTCGCAATCCGCTCGACAACACGGCCGTGCATCCGGAAAGCTACGAAGTGGTGGCCCGCATCGCCGCCGATGCCGGGATCGCGCTCGCCGCGATCACCCAGTCCGCCCCGCGCCTCAAGGGCGTCGACCTCCGGCGCCACGTCACCGACCGCTTCGGCCTGCCCACCTTGCGCGACATCCTCGCCGAGCTCGAGAAGCCCGGCCGCGACCCACGCTCCGAGTTCGTCTACGCACGCTTCAAGGACGGCATCAGCACGCTCGAGGATCTGGCTCCGGGCATGGTGCTCGAAGGCATCGTCACCAACGTGGCGAACTTCGGTGCCTTCGTGGACATCGGCGTGCACCAGGACGGACTGGTCCACATCTCGCAGCTGGCCGACCGCTTCGTGGATGATCCGCGTCGCATCGTGAAGGTGGGGCAGATCGTCCGCGTCACCGTTCTCGAGATCAACCTGCAGTTGAAACGGATCGCCCTGTCCATGAAAACGCGAAAGTGATCCGTTGCCGGATCACTTCACGCCTCCTGTCTGAAATGAACGACGGGTTTTCGCGGGAGCAACCTCGAAAACCCGTCGTGACGTCTGGGTCAGCCCATGACGATCTACTTGTTCAGCACCATGCGCATCACCTTGGCTGTGGCACCGGAGCGAAGCTCGGCGATGTAGACACCGGACTCCAGGCCCGACGCGTTGAAGTTCACAAGGTGGTCACCCGGCGTGCTCACCCCATCGACCAGCGTGGCGACCGGCTGTCCGAGGCAGTTGTAGATGGTGAGTTTCACCGGTGCAGCCTGGTCGAGGGAGTACCTGATGGTGGTTGAGGGATTGAAGGGGTTCGGAGCGTTCTGGAAGAGGTTCAGGGAGGTCGGGGTCTCGACCAGCCGATTGTCGATGGCCGTGGTGGCCCCGGGGGAGCGCAGGATGAGGCCGCCGCCACCCACGATGAACCCTGTCTCCGTGCTGCAGTAGCACACGCTGGTGAGTCGGGCCGAGGTGTTCGTCGTCTGCTTCTGCCAGGTCCAGCCGGTGGAGGTGGTGCGATACACATTGCCGTCCTCGCCCACCACGGTGCCGGTGCGGAGATCGGTGAAGCACATGCCGTAGATGGTCTTGTTCATGCCGGAGTTGAGACGCAGCCATTTCTTGCCGCCGTCGGTGGAGCGGAAGATGAGCCCGGCCTCACCGGCGACAACAATGGTGTTTGGTTCGGGCATGGAGGCGCACATCAGCTTGCCGTTGGTGAGGGGGACGTCGAGCATGAGCTGCGGCCAGGCATCCACACCATTGACCATGCGGAGCAGCACACCGTGCTCGCCGACGATGAAGCCGTTCTCATTGTCGCCGAACGCGATGGCATTGAGGCGCTCCGACACGCCGGCGGCCTTCATGTTCCATTTCGATCCGAAATCCTTGGAGGTGATGAGCGTCGCACTGTCACCGACCATTGCGCCATATCCGGCCTGGGTGAAGGCCACGGCGCGGAGGTTGTGCTTTGTGCCGGTGGCGACCGGGTGCCAGGTGCTCCCGGCATCGGCCGTGACGAGCGCCGTACCGTTGTCCCCCACCACAAAGCCCTTCTGCGCGTTCACGAACCAGATGCCGTTGAGGTTCTCGTTCGTGCCGGAGGGGAGAAGAGTCCACGTGATGCCGCCATCGTTGGTCCGCAGGATCATGCCCACGATGCCCACCGCATAGCCGGTGTTCTGGTCCACGAAGTGCACGGCGGCGAGGCCGTTGGTTGTGCCACTGTTGAGCACCTCCCAGCTTGTCCCACCGCCGGTGGGTTGGGTGAGAGGACGGTCGGGATCGGTGGCTGTCGCGGTCATGGTGAACAGGGCGACCAGCAGAACAAGCGTCGTAGCGGAAAGGAGTTTCATGGCATACCTCTTGGTATCGGTGGATCAGGAAGTGTCGTCGTATGATCGCGCTTACGGGGGGCCGTTTCGGAAGGATTCATCCGGACCAGGATTTTTCTGGGGCGAAATTTCTGACCGATGAACGGGTTTCTTCAGCGAAACGCTCATCTTGTATGTGACGTATACAAAAGATTTTCCCCGAATCTGGTTTCTCACTGAGCACTCCATCCGTTGAAACGTTCCACAGATTGCCGCATCACCCACGACCGCACGAGTCCCACCGTCATTCCCGCACTTCGACAGGCTCAGTGCAGGCGCGGGAATCCACGCCATGG
>CAYUYM010000329.1:872-2507 GCA_964449305.1 uncultured Chromatiales bacterium | reverse complement strand
GCAGCCCCGGCGATGGACGCAGCCCCGGCGATGGACGCAGCCCCGGCGATGGACGCAGCCCCGGCGATGGACGAGGCGGGGGATGCGGAACCGCGTGTTTCCATCGAATCGGATCTTGCCGGCATCCTTGAAGCGCTGATTTTTGCATCGGACGAACCGGTCTCCTTCAAACAGGTGCGGGCGATTCTGGAGGAGGGGGTGGAGACCGAGGAGGAGAACGAGAGCGATGCGGAGACGCTGGAGGAGGCCGACGGAGAGACGGGCGGCAAGCCCCGCAGGGGACGCCGGTTCGTGACGCTCAACCGCTTCCGGTTCTGCATCGACCAGCTCAACGAACGCTATGACCAGGACGGCCGGGCATTCCGTATTGTGGAGGTGGCCGGAGGCCATGTGTTCCAGACCATCCCCGACTATGGTCATTTCGTGGGCCGGCTCTATGCCGAGCGCACCAAGAGGCGGCTGTCCCAGTCCGCACTCGAATCCCTCGCCATCATCGCCTTCAAGCAGCCCATCAGCAAGCCCTCCATCGAGGGCATCCGCGGCGTGAATGCCGACCATGTGCTCAAGTCGCTGCTCGAAAAGAACCTCATCGCCATAGTCGGCAGGGAGGACACGGTGGGGCGACCGCTGCTGTATGGGACGACGAAGACCTTCCTCAAGCACTTCGGCCTGCCGAGTCTCGACGACCTCCCGAAGATGCGCGAGATCCAGGAGATGTTTCATGATGAGGACGGTCCCATCACACACACCATCGAGGATGCCGCAGAGCCAGGTGAGGACGACTTCATCACGGCGAAGCTCAACTCCCTCTTCGAGACGCACCGCCGCCCCGATGCGGCCGCCGCTGACGACACCGCCGCAGCCGATGCAGCCACCGCTGACGACACCGCCGCAGCCGATGCGGCCGCCGCTGACGACACCGCCGCAGCCGATGCGGCCGCCGCTGAAGACACCGCCGCAGCCGTGGACGAGCCACCGGTCGACGGTTTGGATGAACGACTGGAGAATGCGATGGACACGGACGGAGAAGCCGGGCAGGCCGATCCCCGTGATGACACCGACAACACCATGATCAACGCAGACGGCGATTGATCCGGACATTTCGCGAACAGACACGACAGACACCGATTCAGACACCCCAACCCAGGACACAGAGGTTCATCATGGAGAGGCCCAACGGCAGGAAACGTTTTTCAATCAATCCCCGCGCGGGTGCGCGACGCACCCCCGACCGGGAGGGGCCGCAGCGCGGCGGTCAGGGTGAGGGGCGTCCACAGCAGGGTCCCCCGCACGGCGGGTACCAGGACAGGCGGCCGCAGGGTGGCTCAGGCTCCTGGCAGCCGGGCGGCCGGAATCCCCGGTCCCAAGGCGGCTGGCAGCAACGCCCCGGTGGCGACCGCCATCAGGGACCGCGTCGCGACGACCGGCACGGCGGCAGGCGTGGAGGTTCCATCCTGGACGACTGGAAGCCCAACACCGGTGGCAGCGGGGCACCCGAACGTCGGCCGCAGGGCGGCAGACCGGGCGGCTTCCGGCCGGCAGGGCGTGATGCCCACCATGGCGCTCCGTATCACGGCGACCGCCGTGACAAGCCGTGGGGCGAACGCCGCGATTCGCACCGTGGCGACCGCAGGG
>CAYUYM010000329.1:0-772 GCA_964449305.1 uncultured Chromatiales bacterium | reverse complement strand
ATCAGCCGTGGGGCGAGCGTCGTGATACGCACCGTGGCGACCGCAGGGATCAGCCGTGGGGCGAGCGTCGTGATACGCACCGTGGCGACCGCAGGGATCAGCCATGGGGCGAGCGCCGTGATACGCACCGTGGCGACCGCCGGGACGACCGTCGTGGTGACCGCAGAGACACGTATCGTGGCGGCAGGCGCGAGGGATCGATCCTCGACGGCTGGAAGCCCAGCTCCGGTGAGGCCCCCGCATCGCAGCGCCGGTTCGACACCCCCCGGCAGGGAGGCCATGACCGTCCGCCACGGAGGAACGACTGGCAGGGTGGCCCGCGCGGCGAGAGACGTGACAGCCGCCGCGGTGGATCCATCCTCGAAGGCTGGAAGCCGGCGGATGGCAGTGCCACCACAGGCAGGGATACGGCGGCAGCCCCGTCACCCGCATGGAAGCAGAAGGGGGACAGCTACATGTTCGACGCCTCGGCCCAGGAGGCACAGGGCGGGCAGCGTCGCTCCCCGACGCGCGGCCGGATACGGCGTGTGGGCTCGCGTGCAGCGCAGCGCATGAGCATGGATGTGCGCACGAAGGGCAAGGGCAAGCCGCCGCGCATCTCCTCGGCCATCCGCGAGGAGGTGGGCGAAATCCGGCTCAACAAATTCCTCGCCGCGGCGGGTGTCGCAGCCCGGCGCAAGGCGGATGAGCTGATCGAGGCGGGCGTGGTCCGCATCAATGGACGCGTCGTGACCACACTCGGCACGCGCATCGATCCCTCCCGCGACGAGGT
>CAYUYM010000328.1:0-2554 GCA_964449305.1 uncultured Chromatiales bacterium | reverse complement strand
AGGTTCTCCTTGCGGTACGACGACTGCTCGTCGAAGAAGATGGCATCAATGACGGTCACCGCGAAGGTGTGGGAGATGGCCACGGCGTTCGTCGCCTGGTCGGTGATGATGCGGTTGCGCCAGGTGAGGAGCAGCACCACGGAGATGGCGAACATGAGCAGGACGATCACCGTCCCGGTGACGGCGAGGATGCGTGTGCGCAGATGCATGCGGATGGGGAGCATGCGGCCTCACCGGATCCCGATGGCGCGGATGGCGTCGTAGTCGCGGTCGTCGGCCTCCACGAAGCCGTGCGTGAACTCGCGGTCCCAGCCACGCGTGATGCGCGGCAGCTCCGTCGGATTGCGCCCGATCACGAGCAGCACCTCCCGGATGGCGCGTATGACGGTGGTATCGTGCCCGGCGGCCACCACCAGCGGGCTGGTGGGGAAGGGGTCGGAGTACAGGAGGATGCGGATGGATCCCGCGGGCATGGTCTCCACAAGCTGCTCCCGCGTCACCCCGGCGTCGAACATCCCCGCGGCCACCTGGTGGATCACGCTCTGGTGATGCGGGAAATGCTGGATGCGGGTGAGGTCCTCGCGGTGCAGTTGGTGCGCATGCAGCACGCCCGAAAGAAACCAGTTGGCGGAATAGGATTCGCTGGACGGCAGCGCCAGCGTGCGTCCGCGGAGGCCGGCCACCGTGGTGATGCCCGAGGTCCCGGTGGTGAAGAGCACGGAGCGGGAGAAGGGCTCGTTGTTACTGTTGAGCGGCTTGAGGATGGGGATCACCCCGTGCTGCCGCCGTGCGGTGATGTAGACGAAGGAGCCGAGGAAGGCCGCCGCCGCCTCCCCGCGCAGGAGCATGTCCACCGCCTCCGTGTAATCGGAGCACAGCGTCAGCTCGAAGCGGTAGGCCGAGTGCGCGGTCATGTAGTCCATCATCGGCTGATACCCGCTGTTGATGATGTAGGGCGGGTATCGCGAGATGACGCTGATGCGCACCACCGGCTTCGCTGCGGCGGCCGAGTCCGGCGCCTCCAACGGATCGCCTGTGTCGATCACCCCGGCGATGTCCATCGTGTAATGATGGAACACGACGGTGACGATGACGGAGAGCAGGATGAAGGCGCCAATGGCGCCGGCGAGCGCGCGTCGTGTCATGAGCATGGGGGAAGTGATTCATTGAATGCGCGACGAAATCTCGTCACGCTGACGATGGCTCGTCGTCACAATATGGGCTTTTCGTGGCAAAGATCCATTCCAGCGTGGATTGCAGGGGAACATTGCGGCATGCATTTTGAAGCGCCCCATGGACGAGTTTCTTCATCCCCCAATACAGGAGGCATTATGGCGGAAATCATACCACGCTGGGAATGGCGCACCTTCACCGATGACCTCATGCATGCGGAGGTCAACATCCGAGCCCACGAGGAGGGCAAGACCCGCGAGAGCGCCGAGGTCTACATCCTGTCTGAAGTGAGCATGGACAACACGAAGATCCGCGACGGTCTCATGGACATCAAGACGCTGCAGATGGTGAACGAGGACCGCCTCGAGCTGTGGATGCCGATCATGAAGGGGGCGTTCCCCCTGCCGGCGGAGGAGATCCGGAAGGTGTTCGGCTGCTTCCGTGTGGCACCGCCCGCATTTGCGCGCACAGAGTACGACTACGAGCAGTATCTCGATGAGCTGATCCGCCCGCAGGCGCTGCTCAAGGCGGTGGACGTGTTCAAGAAGCGCACCGGTTTCACGATCAATGGCTGCACGGTGGAGATCGCCCAGGTGAAGGTCAACGACCGCTGGATCACGACGGCCGCGGTGGAGCAGGAGGATCCCACACGGGTGATCGGCACCGTCCGCGAGCTCGGCCTCGACCAGTTCCCCAACATCAATTACCTCCGCGGGTTGAAGAACCTCGTGGGCATGAAATAGGAGCGACGCATGAGCCAGGAGATCGAACGCAAGTTTCTGGTGACGGGCGACTTCACTCCGCACGTCACCTCGTCGACACGCATCGTCCAGGGCTACCTCACCTCGGTGCCCGAGCGGACGGTGCGCGTGCGCATGAAGGGGGCGAAGGGCTTCATCACGGTCAAGGGCATCGGCAACGAATCCGGCACCAGCCGCTTCGAATGGGAGATGGAGATCCCCACCGCCGATGTGGAGAACATGCTCCGCATCTGTGAACCGGGCGTGATCGACAAGGTCCGGCACAACGTGACGGTGGGCGGTCACACCTACGAGGTGGACGAGTTCCACGGCGAGAATGAGGGCCTGGTGGTGGCGGAGGTGGAACTTGCCTCGGAGGATGAGGCGTTCGAACGCCCGGCATGGCTCGGCGAGGAGGTGACCGGGAAGGTGGAATACTATAACGCGATGCTCATGAAGCATCCGTACACCCGGTGGTGACGAGTCACATTCCCCAAACGTGAGCACCCCATGACACGTCACGACCCGCTGGACATGCACCAGTATCGCATCGAACGCCTCCCGAAACGGGAGAAGGGGGCGTTCGAGAAGGGCATGGCCGTCAGTGGCCCCTTCCTCGCGATCGCGGCATTCATCCTCCT
>CAYUYM010000327.1:0-2556 GCA_964449305.1 uncultured Chromatiales bacterium | reverse complement strand
TCCCACACGTCACCCTGCACCACGCGCACCAGCTTGCCCTGCGAATGGGGCGCGAGCTGCATGTGCAAACCCCGCAACACGCCCCTGCGTGATCGTGAATGGTTGTCCTGCACAAAGGGACCATGGATGCCCGCGTCGGCAAACTCCCGCTCGCGAAACGTTTCCATGAAGAAACCACGATCGTCTCCATGGACAGTGGGCTCGACGAGGATGACGTCCGGAATGCGGAGCGGTGTGAAGATCATTCTGTGTTGCCCGCATTCTGTGAGCGTTTCTGGATTGGCAGCAGGTACTTCAAATCCTCAATGTCTTTCGGCCTGCCAGCTGCCTGCTTCATTGTAATGACCATTTCACGGCTGGCATAATTGACTGGCGTATCTCCAAACACATCCTCTTTCCTGGTCTCCCACACTTCGTCAAAGGAAACCCCCGGGATGCTCGGATGAATGTCTGCTTCCACTTCATCGTTGCGAAAGAGCAGTTTTGTCCTCAGAACGTCATCAACCGAGAGATCGAAAACGCCATACCCGAAATCCTCCAACGCCGCCAGAGTATTCGAAGCACTTTCGCGCGTTGGCTTGATGAAGAAATCACCATCCATCGTCATGCGCACATGGCCATGCGTTGGAAATGTGAACGCCCCCACCACGACATGCATGATGTCATGAGTGTTTGACGACCGTGGGAGTGCCTCGATGTCCATGATTCGCCGGAATATGAATGACAGTTTCCCGTAACACAATGAGCTTGTCCATCAACTCCCTGGAAGTCAGCGTCGCGAGATACTCCAGCTCAAACTGGAGCTCGCGCTCTTCATCGTCTTCCTTGAGCTTGAGCACATACGTCTTGTGATTATCCATCGCAACCTGCCTGTCTGGTGTGATCGCTCTTCTCCTGCTTCTGACATGACGGATCGCATCCACCAGCCTGCGCCTGCATCAGTCGCTTCTGTGCCGCGATGAGGCTGTCCAAATGAAGTGGATGATGAAGTTCCAACTTTTCCTCGCTGATAAACCGCTGCAGTTCGAACAACTCCAGAAACCGTGCACACCGTTGATCGAGGGTAAGAACCTCGAGGTGTTCCGCTTCCCATGCGTTGAAGCGGTTCATGCGTTCACGTTGACGCAGCAGGGCTTCACGCATGTGCAAGCTGCCTGAGCCTTGATATGATGGCGCTGTCGCCAATGAATGAGGAGAGCGCTGCACACGTGGTGAGTATCAAATCCCAGTCCAGGGACTGGCCCAATGACTGAACAACCCCTTCGATATCCATCCAATCACGCTCTCCTTCCGAAATGCACTTCTGAATGATCAAATCCTCCGCAGTACATAATTGCACGGGATGACCGAGGACAGGAATGCGAATGCTTCGTGCGATGGCCTCATGCTCATACGGCAGTCGTGCGATGACAATATCTATGCGTATTCCTTCAACGCGCACAGGCACGACCATGTTGCTTCCGCAAAATCCACGGGGTTCTCCGGCAGGATGTCACCGATTGCACCCAGGGTTTGAATGAATGCATCCAGGGACTCCGTGTCAATTTCGATTTTGATGTCAATAGCGAATGTCTGCCGCGCGATACCATGGACGCTGTTTGCGATGCCACCGATCACCATGTACGAAACGTGGTGTTCCTCCAGAAACGTGACGACCGTCCGAAACGCCTGCTCAAGCACGTTCCAGTCTCCACATCACACGGGTGATCGCATGTCAGCATCGAGGATATCCAACCCTGCCAGCTCCAGCAGATACTGCCCGTACTCATTCTTGCGCAGCGGTTCGGCCAGCGCTCGAAGCTGTACCGCGTCAATGAACCCCATGCGGTAGGCCACCTCCTCCGGGCATCCGATCTTCAGGCCCTGCCGCTGTTCGATGGTATGGATGAAGTGCGAGGCCTGCAGCAGGGATTCGTGTGTCCCCGTGTCCAGCCAGGCCGTCCCGCGGCTCAGCACCTGCACCTGAAGCCGTCCTTCGGCCATGTAGATGTTGTTGAGGTCGGTGATCTCCAGCTCGCCGCGCGCGGAGGGTTTCATGCCACGTGCCAGTTCCGAGACCCGGTGATCGTAGAAGTAGATGCCGGGAACGGCGAAGTGGGACTTGGGCTTCGCCGGTTTTTCCTCGATGGATACGGCGATTCCATGCTCATCGAATTCCACCACGCCATAGCGCTCAGGATCGCGAACGTTGTAGGCAAAGATGCACGCACCCGAAGTCAGCATTGCGGTGGATTGCAGCAACTGCGCGAGGTTGGAGCCGTGAAACAGGTTGTCACCGAGGATCAGGCAGCAGGGCTCACCACCGATGAACTCCTCACCGAGGATGAACGCCTGCGCAAGCCCGTCAGGACTGGGCTGCTCAACATAGGCGAAACGCACACCCCACTGCTCCCCGCTGCCGAGCAGCTCACGGAAGCGCGGAAGATCCGAGGGCGTGCTGATGATGCAGATCTCGCGCATCCCCGCCAGCATCAGCGTCGTCAGCGGATAATACACCATCGGCTTGTCGTAGACCGGCAGAAGCTGCTTGGAGACGACCCGCGTCAACGGGTGAAG
>CAYUYM010000326.1:0-2568 GCA_964449305.1 uncultured Chromatiales bacterium | reverse complement strand
GGCGGCGCTGTGCGGTGACGCACCACGGACCGCCGGTGCTCGGCAGCTCGGAGAAGGTGATCGTCACACCCACTTCGTCGAAGTAGTATGGCACGCCGGTGGCATTGATTCCGCAGATCTCCTGCGGCTTGCCAACCCACGGGTCGTAGGCGACGTAGTCGGTGATCGGGTTGCCAAGACCGCTGGTGTTGAGCGGATTGGACGTGCAGAGGTTCGGATTCGCCCCGTTGTAATACGGACCCGACTCATCGCCCCAGAAGTTCCACCGTGCGTCAACGCAGGTGGTTGTCGTGTTGTTGATCCCGTGGCCCGGGCTGTTCATGATGTTCGAGTAGTTGATGGCCAGCGTGCCTCCGGTGACAAGGACCCCGTCCTCGCCGGGCTCAATCGCGGTCACCGTCATGCCCTTCACATCCACGCTGCCTGCGGTCACAGTAAGTGGATTGCCCTTGATCGGGGAAAGGACATAGTCCACAGGGTTGTTGTATGATGCCGTTGGATCGCCGATGATGTTCACCGACTTGCCGACGAGCAGGTTCTCGTCATAGGTGCCACTGGACACGTTCACATTGTCAACCACCGAAGAAGAGGCCACATCGACACCCTCCTGAATGGTGGAACCGTTGGATGTGTTGACCCAGTAATCCCATCCGGAGGTGTGTGCGTCATCGATGTAATTCGCACCCCACCACGGTGAATAGTCCACATGGGAGCTTGGGTTGTTGTCATTGATACGGGACTCGATGACTGCGGGATCCGTGGTATCCCAATAGTTCTGCGTGGCATCAACACTTGAACCCGCTGCGGGCCCCAGATAGAGCGCCTGCGCACTGCCGACGAAATGATTGTAATTGACGGAGTAGTTTGTGGTGAAAAGGAAGTAGATCGAGCTCGACACGGAGTTGTTTGTGATCGTTCCAGAGGAATGCTGGATGACCGCCATGTCATTGATCGTGTTGTGATCTATGGACCAGCCAGTGCCTGAGCTGATGTCGAAGTATCCCATGGTGTTGTAGGCCAGGAGACAGTTGTTTGCATCAACAATCCAGCCACCGATGTTTGGTTGACTGAAGGAGGTTCCGTAGGTGGAGGTGAGGTCATTTCCGCGAATGATGGCGTTGCTTGCATCACCTCCCAAACCTGTCGGTACGAGGGCGACATTCGGATTCCAATTGAGACCACCGCTGAAGGCGAAACCGTGATCCACGTCACCAAAGGTGACGTTCGGCACGCTGATCGCCACGGAGATGTAATCACCACCGATGATCGTCGGCCACTGGTCGTCGTAGGCCTTCATCGTGAGCTGCTTGTTGATGAGGATGCTGCCGCCCTCGTCATAGGTTCCGTCGAGCACCCAGATGGTGTTCGCCGGCGCCTCGGCGATGGCGGTGATGGCATCGCTGATCACGGAGAATGCGTCGTAGCCGAGTTCGTACTCGTTGCCGCCGACAGACACGGTGCTGCCATCAGGCAGAAGCGTCCAGTCGTCGTCCACGTAGACGGTGGTCGGAATCGGACGGATGTAGAAGTCGAGTGAGTCGGACTCGCCGCCATCAAAGCCCGCTGCACTGAAGTTGAACACCGACACGCCACGATAGCCGAGCGAGTCGAGCAGTGTGGCATCCACCGTCGCTGTCAGTTCCGTGGAACTGACGAAGGTGGTCGGGATCTCGATGAAGCTTGTCCAGGTCGGATCGTACCAGCGTACCTGCGAGATGGGCGCGAATTCCGTGCCTGTCAACGTCATGGTCACCGTCGGACTGCCCACCACGCGGTTGCGCGGGCGGATGGATGTGAGCGTCGGGGCCGGGTTGAACACGGCAAACGTGTCGCTCAGCACCTGCGGGATGCTGTTGAAGGTCGTGTTCATGGCCAGCATGTACACACCACCCACATCGAGCGTCAGGTCGTTGAACGTGACGTACCCGTTCGAGGCATTCTCCACCGTGCCCGTGAGGACCGGCACATGGGAGTTCGGCATCGGATCCGGCGAGTAGGCAAAGATCGACGCAGTCAGGTCACAGGTCGGACATGTCGTCAGATCATACGAGTAGTTGTAGCCAAGGTAACCGTTGACGTCCGTCGCGCTGAGAACCGGCTGGACATACAGCCAGTCACCGGGGATGCCATTGCCAGGCTGCGTGTCCCAGCGGAGTTCTGTCGGGATGGCATACTGCGTGGTCATTGTGGAGTCGCTGTACCACGGGCTGAAGTCCACCTCGGGATCAACGCTGTTGCCGCGCTCCGCGGGCACGCCGAAGCCGTAGCCGATGTTGGCTGCCGCTTCCGGACCACGGATGTTGCCCCAGTAGTTCGATTCAAGCAGCATGTTCACATCAGCGAGTGCACCCTGGAAATTGCGGGCGATGATGTTCTGTGTGATGGAATAGGGCGACACGGCTCCAGTGAATGTGAGGCCGACTCCACCGTTGTCGGAGATGGTGTTGCCCATGATGGCGAATGTCTGTGCGCCCGTGACAACGATGCCATTTCCATTGCCGGTGATGGTCGATCCTTCGATCACGGTGCCGCTGTTGGCAAGCACTGTGAAGGCCGTGACACCAGGAT
>CAYUYM010000325.1:0-2582 GCA_964449305.1 uncultured Chromatiales bacterium | reverse complement strand
GGGCATCACCACACCCGCGTGCTCCTCCACCGTCGTGCTGTCCGTCAGCATCGGGCAGACGGTGATGCCGGAGATCACCGTGCAGGGCGACACCACCCTGTGTGTGGGTGCCACGCGTGTGCTGTGCGTGGAGCCGGGGTTTGTCGCCCACGTCTGGTCCACGGGTGACACGTCGGCGTGCATCACGGTCTCACCCGTCCAGCCCGGGCGGTACACCTGCACGGTGATTGTTCTCTCCGACGCCGGCTGCACTGGCACGGGCAGTGTCACGCTGACGGTGCTTCCACTGCCGGAGCCACGGATCACCGCGCTCGGACCGACAACATTCTGCCCCGGCGACAGCGTGCTGCTCGACGCGGGGGAGGGATACATCAGCGTCAGGTGGTTCCTCGATGGGCATGTGATGGCGGGGGGGCGTGTCATCACCGCGCACGCCGCAGGTGCATACGCCGTCCAGGTCACCGATGCAAACGGATGTCAGGCGATGTCGCCACCGGTGGACGTCGCACTGCATGCGGTGACACGGCCGGTCATCACGCGCGATGGCATGGATCTCGTCACCGGCCCCGGGCGTGCCTATCAATGGCATCGTGATGGCGTTCCGCTTCCCACAGGCACCGGAAGGCGCATCGCCATCACCGCTCCAGGCAACTACACGGTGGAGGTGACGGATGACAACGGATGCCGTGCCATGTCGGATCCCCATGCCGCCACCGCGGCGGCTGCAACAGTGGGACTGTCCTGCACGGTCGGCGGGCCCCATCCCTCCGGTGCGATCATCATGTTTCCCATCGTCCTTGAGTCATCGGTGATGCTGTCGGCGGATCGCGCCCGCGAATTCCACGGTGTGCTGCGCTTCAATGCCGGCACGCTGATCCCGCGTTTCCCGCCGCGGGCGGACCGCACCGAGGGGCGCGATCGCATCATCGCCTTCACCGGAAGGCGTGACAGCGCGATGACGCAGGGGGTGCTGACATCGCTGCCGTTCATGGTGACGCTCGGTGACACGGTCTGCACCACGGTGCTGCTCGATTCGCTCACATGGGCGGATGGAATGGCGACGATGGCGCCCGGCGTGACAGCCTGCGAAGTGTGTGTGGAGGTGTGCCACGCTGGCGGGACGCGTCTCTTTCACTCCGAGCATCGGACCATGCTGTGGCAGAACCACCCCAACCCTGTAAGTGGGACGACGCTCATCGAGTATGAAGTGGTGGAATCCGGGCCCGTGCATCTGGCGCTCTACAACACCATGGGCTTTCAGGTGATGATGCTGGTGGATGGGGTCGTGGATGCGGGGCGCTACGTGGTGCCCTGCGATGCCGCCACGCTGTCGTCGGGTTTGTACATGATCGTCCTCCGCACCGCGACGGAGCGCCATGCGGCGCTGATGGAGGTGGTGAAATGATCCGTTGGATCACGGTGTGGGCGATCATGCTCATCGCCCTGCCATGCGTGTCCATGCTCGGCCAGCCGGGTGTCGCGATCGGTGTGTGGGGGCACATGGGTTTCACAGCGCATCGCGCGGATTTCGGCACACTCCCCGGCATCCCAGGCTGCTGCCCCGCCTATACGCAGGGATCGGGCCGCGGTCCGACGCTGGGAGCGCTTGTCTCGCTGCCCATCGCATCGGACCTGACGCTTCTTCTCCGCGCATCGTGGGTCGATCATGGCGGTGAGCTGACAGCATCCGAGCCGTTCATGGCCGCCGTGGATGGTGTGGCCGTCCCCGGGCGTGTCGATCACCTCCTCACGCTCCGCGCCTCGTCCATTGCGCTTGAAACGACGGTGGGGCTGCATGTGTGGCGCGGGCTGCGTCTCCATGCAGGCTTCAGCGCGGGAGTCCCGGTACGCGGGAGCTTCGATCAGCGGGAGGTGCTTGTGGAGCCGGTCGGAATCGGGACATTCGAGAACGGATCACGCACGCGCAACATCATCAGCGACGCGGGGATCCCCGACATGGCCGGCATCGGCCTCGCGTTGCTGGTCGCGGCGGAGTATGCCCTTCCAATGAACGCCCGCGGTTCGCTGTGGCTTGTTCCCGAGCTGGTGTACGCCCGTGCCCTCACGCCCATGGTGTCGGGCCTGGCCCTGCATGCCGATGCCGTGCGTGTTGGTGTGTCTCTGCGTTTCGTTCTGCCATCATCTCCTGGTCCGCAGCGCAGTGAGCCGCAGCCTGCCGGACCGGATACCGAGCAGTGATGTCCGCGATCAGTGCCGGGGGGAATCCGCGATCGTGTCGGGAAGAGTGAAGGTGAAGGTGGCTCCTGCGTTCTCCTCGCCGGTGGCAACGATGGTCCCACCGTGTCGCATGATGATGCGGTGGACAAGGGCGAGGCCCACGCCGGTGCCCTCGTACTCCTGGGATGTGTGCAGCCGTTGGAACACCTCGAAGAGCTTCTCCGAATAGGCCGGATTGAAGCCGGTGCCGTTGTCGGAAATGACATACTCCGAGCATCCGTCACGCCGCTGACCGGAGATGGTGATGACGGCGGTTTCACGCAGGCGCGAGTATTTGAGGGCGTTGGAGATGAGGTTGGTCCACACCTGCCGCAGCAGCGCCACATCGGCAAACCCCTTCGGGA
>CAYUYM010000324.1:0-2586 GCA_964449305.1 uncultured Chromatiales bacterium | reverse complement strand
CGCCATTGCTTCTGGTACCGTCAATGCGCGCCAGGCATGGACGCTCTTCACCGCCTGCACCATCGGCGGGATGCTGCTCGCCGCGCTGCTGCCCGCCACGGGTACGACCATCGCCGCCGCCGGGCTGGCCATCATGACAGCCTACAGCCTGTGGCTCAAACGTGTGCCACTCGTGGGCAACCTCGCCGTCGCCGTCACCACCGGCCTCGCCATGCTGCTCGGCGCCTCTGTCGCCGGCAACACCGCCGGCGGACTTGTCCCTGCCGGCTTCGCCCTGCTTGTGAACCTCGCCCGCGAGGTCCTCAAGGATGTGGAGGACATGCCCGGCGATGCAGCCTGCGGAGTGCGCACCTTTCCCATCGTGAAGGGCGTTCGGGCGGCATACGGGGTGGTCATCATGATGCTCCTCGTCACCATCGCGGCCACTCCGGTCCCCTGGTTCCTCCACCTGTACACCGACGCGTACCTCGCGATGGTGCTGGTCACGGATCTCGCCCTTCTCGGCATCGTCGTCGCGCTGTGGCGGAGGCCCGCACCGGCATCGATCCCCCGTCTCCATGTGCTGATCAAACTCGCCATGCCCATCGGCATTACGGCGATGTGCCTTGGGAGGGTGACGCCATGACCACACTGTCCCCACTCGAACGGAGCCTTCTCCGTCAGGGATTCACGCGCATCGCCGGCATCGACGAAGCCGGGCGCGGCCCGCTTGCCGGTCCCGTGGTGGCAGCCGCCGTGGTGTTCCCCGGGGACGTGTCCATCGAAGGCATCGCCGACTCGAAGAAGCTCACTGCGAAGCGTCGTGGCGAACTTGTGCACCGCATCGTCGACGCGGCCCTCGGCGTGGGCATTGGCATGGCCACCCACGAGGAGATCGACGCGTTGAACATCCTTCAGGCCTCGCTCCTCGCCATGCGGCGCGCTGTCGAGGCCCTCTCCGTGCCACCGGATTACCTGCTGATCGACGGCAACCGGCGCTGGCCGTCAGACATCCCCTCGAGCGCCATCGTCCGCGGCGATGCCACTGTGTTCTCCATCGCGGCCGCATCCATCATCGCCAAGGAGACACGCGACGATATCATGGTCGTGCTCGACCACATCCACCCGGAATACGGCTTCGCATCGCACAAGGGCTACCCCACCGCCCAGCACCGCGCCGCCGTGGTGAAGTACGGTCCATCGCCGGTGCATCGCAGGACCTTCACCGTGACGCCACCATCGGAGCAGCTCCGGATCGATCTCTGACATCGGGGCGCCACCCAGATCTGCCGGCCTGCCCCCATCCGGCATGAGGTCGCACCAGCTCGTCACTCCGCCTGCTTCAGGCACCACAGGGACACACCATCATCCACGGATGGCGCCACCGCACCGCCATGTCGGCATGGAGCCATGTCCGCGCGACGGTCACGACAATTCACACCAGAAACATGGGATCACACATCATGACAACAACGCACAGCACCGGCGATGAGGGCGAGGAATGGGCTGCAGAGTTTCTCCGGAAGAAGGGATATCGCATCATCGAACGCAACTACCGCTTCGGCCGCGGCGACATCGACATCATCGCGCGGGACGGCACATGCATCGTCTTTGTCGAGGTCAAACTCCGACGCAACAACCGCTTCGGCCCTGCGGTGTCGGCCATCACTCCTGCAAAGCAAAAGCAGGTGGTGCACCTGGCGCGCGGCTACCTCTGGGCCAGGCAGATTGAATCCGCCGAATGTCGCTTCGATGCGGTTCTCATCGACATCATACGCGGCGAGCCTGTCGTGACACACATCACCGACGCCTTCCGCGATGGATGAATGCGGACCACTGCCCCTGTGTCCCCACCGTACTCCATCGACATCCATTGACCGGCTGCCCCCCTCGCCCGCCCGTCAGAATTGCAGGCTTGACAGAATGGCTTTTCGGACAAGACGCGGGCGATAAGCGTCCCATGCAATGGACACGTGTCTTTCGACCATCACAGCTCAAGGGAGAACGATCATGAAACGACACTCACGAATGAGATCACCACACCGTTCAGGCTGCATTCACCAGCACCACCGATCACGACATCGACGCACATCCCGGTATCGTCGACAGAGATGCGACAGAGCGCGCCACCGACACCGACAGAGTCACGCCCGACCCAGAGAATGGCCGATGTCGTGCAGAAGACCGGGATCGCCTTCGGAATCGAGGCAGACGTCGGGCCATGTCACTTCAGTGCCACAGAAAGGCAAAACGAATCCACAACAGTCATCCGTTGATACCGTCCGACGCATGAAGAACTCGCGAGGAAAAAGTCACCATCCCACCCGGCTCAAGGGATACGATTACTCACGACCGGGAGCCTACTTCATCACCATCTGCACGCAGGACCGCCGACCAATATTTGGAGAGATCATTGACGGAGTGATGCACCTCAACGATTCCGGACGAATGGTCCAGACAGTGTGGGACGAGCTCCCCCAGTACTACCCTGGCGTCGCCATCGACGAATTTGTGATCATGCCAGATCACATCCATGGAATCATCATCCTTGTCGCCCAATCCGGGCATGTCGCCGAAGGCGCCCAATCCGGGCATGTCGCCGAAGGC
>CAYUYM010000323.1:0-2621 GCA_964449305.1 uncultured Chromatiales bacterium | reverse complement strand
GGCAGGTTGATCAGGGGAAGCCAGATGGCCAGATCAACGGGAGTGACCTTGGCCAGAAGCATGGACACTCCCGTGACACCGCCGTCGATGAAGTTGCTCGACAGGAGAAACCCGTGCAGCCCGAGGCCGGCGGAAAGGATGCCGAACAGGATGAGGAGTCCGTTGACGGATTCCCGTATCACTCGGTCGCGGAGTCGTTCTGGAAGGCGGCGGCGCAGGTGCTTTCTCATGGTCACATGACTTTCATTAAGGGGTGAAGGGCATGCCCCACGGGCATGTCAATGGTGGATGCGGACGGTGGCGTGATCGACGCCATGCCTGCCAGCGCAGCGCAGCAGATACAGGCCCGAGGGGATTGCGGAGATGGTGACGGGGGCGCCGCCGCCGGAGGGGATGGTGTCGCGTACCACAGTCCGTCCCAGCAGGTCGATGAGGGTGACCTCAGCCCCGTCGTTCCCGGGCGGCTGCACCCAGAGCGTGGTCGTCGCAGGATTGGGATGCACGGAGAGGTGCGACGCTGGTGCAGCGGTCAGGGACCGCATGCCTGTCGCCGCGCCGTTTGCCGCAGTGAGCAGATCCACGAATGCCGGGTTGAGCAGATCCTGGTTCCAGATCTCCCAGTACCACACACCGTTGTCCATTGCTCGCTGGAGGGCCGCCGGCATGCCACCCACTCCGAAGGTGTCCGGCGACTTCGTGCCGGAGTACGCCATCTGGATGCCGGCAAACACGTCGTCGCGCGCCGATTGCTGCAGCAGCGCATACTGCGCGGGATAGACCCCCGTGTTCTTCTGCGTCCACCACCAGGCCGCAACGCCGTACCTGCCTGCAAGCACGCGGGCTGCGTGGGCATGGACGGAATCCGCCACACCGTCGCTGCCGTTCACCGGGTGCACATCGTGGGTGAGCGTGTGCCGGGGGAACGCGGCGGCGAAGGCGTCGATGATGCTGCACCATGCGGCGATCATCCGTGCATCGCTGCACCCCGCTTCTGCCAGTGTGGGAGAGGTGACAAAGGGGAGCTGCATCTCATACCCGTTGCCGCTGGAGGTGGTGATGTAGACGAGACGAATGGTGCCCTCGTCCTGATACCGCTTGCCCAACGCAGCGATCAACGTCGCCCATTTCTGCAGAAACACGGCATCCCATGGCACGGCCATGGTGTCGTGAAACGGCACTGAGGAGACGAGGCGCGCCGCTCCAGCATCGAACACCCATTGCGGGATGGCGGGGCCGCAGCCGACTGCGAGCGCGACGTTTACACCATGGGATCGGGCGGCGGCGAGCTGATCGTCGATCAGGGACCAGTGAAACTCCCCCTCCCGCGGTTCAAGCGTGCCCCAGCCCACACGCACAAGGATGCCTTCCACAAAGGGCTGCGCTGCAACCAGGGGATCGACACTGCCATCGCCCACACCCGTGGTCGGACCGCAGCTGCAATACACCCCACGCGGGGGGGTGATCAGCTGGGCAGCAAGTGGATGCGCAGCAGCGAGGAGCAGAACGATGAGGTACAGGACGGATCGAGGTGAGGACATGGAATTCTCCGGCAGGGAGGATGCGGGGTGCGTGGCAGTCAACGCAGTCTGGAATATAACGGTTTCCCGTGCGTGAACGATGCCCCGGAGTGCACTCGATCAGCATGTCACATGGCAACCTTCTGCTGCACGCATCGTGCCTTGCGCTGATGAAGCCATGCTGCGATCCCAGGCTGTGTCTCCGATCTCATCCATGGCACTTCACCCCCAATCAGGTGATACGAGGGATGGCATATCACGTGCGAAGGCCGTTGATCAGTCCCCGATCTCGACGAAGCGTCCGTCACGGTACTCGTGTCGTTCGAAAAGCCCCTGCGACCCGATCGGGACCTCGATGCTGCGACCACGGACGATGGCCTTCTCCTGCCCCCAGATTCTGCCGATGAGCCGCCAGTTGCTGTTTTGAAACAGGTCCTTTTCGGATCCCGGGTCATCGTACGCGAACACGTGCACCGTCAGGGTCACGAGACCATCGCCAACAGCAATCAGCACTTCCGGCACACCATCGCCATCGAAATCATGCACCGCAGCCTGGACCCGCCAGTCCGGTTTGAGGTCTCCGTGATCATCGAATCCGTCGGCTTCCTCACCGAAATCGACGGGCAGATCGAAGGCGTAGTCGCCGAAGAGCGCGACGATGTTCACTCCGTGTGGCTGCCGCTGACCAAGCAGGATTGCGGTGGGTTTCACCGCGCATTTCCGGCATTGGAGCCTGACCAGCACATCCTTCGTTGCACCAGCGTGCCAGGTCCCGGCCTTTGGAAAGGGCCGCACCGACCGGCCTGTCTGAAGATAGAGAGGCTGGGCATCGGCCACAACCGGATGGAAGAGTGCGATGAGCAGGAACACCGCCACGCAGAACGGCAGATGGGGAGACGCAGTGAAAATGAACGAAGGCGCATGCACAGCGTCACAGGCGTGGACGTCGGGCATCATGCTGTCCTCGACATGGCATGCAGGGCGAAGTAGGTCATCATTCCTGCAAAAAGCAGGGTTGAGATGCAGCTTCTCCAGAGGCGGGCCGGGGATTTCTCCGGATCGGTGAGGTAGCGCCACCCATGCCAGAGGCCGGCCTGGATGAGG
>CAYUYM010000322.1:0-2625 GCA_964449305.1 uncultured Chromatiales bacterium | reverse complement strand
CGGACTGAGCCTGCCGGCGTAGGCAACGTAAGAACCGGGCCGGGCCTGCTCATCGACGCCGCCCTCCGTCTCGACGAGATTCGGGGCTACCGCGATGCGATCCTCGGGGATGCCCCAGTCCACGAACCGGCTTCTCTGAAACCGCGAAGGCACCGCGTAGAGCGTTGTGTTGCGCGCGACCACCCTGCTGAGGCGAGCCCAGGTGTTCCGGAGGCTGTATCCGACAGACTTTGCGAGCGTGCCTTCACAGTTGCGGAGCGCGCACCAGTATTCCCGCCCCCCGGTGCACCGCTCGCACACTTGCCCCCGCGACAGGAGGAGCCCGTTGGGACAGAACAGCCGATAGTTCGCGCATCGGAACACGACGGGGATTCCGAGCCGTCCGGCAACCTCGAACGCCCAGGGGGAGATCAACGGGTAGACATTCTGAATGTCGACAACATCCGGCTTCTCCTTCCGAAGCTGTTTCTCCAGGGCGCGGACGGCGCCGAAACTGTGGATGCCGCTGAAGAATGCCCGGACGCGGCCGAGCGGCGTCTTCTCGATGTCGCCGCTGTCGCGGAGAAAGAGGCTCACCTGGTGGCCGTGCGCGCGCAGATTGCCGGCGAGGCCGTGCAACATGACATCCTCACCGCTGAGGCGTGCGTACTGGTTGTGGATCAGGGTGATCTTCACCGCTCACATCTCCAGCGTCAGATGCTCTTCATGCACATCCAGCCACGATCGCATCGCCAACAGCCTCTGCAGAAGTTGGATGGCTGAGGGCTGGGCATGACCCAGCGGTCGCCACGACAATCGCTTGTATGGCTCATACAGGCCGACGGATCGCAACAGGCGCCCGGCAAACCACCTCGCGTTTCCTCTGGCGGACGATGCGCCCGTGAGTGTCGCCTTCGCCATCTCGGCCAAGCCACTGGTGTTCACCAGGCGCGACCACAGGGAGCCCTCCGCGGTCAGAGTGGTGAGCATGAAACTGCTGAGTTTGGGATCCTCACGCCATCGTCGTGTCGCGTCGGGAATCGAAGCGCGGCTTGCGAGGGGCACTTTCATGAGGTGCGCAAAGTGCCTTTGCATGAGGCGAGACTCGATCTGCTTGTACAGTCGGAAGCGGGGTGGAACGCGGCGGAGAATGTTGAGGATATCCTTGTCCAGCAGGGGATTGAATACCTCCACGCGCGATCGCTTGTAGTCGGTGGCCGGATGCAGGTAGCGAGCCAGCCGATGCTCGAAGTACCACCGGTCCTTCAAGTCAACGGGGTGTTCCTGCGATGATGCCGAGATGATCTCCTCGATGCAGCTCCTCTGAGCTGCGGTCATATGTCTCCAGGCGTCATCCCGAAAGACGCCATCGAGGCGAACGGTGAGCCTGTCGAGCGGGCGGATGCCGAGCGCCGCCATCGCTTCCTCGGGCGAATGCACGCCTCCGAGCCAGCCGAAGCATTCGTCACCCCGGTAGATCGAGCGGGACCAGCCCTCGCTCAGAAGGCGGTCGAGCACATCCGATTCGCCGATGTGGTAGGTGGCGGCATCAGTCTCCGTGCCGAAGAGACGCGTGAACTGAGGCAGCAGCAGGTAGTCATCGCGGCGCTCGATGAACCGGTGTTCAAGGCCGAGGGTGCCGGCCAGGCGTGCGGCCACGTGGCCGTCGCCATGGACGTAGTCGCTTTCACAACCCCAAGTCGTCGTGCGAATGTTGGTCGCCCCAACCTCCAGAAGGGCGCCAAGGACCAGCCGTGAATCCAGGCCTCCGCTGAGCGTCACGACTGGCTCGGAGGAGACCCTCAGGCATCGCGCCGCGCTGTGCAACACGGCTTCAGCCAGGTCGTCGGCCAGTTCATCGAGATCGGCATCCGGCTCGGCATCCGCTCCGGGGTGGTAGTCAAAATACGTTTCGTGACCGGATCCCCGCGCGGACCACACGGCCAGATGTCCGGGCGGAATGCGGCGGACGCCTTCAATCCAGGTCCCATCACCGAGATGGTGGCCGCAGGAAACGAAATTGGCGATCGATGACCGAGAAAGCGTCCAGTCGCGGTCGGGCAACAGCAGCAGGGTGGACAGATCGGAGGCCCAGATCAGTTGACCGTCACGGATCGTCCAGAACAAGGGACGCGAGGCACTGTGATCGACGAACAGGCAAATGCGCCCTCGGGCGGCGTCTGCGAGCATCATTGTGAATGAGCCGTGCAGGCGGTCGACGAACGCCGTGCCTTCGCGATGATAGAGCTCCGTCAGCTTCTCATGGAGGGCCGTCGGACTTGTCGAACATGGGCCGGCGCCGTCGATGTCCGAGATCCACCCTTCCAGCATGATGGATACCGATCCGGTTGCCTGCTCGTGCGTCGCGAGGGCGAACGTGTCGGACATTGCCGAAGCGGCCATACCGCAGGATGGGCGGTGAAGTTGAAGGTCGTGGCGGTACTGGTGCGACACGCATGCGGCGCGTAGATCGCCGTGCACCCGCTGCACATCGACGTCCGGATCGAAACTCGCAACGCCGCATAATCCCGGCATTCGTCAAGGTCTCCTCAGGTGGTCACGATCATCCAGGGCTCGTCCATGCGACACGCTTCTTCAGGCAGGGGGGTGGCGCCATGAGCGGAAAACGCCAGTCCCGCAAGTGCG
>CAYUYM010000321.1:0-2667 GCA_964449305.1 uncultured Chromatiales bacterium | reverse complement strand
GGTGCAACGTCCAGTTCGGCCACCACTGGCCGTCGCGCTGACTCAGCGAAATGGGGATGACCTGATCCTGGAGAAACTCCCACCATCCGTAGCGCTCGATGGGGCCGAAGGGATGGGCGAAGTTCTCCATCACATTGCCAAACCCCTTCCGCCACTCGATCTTCGAAAGATCGCGGCGGTTCGCCACCTGCACCATGTCGAATCCACCGTTGAGGATGACACTCACCGGGTTGAAGGTGGACTCGCTCCCAAACCCGCGCCCCTTGTAGAAGTACGGTCCGTGAGAGATGGAATCTGAGCGAGCCGCGTCGATTGCCGCGCTGTCACTCTGGGCGGCGGCAGGCCAGGTCAGCATCCACCACACAAGGAGAAGAATGACGCCCCGCGCCGGAAGCAGGAACGCCTCCGGCGCGATGGCGTTCATGGGTGCTCGATTCGGGCCGATGATCAGGACTCCGTAGCCACAGATTTCGGAGCCATCCTCAACATGCGGCGGATCCAGGCGCCAATGCGCCCTGTCACTCCTTCGAGCCATGAAAAGAGGGTCGGAACAATGATGAGGGTGAGGAAGGTGGACACTGAAAGACCGGCGATGATTGCCGTTCCCAGCGGGCGCCAGAAATCCGCACTCTCTGCACCGATGATGAAGTGGAACTTCAGCCAGTCAAAGTCCACACCGGTTGCCAGCGGCACCACGCCAAGCACAGTGGCCGCAGCGGTGAGCACCACCGGGCGCAGTCGCGTCTTGCCGGCCTCCAGCAACGCCTCGTCGAGGGGCATCCCCTGCGCACGGAGCTGCTTGGCGAAATCGAGCAACACGATCGCGTTCTTCACCACGATGCCGGCGAGGGCGATGACGCCCACACCCGTCATGATCACACCGAACGGCGTCTGCGTCACGATGAGACCAAGGAACACACCGATGAGCGACAACACCACGGAGAACATGATCACACCCGGCACCTTGACCGAGTTGAACTCGGTGACCAGGATGAGGAAGATGAGCAGAATCGTGATGAGCAGCGCGCGCCCGAGGAAGGCCGCGGCCTTGTCCTGCTCCGCGTTCTCACCCGAGAAGGCGATCTGATAGCCCACCGGCATCTTGAAGGAGGCGAGGCGTGCCTTCACGTCCTTGAGCACCTCGCTCGAGAGCCGCCCCTGCGCATCCGCGGTCACCGTGATGACGCGCTTCAGCTCCTTGCGCCGGATGTTGGCGATGCCGCTGGTCTTGACGACCGAGGCCACCGACACGAGCGGGACCGACATGAGCTGACCGCGGCGGTTCATGAAGTTGATGTCGAGATTCTCGATGTCCTTCACCGACTGCCGCTGGTCCTCCTTGAGACGCACCGTGATCTTGTATTCATCCTCGCCGACGCGGTACTTCGATGCCTCCGTGCCGTTGATGGCCGTGCGCACCGTCCCCGCAATCATGCCGGTGCTCATTTCCATGAGCGCCGCCTTCTCGCGATCCACGATCACCTGCACTTCCGGCTTGCCGGAGTTGTAGTCGTCCTTCAGATCCACGAGGTTCGGGACGTCCTTGATCACCGACTGCACCTGCTCCGACAGGCTGCGAAGCTGGGTGAAGTCGTCACCCGAGATCTCGATGCTGATCGGTGCTCCGACCGGCGGGCCGTTCTGCTGGCGCTCCACCTTGAGCTCCGCTCCAGGGACCACGTTCTTCGTCACCGTGCGGATCTCCTCCAGTGTGGCGAAGGAAGACTGTTGCCGATCCTTCTTCTTGTAGAAGTTGATCGCCACACGCGCCTTGTTCGCCGTCCCCGATCCACCAAAGTCGAAGATGTCCGTCGATGTACCGACAGAGGTCACCTTGAACTGGATGTCCTTCAGGCCGTTGATGCCGCGGATCTTGTCCTCCACCTTCAGTGCTGCTTCGTTGGTCACTTCAAGGGGCGTGCCCGGCGGCATGGTGATGTCCACATACACCTGGTTGGGCTGGGTGTTCGGGAAGAACTCGACGCCGGTGTGAAGCATGCCGAATACCAGAATGACGACACCGAGGAAGGTGAATGCACCAAGCACGGTCAGGCCCTTGTGTTGAAGTGTCCAATGCAGCGCCTTCACATACTCGCGCTGCGCCGCCGGGAAGAAGCGGTGATCCACCCAGTGGTAGATCATGTCGATCGGGTTGTACTTCTTGTACCAGTGCGGATGTTCGAGGTTGGCCTTGGTCTTCGCCATCTCCTTCTTGTAGTTGATGAACTTCGATCCCTGGACAGGGGAGATCACGAAGGCCACGAACAGTGATGCCGCCATGGTGGTGATCACCGTTATGGGAAGGAACTTCATGAACTCGCCGACGATGCCAGGCCAGAACATGAGCGGGAGAAACGCCGCGATGGTCGTGAATGTCGACGTCGCCACGGGCATGGCCACCTCCTTCGTCGCATCCTTCGCCGCCTGGATCGGCGACTTGCCGTATTCGTGCTGGTGCCGGTAGATGTTCTCGATCACCACGATCGCGTCATCCACCACAATGCCCAGCACGAGCACAAGGGCGAAGAGCACCACAAAGTTCAGCGTGATGCCCATGGCCGACAGGATGATGAATCCGATGAGCATCGACAGCGGAATGCTGGTGCTGATGAGCATCGAGTTCTTGACGCCGAAGAACATGAAGAGCACGAGAATCACCAGCGCCAT
>CAYUYM010000320.1:0-2744 GCA_964449305.1 uncultured Chromatiales bacterium | reverse complement strand
CTGGTGATTACGCAACGATCGCTGCCGCGATCACGGCACTGAACAGCTCCGGAGTCGGAGCTGGTGGCGTGACATTCAATGTCGCTGCAGGGCACACCGAGCCGGCCATCAATCTGACGATCACCACCACCACGGCCGGTGCCGCCACCCCTGTCATCTTCCAGAAGTCCGGCAGTGGTGCAAACCCGCTCATCACCGCCACCACGGGTGGAACGGGGAATTACGATGGTGTGATCCGCATTGAGGGGACGGACCACGTCACCTTCGACGGAATCGACATCACGGCGAACCAGACTGCCGGGTTGACAAACGCGCAGCGTGCGGAATGTGCCTATGGGGCCTTCGCGGCCTCGGCCACCAACGGCACGCAGAATCTCACCATCAGGAACTGCGTCATCACCGGCTTCGACGGGTACGTGAACACCACGGCGAACATCGTCACCGCCGGCATCCTGCTCGATCACACACGCACGGCTGCGGGGACTGCGGTCACTCCGACATCCGCCGCCGGGGTGAACGCGAATGCCGACATCTTCAACAACACGGTCGCGAACTGGTACAACGGCATCTGAATCAAGGGCCACAGCACGGCCGCGTATTACGGCTCCGGCAACCGGATCGGCACCAATGGTGCGAACACGATCACGGGCCTCGGCGGTGCGACTGCTGCAGCGTATGGCATCTCCACAATCTACCAGTCGACGCTGCGTGTGGAGAACAATGCGATCACCTCACTCAACGCCGCCCACACGGGATCCTTCATCGGCATCTACACGGATGGTGCGAACCTGAACAACGGCACATCGGTCGACATCTTGGCGAACACCGTGTCGGTGACCTATGGCGGGACCGCCGGAATCAACCTGATCTACAACAAGTCCGGAGCGACCACGGTCAACATCAATGGGAACACGCTTGGACTGACCAGCGGCACGTCCACCGGATCAACCTATCTCATCTATAACTCGGCATCGACAGGCACCCTGAACATCAGGAACAACATCATCAATGGTGTGGCTCTGACCTCACCATCGAATTCGTCGGGGTGGTTCATGGCCATCTTCAATGCGGGGTCCCATTCCACGGTCGGGGACCTGAGTGGAAACACCATCTCCAACGTGACATGGTCGGGGGCGACCACGTATCTCGTCCGCAATGATGCCTATGCGGCTGCATCGTGGAATGTCTACAACAACGTGGTGCACGATCTCTCGTTCACCCGGTCCAGTGGTGTCCACTATCTGTTCCACACGCAGAATTGGACGATCGATTTCCACGACAACAGCATCTACAACATCAGCATGCCGAATGCCACCAGTGGTGGTGCGGTGTATGGCTTCTACAACACGATCTACGGTTCAACGACCACCTTCGCCAACAATGTGATGCATGATTTCAGCATCACCGGCCCCGGCTCGCTGTACGGTTTCAGCATCAACAGTGGTGGTGGCACGGGCGGCATCCACCACAACTCGATCTACAACTTCAGCACCACCGGCAGCAGCAGTGCGGTGGTGAGCGGCATCTCCGTGTCGGCGTCCTTTGCGCGGACGATCAGTCACAACCGCATCCACAACCTCTCGGCCAGCAATGGGGCATCGTCGGTGACAGGCATCACCACGACCGGGTCCTCGTCCACAACGCTTGTCAACAATGTGATCTCGGATCTGCGTGCACCAGGAACGGCAGGCAGCTTCGTGGTGAAGGGAATCGAGGGCTCCGCCACGGCGCTGAATGTGTACTACAACACGGTCCATCTCGACAATGCAAACGCCGGCGGCACACCGCTTCTGTCGGCGGCCCTGTCGGTCACCAGCGCAACGACGCTGGACATGCGCAACACCATCCTCAGCAACATCAGCAACCCAGGAACGGGTGGACGGACGGTGGCCCTGCGTGCAGCGAGCGGCAGCATCCTCACCTTCGCCTCCACGAGCGACCGGAACAACCTCCATGCGGGCGCGATGAGTGCCTCCAACCTGCTCTTCTCCGATGGGACGACGCATGTCCAGGACATCACCGCCTACCGAAACCTTGCCGGCTCTCCGCGCGAGGCGAACTCCTTCACCGAGAACACTCCGTTCATCAACACCACCACACCTCCGTACGACCTCCATGTGAACACATCGACACCGACCATGTGCGAGAGCGGTGGTGATCGCATCACGACCCCGATCGCCATCGTGGATGACGCTGATGGCACTCCGCGTCAGGGCGAGGTGGCATACACCGGAACCGGCACAGCCCCCGATGTCGGCGCCTTTGAATTCAACGGCACGGGCCCCGTGTACATGACCCACGTGTCGAGCACAACCACACAGGTGACAGGAACGGCCTTTGCCGGCAAGTCGGCGGCCATTCTCGGCATCGAGGTAGTCATGTCCACGGGATCGCAGGTGGCACTGACGTCCTTCGACTTCTCGACCAACGGCACCACCACCGTATCCGACCTCGCCGGTGCCAGGGTGTATTGCACGCTCGGTTCCCCCGCATTTGCGGCAACCAGCCAGTTCGGCTCCCTCGTGCCCAATCCGAACGGAAGCTTCACCGTCAGCGGCATGCAGATGCTGTATCCTGGGTCGAACCATTTCTGGCTCGTGTATGATGTGGCAGCAACAGCGACCACCGGTGATGTGATCGATGCGGAGTGCACCAGCCTGACGATCGCGTCCGTGCCGCATGTCCCCACGATCACCGCCCCATCGGGCGGAAGGATCATCCAGGGCCCGCTGTCCGGCACGGTC
>CAYUYM010000319.1:0-2768 GCA_964449305.1 uncultured Chromatiales bacterium | reverse complement strand
GCTCCATGCAGCGTTGCGACGGATGAAAAGCCATCCGGGAAGCATGGCCGGCTCGCCATTCCGGAAAATGATGCGACGGGTTTTCGGGAAGGGCATGCCAACACGACCAAGCGTGAAGCGGGACCGGATGCGCTCCTTCTGCTGTTCGGAGAGATGGTCGCCGGTGATCCCGCTCCACCCGCTCCCCCAGCTCATGCGCAGCACCGCACCCTGGAGTTCCTCGGGCGACCCTTCCGCGGGAATTCGGGACCGCAGATGTTCGATGGAACGGCAGAGAGCCAGAAGCTCGTTGCCCCTGTCCTCCAATCTTGTGAAAAAGTCCAGCTCCTTCTGCAGGAGGTGACGCGATTGCCGGTTCATCGCACGGAACAGATCGTCGGATGTCAGGGGACCATGCGTGAGCTGCATGTGCGTACGCGCCAGGGTACTGGAACCAAGGAAGTCATCCACGCGAAGGAAGGCATTCGCTCTCGTGCCAGCGTTGAGCATTTCGAGGACAATGGGCGTGGACTCGCCCGGGTTCCGCGGTGAATTGCGTTGGGGCACGTTCTTCCACCCGTAGGCACTCGGTGCCCTGATGATGTTGAGGATGCGCACCACCCACAGCGAGAGGTTCGATGCATCGGCCAGGGCGTCGGAGATGGTCAGCAGACGCATGAGATTGCTTCCGATCTTCCCGAAAACCGCCTCAAGGAGGGGAGCCGACGCCTGCTCCCTGTTTCGGCCATTGTCGATGTAATGATTCACATCGATCGAGATCCTCGTCACACGGCTGCGAAGGATGCAGCTTCTGACTGCCCCCTTGATGCTGGATCCGGGGATGTAGGGCAGCCCCATGCCGTTGCGGATGTGTTGGTGGATTTCGCGTGACTCTGCGTCGATACTGTAACTGGTGCATCGTCCCTCGTTCACCAGATCGCGCAGCGCGGTGGTGATGTCCGCCTCATCGATCGAGGACAGATTCTGCCGTTCCGCGATGTGTTGCAGGACGTCGGCCTGCGGGACGATGGATACGATGCCACGCTTCTGGATGAAATCGAAATTCTCGATAAGCCTCACACCGCAACCGACATGGAGCGGAGTCAGGATTTCGATGGAGCACGGTGCCTTGGCGCCGAGCCTGGTGATGCTGCGGGATGGGTCCATGGTCATGGTCGATGCTGAGCAGTGATGAGGATCGTTGTGGGGACGATGGTCCGATGCACGTCAGAGCGCCGCGTGCATCGGGAGCGCGAAGGGCCGGGCATGCCGCACGATGCGGTGGCCATCCGGATTGTCGAGGACATCAGGCATGCCTCCCGACAGACGCAGAGGTTGGGAAAAGGCCAGGGTGGATCCTTCCTGGAGCGTCCACATCCGCTTGCGCCGCTGCGTCGCCTGCCCCGGCGCAGAGATCCAGCCTTTCCGTTCGAGCAGCTCATAGCGTGATGCCGCGGCATCCCAGGCGGCATGTTCTGCCGTGCTGGGGGCATAGAGTGATGCGAGATACCAGACAGGCGCCGGGCCCTCCAGCGGAAGCTCCAGGCTCCCTTCGGACAAGGTGAACTGCCCCTTGCCGACGGTGCGGTCGGCACCCACGCCTTCATCGGCCAGGAGGCGCATGCAGGTGCGGACAATCCCGCGCGTCGCTGCCTGATCCGAATGCACGAGAGCATACAGGCCGGCACCACTGCAGAAGCGCACCTCGGCCACGTGAAAAATGCCCGCTGCTCCGCTCGTCCTGTCCAGCGTGACGCGTGGCACCTCGGCAGTGGTGACAAGAATCGGCGGGGCGGTCGCGGATGTGATCCACCACCCACCCCGCAACCTGTCGACATCAAGCGAGACGCTTCCGCCCTCAAGGAAACGCGTGAGTATCTCAAGGGGCAGGAAGCGCAGCTTCTTTGCCACCTTCTGTTGGGCATATGTCAGATCGCCGAAGTTGGCGAACTCACAGCCGACAGGTTTCGGCATCAGGAGCTCGTCCCCAAGGAACGGAAATGCGGACGTGATCCTGAGGCTGGCATCATCGAGAAGGATGGCGACGGCATCATCGCCAAGCAGGCGGGAGGCGGCCATGCACAGGGCGCTGAACAACGTGTCGGAGTGGATGACGGCATCCACACTCTCCTCGCCATATCCCCCGGAGGAGACATGCAGCGGACCGTGAAAGGACATGCGATACAGGTCAACAGGTGTCATGATGGTTGCATGGTTTCAGCAATGGGCGAATTCATGTCGGACATCAGGACGCGGCAACGGCGGGTGCCGCCAGCTCCGTTGGCACAGACACCTCATACGGTTTCCATGCGTTGTTGCCTTCATAGATGTCACGGTCCTTGAACTCCAGGCAGCGCACACGGATGTCCACCTGACCACTTCCGCGCGTCCCGCTGCCGCCAAGGTAGTCGTTCTGGACAAGGATGAGCCCTTCCAGCACCTTCATCAGCATCGCCTTCTCGTCGTCGCCGTCATGAACCGTCAGCACAATCTCCATGGTGAACGCAGCCCCGGCTGGCACCCGTTCGATCTGACGGGGAGTGGCAGCGGCGGTGATGCGATCGATGACGACCTCGGTCTTGACCTCCGTGAACGGCATGTCGGTGTTCGGTGATTTGGCAAGCTCCTGCTGCGCCGCCGCTGTCAACGGGCAGTCTCGCACGATGAGGCGTGTGACCGGCTGTGGCGGCATGTGGTGCTTCTTCAGATCCTCCGGCGTCGTTCCGAAAATCTGTGCAATGACGTGTGACGGGTCATTGATCAACAGGGAACCGGCGATCGGGCTTGGG
>CAYUYM010000318.1:0-2772 GCA_964449305.1 uncultured Chromatiales bacterium | reverse complement strand
TTTGGCGGCGGTGTGTCCGAATGGGACGGGACGCGGTTCACAACGTATGGTCCCGCCCAGGGGCTGGCAAGCAATGCCATCCAGTGTTCCGCGATGGATCGCGACGGCAACCTCTGGTTCGGGTCGGCCGACAGCGGCGTATCGCGCTATGACGGTGAACACTTCGTGAACTTCGGCCGTCGCGACGGTCTCCCTGCGCGGGCCTTCCGCGGCATGGCCGTTGATCATGCGGGCAACGTCTGGTTCGGAACCATCGGTGGCGGAGCGGCAAAATGGGATGGTGCACGCTTCACCACCTACACCATGGCGGATGGTCTGCCGAGCGACGACATCTACTGCATCGCGGAGGATCACGAGGGGCGGATGTGGTTCGGCACGGTGGGCGCAGGGGCGTGCACCTTCGACGGCACCGGGTTCACGCACTACGGGACTGCACAGGGCATGTCGCACGACGTCGTTCTCACCATTGTCGATGACCGGTCCTACAACCTCTGGTTCGGGACACTTGGTGGCGGGCTCTGCCGCTTCGATGGCGAGAGTCTCCGCGGCTACACCACGGCCCAGGGCCTGCCGGCAAACATGGTGTGGAGCATGGCCCAGGATGCCGGCGGAAGCCTGTGGTTCGGCATGGAGGGCGGGCACATCACCCGCTTCGACGGCCGGACCTTCATGAACCATGAGCTCGCCAAGGGGCTGCCGGACAAGGATGTGCTCTGCATCATGCGGGACCGTGCGGGGAACCTGTGGTTCGGCACCCATGGCGCCGGGGCATTCCGGTACGACGGACGCGATTACATGCGGTACACCACCGCCCAGGGGCTGCCCAGCAACAGCATCCGCTGCATGGCGGAGGACAGGGACGGCGGCATCTGGTTCGGCACGAACGGGAGCGGCGTGTGCCGCTTCGATGGCAGCTCGTTCACCACCTTCACAAAGGAGCAGGGGCTGGCCGCCGACGCCCTCTGGTGCATCGCCGAGGACAGCCGCGGCGACGTCTGGTTCGGAACGGACGGAGGCGGCATCTCACGGTATGACGGCAACCGCGTCCGCGTCCTGCAGGCCGACCCGCACGCCACGCACATTGACCGCCGCGACATCACCGTGATGAACGGGCGACCTGTGGCCACCTTCACCACCTACACCACGCTGCAGGGGCTTGCGCACAACCAGGTCTATTCCATCGCCGTGGACTCGGCGGGCCGGCTCTGGTGCGGCACCGCAGGCGGGGGCGTGAGTCGCTTCGATGGCCGTTCCTTTCTGACCCTCTCCACGCTCAACGGCCTCCCCGACGACAACGTCTACTCCATCAAGATCCACCCACGCGGGGACATCGTGCTTGGCACGAACCGCGGCCTCACCCTGCTGACGGGCTTCGTCCCACCGTCGGACAGGGCACCCGCCGCGTTGCTGCGCCCCGGCAACGACCGCCCCAATGCGGAGCTGCGCGCCTGCACCCCCATGTGGGAGGTGTACAACCAAGGCACGGGCCAGCCCATCAAGGATGTCAACACCAACGCCCTGTTCTGCGACCGTGACGGCGTCATCTGGGCGGGCACCGGCGATCAGCTCCTCCGCTTCGACAGGGCCGGCATCCATGCCAACCTCCAGCCGCCCGTCGTGGTGCTCCATGCCATCAAGATCAACAACACGGCCATTGCATGGCGCGGCCTGGCGGGATTGAATGAGGGCGGGGACGCCGCCACCAACATCGCCGGCACAACGGAGGAGGTCACCACCTTCGGTGCCGTGCTCACGGATGCGCAGCGGGACACCATGATCTCGAAATTCGGTGACATCCGTTTCAGCGGCGTGACGCCGTTCCACCCGCTTCCCATCGATCTCGTCCTGCCCTACAACCACAACAGCATCACCATCGAGTTCAATGCCATCGAGCCCAGCCGCAGCGCCCTTGTGCGTTACCAGTACATGCTGGAGGGCTACGACGACGAGTGGAGCGCGGTGACCGACAGGACCACCGCCACGTTCGGCAACATGGACGAGGGGCACTACACCTTTGTGCTCCGAGCGCGCAGCCCCGAGGGTGTGTGGTCGGCTCCCGTATCGTATTCCTTCCGGGTGCTGCCGCCCTTCTGGAGGACGTGGTGGATGTACCTGCTCTATGTCGCATCCTTCATCTCGGGCCTGTGGGGCTTCATCAAGTGGCGTGAGCGCGCATCGCGCAGGGAGCGCGAGATTCTCCGCGCCAGCGAGGAGCGCTACCGCCTCATTGTCGAGACCGCGAATGAGGGGGTGTGGCGCTTCAATCAGCAGCATCGGACGATCTTCGTGAACACGAACATGTGCACCATGCTGGAGTGCACCGCCGACGAGATGCTGGGCCGGCCGATGACCGACTTCATGGATCCGGCGGATCGCCCCGCCGTCCTGGACCGCCTCCCCGACAGCATGGAGGTGGAGTTCATCACGAAATCGGGAAAACGCATCTGGGTGCATGCCGCAAACTCGGAGGTGCACGATGACGCCGGGCGCTTCACCGGTGCACTGGCGATGGTCACCGACATCACCGAACGCCGCCTGGCCGAGGACGAGCTGCGCCGCCATCGTGAGCACCTGGAGGACCTCGTGAAGGAACGCACCTCCGAACTCAACGAGAAGAACATCCAGCTTGATGCTGCCAACCGGTCCAAGAGCGAGTTCCTCGCCAACATGAGCCATGAGATCCGCACACCCATGAACTCCATCATCGGCTTCTCCGATGTGCTCCATGGCACGCTCAAGGACGAGAAACAACGCTCGCAGGTGGACTGCATC
>CAYUYM010000317.1:0-2783 GCA_964449305.1 uncultured Chromatiales bacterium | reverse complement strand
CGCACCTGAGCCTCTTGCCCGACGTGAATCACATTCTTATCTTCACGCAGTACTCCTTTCATCGCACCATGCAGTTGAACAACAGAGTTTGACCATGAAAGCACCACTCGTGACCGCATGCATCTGTATCGCCTGCATTGCGGCAAGCGCACGTCCTGTCGACCCCGTCACAGCACAGAGGGTCGCGGAGCGTTTTCTCTTGTCCGACACACGTGTCGGTCTCTTCCTCAACCCTGGCGACATCGCATTATCCATTGTCCACGAGGGTCGCGAGCGACGGATCCCCGGGACGGCCAGTCCAGATGGACAGGTTCAGTACTATGTGTTCGGCTACGACGGCGATCGCGGTTTCGTGATTGTTGCGGGTGATGACGTGTCACGCCCCATTCTGGGCTGGTCCGATGAGAGCGGCTTCGACCCGGACAATCTGCCGCCCGCCCTTGTGAAGTGGCTCGACGGATGCGCCACCATCATTCGGCGGACCGCACAGAGTGGCGGTGAGGTTGCACCAGTCGTCAAGAAGGAATGGGCATATTACACCGATCCAACCCCCACTGTACACCGCCGCGCCCTGCACACACCCATGGCCGGGCCATTGTTGTCCACGAAGTGGCCCCAAGACCCGTATGTCAACGCGCTGTGCCCGCAAGGATGTCCAACGGGCTGCGTTGCGACGGCAATGGCACAGATCATGAAGTACTGGAAGCATCCGACCAAGGGTGAGGGGATACACACGTACACACACCCGCAATACGGGATTCTCACCGCCAATTTCGGCGCAACAACGTACAACTGGTCAGCCATGCCCAGCATGGTCAACGCACCCAACCAACCCGTGGCCGTGTTGATGTACCACTGTGGCGTTGCGGTGGACATGGGATATGGGCCAAAAGCGAGCGGTGCGTGGGTCATCAACGAGGGAACAAACCGCGCCTGTGCACAGAATGCCTATGTCAAGTACTTCGGGTATGAGGCGTCCACGATCCGTGGGATCAAACGGTCATCCTACAGTTCATCGACATGGACATCGATGATCCGTGCTGAGATCGATGCAGGCCGACCCATTCAATACGCCGGAATGGGACCCGGCGGCAGGAGTGGTCATACCTGGGTGTGTGATGGGTATGATGGCACGGGGAATTTCCACATGAACTGGGGTTGGGGAGGTAAGGCCGATGGGTGGTACAGCGTTGATTATCTCGTCCCGACAGAATCCGGGACAGGGGGGGGCATAGGGGTGTTCACCTGGGATCAGCAGATGATCATCGGTCTCAAACCCGCCAGCGGTGGCGGGTCCTCCTCTGACGCCGACATCACACTGTATGCCCCGATCCAGATCTCTCCCAATCCCATCAAGTTCGCACAGGCGTTCAGTGTGAAGACGGACTTCATCAACAAGAGCGGAAGCGATTTCAACGGCGACTTCAGCACCGCAATTTTTGCCGCAGATGGCACCTTCATCGGATTTGTGAACACGAAGTCGACGGGAAGCACACCACTTCGCCCCAACTACCACTACACCAACGGCCTGACATTTTCCAACACCGGGTTGCTCGCAGTGCCCGGTCAGTACACCATCGCCGCCTTTTACCGGCCCTCGGGCAAGGAGTGGCGGCTGGCAGAGTCCTCGACACATGCCAATCCGGTGACTGTGGCCATTCAAGGTCCGACAAACACCATCCAGCTCAATGCCGCCATCACGCCATCCCCCTCCACGTTCCGCAGGAACGACGCCGCTTCGGTGAAGATCAACATTCTCAACGCGGGCTATACAACCTACCGGGGACAATATGCGGCGGCCCTCTACGATCTCAACGGGGATTTTGTGGAGGCGATCGGGACCATCGACGAAACCCGCGGGCTTCCCGCTGGGTACACCTACACCGCACCCTATCTGACGTTCACATCAGATGAGCTGGATGCCGACCCTGGCACATACCTCCTCGCCATCCTTGAAAAACCATCCGGTCAGAGTGAGTATCGCCTCGTGGGTTCGGAAAATTTCCCGAATCCCATCATGGTCACCGTCGCGAAGGAATCGGTGTCCCCTGATTCCTACGAGAACAACAACTCTGAGACGAGTCCCAGCGCGTTGGCTGTCACCTGGAATGGGTCCTCAGCACGCATCACCACCACCAACGCCAATATTCACTCCTCTTCGGACATCGATTACTATGGCGTCCATCTCCCTCCAAACACACGCTGCACCATCCAGGCGCGCGTCCACGACATCTTCTCCGAAACGGATGGAGGCACCTATACCAACGATGTCCTTTTTGCCGTGAAGTCGGATGGTGATTGGTCGGACAACTACGACGATGTCGCTCCTCAGATGGTGGTCACCACCACGCAGCCTTCAGGACAGGACATCACATTTGTCGTCGCGCCGTATTTTGCCGGCTTCACAGGCACCTACAAGCTCGATGTCCGGATCACGAAATCACCCATCAGTGATGTGGAGACCATCGAGCCGCAGTCCTTTGCCTGCACGCTTCATCCCAATCCGGTGCACGATGCGCTCACGGTGGACCTCACCGGCGCCACGCTGCCGTTGACGGAGTGGAGCATCGTCGACGCGCTCGGGCGCACATGCAGCTCGGGCTCGCTCGCAACGCATGCACCCGCGCCCATCGATGTGCGTGCGCTGCCGCCAGGGATGTACCGCCTGCTCGTCCGCTCGGGCGCGGTGCAGCGGACGCTGCCCTTTGTCAAGAATCAATGACGCATGCCCGCGCCCACCGGTGCCACGGTGAGGCGCGTCACCGCCTGCCGCGCACCTGAGC
>CAYUYM010000316.1:0-2786 GCA_964449305.1 uncultured Chromatiales bacterium | reverse complement strand
CCTCTTCTGGAACTCCGTCGGCGTTCCCGGAACACCGGAAATGACGACGCGATGGAACGTTCGTACCGCGTCAAACTCTTCAACTCTTGAACTTTCCCTGGGCGGCTGCGGAGGGTGGGGTGTCCGTTGCCCGATGCTCACCGTTCCTCTGTCGGCGGCCCCGCTGTCATCCGTGCGATCTTGCTGCTGAGTGTGGTGCGGGGCATGCGGAGGAGGCGGGCGGCGTCGGTGACGCTGTTGCCGCACTGCGACAGCGCCCATTCGATGATGGCGGACTCGCGGCTCTGGATGTAGTGGTCGAAGGATTCATGGCGGGAGAACTCCTCGCCGGCTGCACCACGACGGCGTGCGAGGGGATCGAGGTCGAGCACGGACACATCGATCTCCCCGCTGAAGGAGAGTGCGATCATCCGCTCCACGATGTTCTCCACTTCGCGCACATTGCCCGGCCAGCCGTAGTTCTGGAGCTTTGTGCGGATCTCGCGCGTCAGCAACATCAGCTTGTCCTCGGCATGGTGCTTGCGGAAGAAGTGCTCCACGAGGAGGGGGATGTCCTCCCGCCGCTCCCGCAGGGGCGGGATCCTGAGCGGAATGATGTTGAGCCGGTAGTAGAGGTCCTCGCGGAAGCTGCCGTTCTCCACGCGTCGCTTCAGATCCACCTTTGTGGCGCACACGATGCGCACGTCGATGGGGATGGGATGCGTCCCCCCCACATGCGTGAGTTCGCGCTCCTGGATCACCCGCAGGAGTTTCACCTGCATGGACAACGGGAAGTCGTCGATGTCGTCGATGAAGAGGATGCCGCGGTTGGCACGCTCGATCCACCCGATGTGCTGCCGGATGGCGCCGGTGAAGGCGCCGCGCTCATGGCCGAAGAGCTCGCTCTCGAGGATGGACTCGGGGATGCTCGACACGCTCACCGGGACGAAGGGATGCTCGCGGCGTGCGCTGGCGCGGTGCAGGGCGCGGGCCACCAGCTCCTTGCCCGTGCCGCTCTCGCCCTCGATGAGCACGGTGGAATCGTTCTGCGCGATCTGCCCCACGGTGGCCACGAGCCGTTTGATGGCGTCCGACACGCCGATGATGGTCCTGTCCTCCAGCCGCTCGAGGCGGCTGCGCAGCTCGGCGTTCTCCGACAGGGCCGAGGTGAGCTGCCGGATGTTGCGCAGGATGGAGATGAGCTTCTCCGGGGAGAAGGGTTTTGTGAGGTAGTCGAAGGCGCCGAGTTTGAGCGACTCCACGGCCGTGTCGATGCTCGCGTGCGCTGTCATGAGGATGACGCGCGTCTGCGGGTCGATGGCGAGCACGGTGGTCAGAACCTCGATGCCGTCGCAGCGGGGCAGGCGCAGGTCGGTGATCACGATCTGCGGCCGCTCTGCGCGGAACCGTTCCAATCCGCTCTCACCGTCGCCGGCGGTGCTCACCTCGTAGCCCTCGTGCGTCAGGATGTCGGCGAGGGAAAGGCGCGTGATCTTCTCGTCCTCAATGATCAGGAGTTTCGGTTTCATCGGTGGGGAGGGTGATGCGGAAGGTGGTGTCGACATGCGGCGTGCTGTGGACGGTGATGCGCCCGCTGTGGGCCTCGATGATGCCCACGCACACCGAGAGCCCGAGCCCGGTGCCCATGCCGACGTCCTTCGTGGTGAAGAAGGGGTCGAAGATGTGTTTCATCGTCTCCGCAGGGATGCCGTGCCCGTTGTCACTGATCTCCATCGCCACCAGCGCCGGGCCTTCCCGCTCCGTGGAGATGCGGATCACGCCGTCCCGCGCAATGGCATCGTGGCTGTTGAGCACGAGGTTCATCACCACCTCCTGGAACAGATGCGTGTCGATGCGCACCGGTGGCAGGTCGCCGGCCAGGCGGGTGACCACCTCGATGTTCTTCTCCTTCAGGCGCAGGGCGAAGAGGTCGAGCACGCGGTGGATGGCGACCTCGATGTCGATGGAGATTTCGGAGGTGGACTGCTGGCGGGCGAAGCCGAGGAGCTTGCGGACGACGACCTCGATGTTGTCGATGCCCTCGTTGATGAGCTGGAGGTAGTCGGCCGTCCGTTCCGTGTTGGCGGGATCCTGCCGGATGGCGTAGATGCAGGACTTGATGCCGTTGAGCGGGTTGTTCACCTGGTGGGCCACGCCCGCGGCGAGGCGCCCTATGGAGGCGAGCTTCTCGGCCTGGTGGATCTGCCGCTGGGCCTCCTCGAGCTCGCGGCGCGACGTGGCGAGGCGCTCCTGCAGGAGCTGGAAGTGCTGGGTGAAGAGGCCGATCTCATCCTCCCGCCCGGCGAGATCCACAAGCGCCCGCGCACTGAAGTCGATGCTGTCGATTGCCCGGGCGAGCTCCTCGATGGAGGCGGTCATGCGGTGGAAGAGGATGGCGAGGATCCAGAGGACGACGAAGGTGATGACGATGGTGGAGATGAGGAGGATGAAGAAGAGGCTGCGGATGTCGTCGCGGATGGGCCGGGCATTGAAACCGATGACGGCCGAGCCCCACTGCCGCCCGAGGAAGACGAGCGGCTGCCGCACCTCGAGTGTCCACCCGAATTCCGGGTGCTCGAAGAGGCGCACACGTTCGCTGCCACGCCCGGCGCTGTCGTCGGTCACCGGCCGGCCGGGTTCATGCAGCGCGTCGGCCGCGAGGTGCACAATGGACGTGCCGCTGCTGTCGGTGATCGCGACGTAGTGCACCGTCCCGAGCCGTGTGATGAAGTTCTGCACGGAGGTCTCGAGCAGGTTCTCCTTGCGGTACGACGACTGCTCGTCGAAGAAGATGGCATCAATGACGG
>CAYUYM010000315.1:0-2796 GCA_964449305.1 uncultured Chromatiales bacterium | reverse complement strand
GGTGGCGATCACCTCGTCGATGTTGTCGAGCGCGATGAGATAGCCCTCGAGGATGTGGGCGCGCTTCTCGGCCTCGGCGAGTTCGAAACGCGTGCGGCGGATCACCACCTCGTGGCGGAAATCGAGGAAGTGCCGCATCAACTGCTTGAGGTTGAGCGTGCGGGGACGGCCGTTGACCAGCGCAAGGTTGATCACGCCGAAGGTGGTCTGCATCTGTGTGTGCTTGAAGAGGTTGTTGATGACCACCTCGGGGTTTCCGTCACGCTTGATCTCAAGCACGATGCGCATGCCGTCGCGGTCGGATTCATCGCGGATGTTGGCGATGTCGGTCAGCTTCCCGGCCTTGACAAGCTCGGCGATCTTCTCGATGAGGTTCGCTTTGTTCACCTGGTAGGGCAGCTCGGTCACGATCACGTTTTCGCGCCCGTTCTTCAGGGTCTCGATGTTCGCCCGTGCACGGACGATGACGCGTCCCTTGCCCTCGTGATAGGCGTCGCGCACACCCTGCATGCCGAAGATGATGCCCCCGGTCGGGAAATCCGGCGCCAGGACGTGCTTCATGAGCTCGTCGATGGTGATGTCCGGATTGGCGATCATGGCCACGAGCCCGTCAATCACTTCGCCCAGGTTGTGCGGCGGGAGGTTGGTGGCCATGCCCACCGCGATGCCACCGGATCCGTTGACCAGGAGGTTTGGCAGCAGGGCGGGGAGGACGGTCGGTTCCTGCAGGGACTCATCGAAGTTCGATGTGAAGTTCACCGTGTCCTTCTCAATGTCGCGCAGCATCTCCATGGCCATCGGCGCCATGCGTGTCTCCGTGTAGCGCATGGCCGCCGCCGAATCTCCGTCGATGGACCCGAAGTTGCCCTGCCCCTGGACCAGGGGATAGCGGAGGGAGAAGTCCTGCACCATGCGCACCATCGAGTCGTAGACTGCTGAATCGCCGTGCGGATGGTACTTGCCGAGCACCTCGCCCACGACGCGGGCGGATTTCTTGTAGGCGCGGTTCGGGGCCAGCCCCAGCTCGTTCATCCCGAACAGGATGCGGCGGTGCACCGGCTTGAGACCGTCGCGCACGTCAGGCAGTGCACGGGAGACGATGACCGACATGGAATAGTCGATGTAGGAGCTTTTCAGCTCGTCCTCGATGTTGACCGGGAGGATTTTTTCGGTGGGAACGGACATTGAAATGGAGATGCTCTGTCAGTGTGTCTGTGGTCGATGCAGTCACAAAGGTACGAAATGCGGTCAATATTGACAATGCCGTCGGTGGGGCATTTGGATTTCAGGCCGGGATTCCGATAAATTATCGGCTTGCCACGACACCAATCACAGGAGCCGACCCCATACATGGACACCCTCATCGAAAAGCACCTGACCGCATTCAGGAGGCATCTTGAGAAGAAACGCAAACATGCGAACACCGTCCGGTCGTACCTGAATGACTGTCGTCAGTTTCTGGTATGGCTGACGGATTCACTTGGCGAGGACTTTTCCCTGGACGGTGTCACGAAGGCCGACATCCAGGATTATCGCGGGTTTCTTCTCACACGAAAAACATCGGCCACGTCGGTCAACCGGAAGTTGACGGCGCTGCGTCAGTTTTTCGACTTCTGCATCACCACCTCGGTCGTGCCGCAGAATCCCGTGAGTTTCATCCACGGCCTCACGGCCCGTCCCACGCCCCCCCTGTACCTGTCCAAGAAGGAGGCATCCCTCATCATCCGGGCATCGGAGCAGTCCACACGGCCCATCGATTCCGTGGTCACCCTTCTGCTGCTCCAATGCGGGATGCGCAGCAGCGAGATCTGCCAGCTCACGATCGGCGACCTTCATCTCACCGTGCGCGACGCGCGCATCTTCATCCGCGGCCAGCACGGCAAGAAGATGCGCTTCGTGGCGCTGCCCACACGGACGCGCGCAGCGCTGCGTGCCTACTGCAACCGGGAACGCATCCGCATCAACGACCGCAAACGGCGCAACGAACCGTTGCTCCATCTCACGTCCGGCGTGGTCCTCACGCAACAGGGGGTGGACCACATCATCAAGCGTGTCAGCAAGGCCGCCGGCATGGCCGACATCAAGGCGACCATGCTGCGCAACACCCATGCCATCCTCGCCCTTCAGCGAGGTGTGCCGACCGAGGAGGTGGCACGCAGCATGGGCGCACAATCCATGAAGGCCTTCCAGGACCTGGTCAACGGCGGCGATGCCGGAGAGTGACTGTGCCCACCCTTGATCCAGGGTTTCTTGCGACGCTCTATGCCAGCGGTGCGTTTCCCATGGCCCACCCGGATGGCTCCATCTGGATCCACCATCCCGATCCGCGTGCGATCATCCCGCTCGATGGGTTCCACGTGTCCCACACACTTCGGCAAACGATCCGACAGGGCCGCCATGAGCTCACGGTGAACCGGGAGTATGACGCGGTGATGCGTGCCTGCGCCGCGCGTGAGGAGACCTGGATCTCCGACGACATCATCGCCTCCTACACCGGGCTGCACCACATCGGTCTTGCGCACAGTGTGGAGGTGTGGCAGGATGCGGAAATGGTGGGCGGGCTCTACGGCGTTGCCCTGGGTGGCGCCTTCTTCGGGGAATCCATGTTCAGTGTCAGGCGTGATGCATCGAAGATCGCCCTCTGCGCCCTGGTGGGCATCATGCGGCAGAAGGGGATGGTGCTCCTCGACACCCAGTACATCACCCCGCATCTGGCGGGCTTCGGTGCAACCGAGATTGCCGACACAGAATACATGCAGCGGCTCGATGCAGCCCTCGAGATGGCGGTCTCCTTCC
>CAYUYM010000314.1:0-2807 GCA_964449305.1 uncultured Chromatiales bacterium | reverse complement strand
CCGCAATCCGCGCGCGGTTGTCGCAACGCAGATGGATGCTCAGCTCATCCATGGAACCAGCGGAGTGAAGGACAGGGAACATGACACAGAAAAAGGAGGGACATCAGCACACAGACGACGCCCGAGGTCATCGGGTGGGCCGTCCTCCCCAGGCCAGGACCTCGAGACGGACATCCGCCACACCGGCGCGGAGAATCCCAAGCTCCTCGGCGGCGGAATAACTCAGATCGATCACACGCGATCCTCGCGGGCCGCGGTCGTTGATGGTCACGATCACGCTGCGCCCGGACTTCTTGTGGATCACGCGCACGTGTGTACCGAAGGGAAAGGTCTTGTGTGCTGCGGTGAGCTGGTCGTTCTGATATTTCTTCCCTGATGCGGTTTTGCGGCCGTGGAATTTCCTGGAATAATACGAGGCCTTCCCCTCCTGTGCCTGCAGAACCGAATACGTGGGGTATTCCACTGTCTCCGTCGAGGTCATCTCCTTTTCCGGTGAACAGCCGGCACCGATCCCGCCGAGCACGATGGTGGCAACCAGAACCAGAATATGGGGAAGATGACGACGCATGTCAGAGCAGCGAATGAAGATTGCTTCGACGGATGTGTTCCACGATCTCCTTCACCTCCTGCGATCTGCCGTTCTTGAACACCAGCACGGCATCTCCGGTGTTGATGATGGTCACATCATCCATGTCGATGACTGCGGTGATGGTATCGGGTTGTGAAATAATATGGCAATTTTGCGCGTCTTTGGCAATGACCGTCCCTTCGAAACAGTTTCCCTGCTCATCCTTCTGCGACACGCGGTACACTTCATCCCAGCTCCCAAGATCGTTCCAACCAAAATCCGCGGGGATGATGAAACGGTTGTCCGCCTTCTCCATGATGCCATAGTCAACGGAGATTGCCTGCATCTCACGATAGGCAACCTCAAGCGCAGCGGGAAAATCGGGCGTGTCGATCGCCGGACGCATGCGATGGAACTCCTCCGACACATCCGGGAGATGTTCCGCGATGCAGTTGAGATAGGTCGAGACCTTCCAGACAAACATGCCACTGTTCCAGAGAAAGTCACCGGATTCGAGGAAGGCCTGGGCTGTGGCGAGGTTGGGTTTCTCCGCAAAGGTGATGACGGGATGGACACCCAATGCTGCATGGGGATTGTTGTCGTCGGCATCGCTGTACTGGATGTAGCCGTAGCCGGTCTCCGGGTGCGTTGGTTTCAGACCGATGGTGACGAGAGAACGCGAGTCCGCAGCCACGGAGATGGCATTGTGAAGGACGCCGTGAAAGGATGCCACATCCGCCACGAGATGATCTGCCGGGAGCACCACCATGACACCGTCGCCATGCCGGGTGCGGATCACCTCGGCGCCTAGCGCGATGGCCGGGGCGGTGTTGCGACCGATCGGCTCCACAAGGATGTTCTCCGCGGGGATCTGGGGAAGCTGGCGGCTCAGCTCCTCCACCTGCACGGCGTTGGTGACGATGTACACCCGTTCCGAGGGCACGATGGGGTTCAGCCGGGCCACCGTGTTCTGAATCATTGTTCCCGGACCCAGGATGCGCAGCAGTTGTTTCGGCCGCCGTTCCCGGCTCATCGGCCAGAATCGGGCCCCCACTCCTCCGGCAATGATCAATGCGAATGTGTCCACGAACGATGTACTCCTGTCTTCTGGGGTTGAAAAAAATAGAGACCGCCCTTCATGGCAGAGTGGCAGTCTCAATCCGAACATTGGGATCAGTGAAGATCGGCGACCTTGAGACGGTTCATGGCACGCATCAGCGCAGCATGCGCGCGATCCACATCGATCTCCTCGTCACGCTGGCGCAGGCGCAGCTCCGCACGTTCGCGGGCACGCTGGGCACGATCCACGTCGATGGTGGTGCGGGATTCCGCCGATTCCACCAGCAGAAGCACCCTGTCGTGAAACACTTGGGCAAAGCCGCCGGACATGGCGAAGATCTCAGTGTTGCCGGCTTCATGGACCACCTTGGTCACCCCCGTGCCGAGAGCGGACAGCAACGGGGCGTGCAGATGGAGCACTTGGAAACGCCCCTCCGTCCCTTCGCAGGTGACGGACAGGATCCGGCCCGAGAAAACCTTTCTGTCGGGTGTGACGATCTCGAGCAGGAAGGGCGCATGTGATGCAGACTTCGTGTCGGCCATGGCTTATCCGTTGTCACTCATCTTCTTGGCCTTCTCGAATGCCTCCTCAATGGTGCCGACGAACATGAAGGCACTCTCCGGAAGCTCGTCGCACTCGCCGTTGATGATCATCTCGAAGCCCTTGATCGTGTCCTCGATCTTCACATACTTGCCCTCGTAGCCGGTGAACTGCTCGGCCACAAAGAATGGTTGCGAGAGAAAACGCTGGATGCGGCGTGCACGGTGCACGGTGAGCTTGTCCTCGTCCGAAAGCTCGTCGATGCCGAGGATGTTGATCAGATCCTGCAGATCCTTGTAGTTCTGGAGAATCTGCTTCACCGACTGCGCCACGCGATAGTGCCGCTCACCAACGATGAGCGGATCGAGAATGCGCGAGGTGGACTCCAGAGGATCGACGGCGGGATAGATGCCAAGCTCGGAGATCTGACGCGAGAGCACGGTGGTGGCATCGAGATGCGAGAACACCGTTGCCGGCGCTGGATCGGTGAGGTCGTCGGCGGGCACATACACGGCCTGCACCGAGGTGATCGACCCCTTGTTGGTGGACGTGATGCGCTCCTGGAGCTCGCCCATTTCCGTGGCTAGTGTCGGCTGGTAGCCCACGGCTGAAGGCATGCGGCCGAGAAGCGCGGACACC
>CAYUYM010000313.1:0-2840 GCA_964449305.1 uncultured Chromatiales bacterium | reverse complement strand
GTGCGTGAGGGCAACTACATCCCCCTCAAGGGGCAGGGCAACGCCGGTCGCCAGGGCGGTCCTGCCGGCGATCTCATGGTCCACCTGCATGAACAGGAGCACCCCATCTTTGTCCGTGAAGAAGACGACATCGTCACCAGTGTGTTCATCTCCTTTGCTGATGCCGTCCTCGGTACGGAGATCGAGGTGCCCACACTCACCGGCAAGGCACGGCTGAAGATCACTCCCGGCACTCTGTCGGGGCAGATCCTCCGGATGCGTGACAAAGGCATCCCCCATCTCAACAGTCAGGGCCGCGGCGATCAGCTCGTCCAGGTCCACGTCCACATTCCAACGAAGCTCTCGTCCCGCGAGAAGGAACTGCTCAAGGAAATGCAGACCCTCAAGGGATTCCAACCCTCCGACGACAAGGCGGGCAAGGGATTCTTCGGGAAGATTTTCGATGCCTTCAATTGACCCCACTCGCACCTCGCCATCCGAAGCTTTCACTGAACAAGGAATTGTCATGAAGGACCAACGATGCGCAAGACCATTGAAGAAATCGGCCACCGCCTGGGCTTCACCGCCAGTGAGTCCGTGGTCATCCTCTTTCTCTGCCTCACACTCATCATCGGCTCGGCCATCAGTCTCCACAGCTCCAGAGGGGCCGGAGACGCGAGGCACGACTATGCGGTGCACGACTCCGTGTTCCGGGCTGCGGCCGAGGCGACTCTCGATGTGCCATCCCCCGTCACCGACTCCGCGGCTGCACCCGGGCCCCGGCTGCCCGAGCCCCAGGAACGCAGGACCCCGACGCCACACGTCGTCAACATCAACACGGCCGCGGCACGGGAACTGGAAAGCCTCCCCGGCGTCGGCCCATCCACGGCGGCCAAGATCATCGAGTATCGGAATGCCAAGGGGAAGTTCCGTTCAATCGAGGACATCATGAAGGTGAAATCGATCGGGCCGAAAAAATTTGAACGTATGAAGCCGTATATTCGGGTTCAGTAAACACGGACACCCATGCCCCTCTCGCTCACCATCGGATTGGAATTCGCGGACGATGAGGTACGCCTCATCGAGACGGAAGCGATCGGACACATCGTGGGCGTCACCTCCGCCGATTTCCACCCCGTGCCAGACGAGTTCTCCGGGGCCCGCCTCCTTGATCTCCCCCACGACACCGGCATCGCCCGTCGCTTCATCCAGATGATGACCGACACGCTGTGTGGAGTACCGCGGATTCCCCGTCGCATCGCGATCAGCCTCCCTGCCACTGTCCCGCTTATCGCAACCATCCCCATCGATCGCGACCTCGAGGAGAAGGAAAAAGTGCGGCAACTGGAATGGGATTCGAGGACGCTCCTCGGCATCCCGGCCAATGCCGGCGTGTCCCTCCATTCCATGCCCCTCGACAGGAACTCCTCCATCGAGAACCGGCTCGTCGTCGCCCTGCCCGACAGCCTCCTGCACTTCCTCAAGGACACATTCACCCTCCTCGGATTCCATGTGACCTCGATCCGCATCAGGCACTTCATCATGGAGGACTGGCTGGAGAAGCGCATGGCGGTGTCCGTCCCCGAAGCTCGCGGCATTGTCGGGGTGTTCGATGACCACGCCATCGTCGGCCTGTACCACCGGACATCCTACTCAGGCTTCCACCTCCAGACCATTTCCAGGAAGCAACCCTACACGCCGCAGATCATCCGCCTCATCCGGGACACCATGGCGACGCACGGCATGTCCTTCCTCACCACCGTGCATCTCTACGGTCCGCACGCGACCTCCGAGTTCGCCTCCATCTTGTCCGAGGCCCTCGGGTGGCCCGCGCTTCCGACCGCCCACCACCTCGCCGCCACATTTCGTCGGCAGGTGGATCTCGAGGCCTTCGAGGATGCACCCCACCGCTTCGAGTCGGCACTCTGCGCCCTCCCGGGAGGCGTTGCATGAGACTCACCGGTGGGGACTTCGGAGGTCGTGTTCTTGCCACATCCAAGTCGGCGGATTTCCGACCCACCATGGATCGGGTCCGGGAGGCGGTGTTCAACATCCTTGCAAGCGCCGGGCGCGTCGAGAACGCCATTGTCTGTGACCTCTTCGCCGGCTCCGGAAGCTATGGCTTCGAGGCCCTGTCGCGGGGTGCCGGCTCGGTGACCTTCGTCGAACGCAACCCCGCCCTCGTCCGCATCCTTCAGGGCAACATCCAGACGCTTGATGTGGCACCGCGGGCATCCGTGATCCCTCTCCGTGTCGAGTCCTTTTGTGACCGGCCATCCGGGCCGTACACCCTGATCTTCGCCGACCCCCCCTATGCCTACACCGGGACGGCCGGGATCCTGGAGCGCCTCGTCACGATGGTCGCCCATGGCGGCCGCATCCTCTGGGAGCACGACGTGCGTGGGACACTGCCCGACATTCCCGGTCTGTCGATCGTGGATCAGCGGCGGTATGGAACATCGGCCATCACCATGTATGATCGCGATCACGATGGAGCGGAAGCATGAGGACTGCCATCTACCCCGGGACCTTCGATCCCATCACCAACGGCCATATCGACATCATCGAACGCGCCGTGACCATGTTCGATTCCATCATCGTGACGGTGGCGGTGAACTCCTCCAAGCAACCGCTGTTCAGCGCCGATGAACGCGTCGAGTTGGTGCGTGGAGCGGTCGCTGCGCACCCCATGGTGACCGTGGAGAAATCGACCGGCCTCATCGTGGATTTCGCACGGGCGCACGGCGCTGTGGCACTCATCCGCGGATTGCGGGCACTTTCGGACTTCGAGTACGAATTCCAGATGGCCCTGATGAACCGCAGGCTTGCCCCGGAGGTCTCCACTGTGTTTCTGATGCCCA
>CAYUYM010000312.1:0-2857 GCA_964449305.1 uncultured Chromatiales bacterium | reverse complement strand
GCGATCTCACCGACAAGAGCCCCACCCGCACGATCCTGACGAAGCAGGGCTTCACCAACACCTACACGGCCACCGAGACGGTGATCGCAAAGATGGGCAGCCCGCTGTACTACCAGTACTACGTGGTGAAGGACGGCCAGGATGTGCGCGAAACCTTCTACAACTTCGATTACACCGGCTCCGACAACTCGCTTGCCGAGCGCCGCGTGCTCTCCCCGTCGGAGAAGACCTTCACCGTGAGCGACAACCTCGACAGCCGCACCGACATGCATCGCATGCCGGTGTTCCGCAACACCTCGGTGCTTGCGCGTCAGGTGAAGGTGACCTGGACCTGCGATGTGCGGCCGGCCATCTTCCAGACGCTGAAGGGTGACACCCTGTTCGACATCCAGGGCACCGATCACATCACCGATCCCGCCACCATCCTGACCAAGGGCCTGTGGATGAACGGGCCGGCCACGAGCGGTTGGACCACCTGGGGCCTCACACTCCGTGACGACCAGCCGAAGAAGATGTGGGACGACGGCACGCATGGCGACGCCGTGGCCAACGACTCCATCTTCACCGTGCAGTTCCTCTATGCCCCCGACAGCACCGGCTCGCGCCGCTACGTGGGCCAGGAATTCAAGTTCGGCATCTTCGGCGGCGACAACGAGGGTGGCAGGGGCGGCTTTGGCAACAACCACTACGAGAACATCGACGATTCGCAGACCGAGGTGACGATCCACTCGCAGTTCGGCTCGATCAACCCGTCATACTACAGCGCCTGGGACTTCAACAAGATGATGCCCAAGCCGGGGACGGTCAATGTGACCTTCATGGTGAACACGGCCACCGTGCCCGACACCCTGTGGCCGGACAAGGCCGTGATCCAGCTCCGTGGCGACACCGCCCCGCTGACCTGGGACGGTGCGACCGGTGTGAACCTGACCAACATCGGCGGCGATTACTGGACCGCGACCGTGCCCTTCCCGGCGAACACGAGGATCCAGTACAAGGTGTTCACCAATGCCTCGAGCGCCTCGGGCGACCAGGAGCACAAGGGTTGGGAGAACGACATCGATCCGAACGGCAACCGTGAACTCACCACCGGCTCCGCTGACATTGTCGTGCCCGTGCAGTTTGCGAACGGTTCCGCCAGCCGGCAGCTTGCAGACTGGAAACCGTGGACCATCGGCAGCGACTCCATCGCCGTGTGGGTCCGCGTCAACATGCAGGGCTGGGAGGCGTTCAACCCCGCCACCGATCGCGTCGGCGTCCGCGGCGCGGCTTGGCCGGGCTACCTCGGCAACCTGAGCTGGGCGCACACCCTCTTCCTCACGAAGGAGGCACCCCATGGCAACGGCGGTTCGCGCAACTACAACGCCGACTTCTTCTACAGCGGCGTGGTGAAGATCCCGCGCGACTCCGTGGCCGAGGGCCAGGAGATCGGCTACAAGTTCGTCATCATGGGCGGCTCCGATCCCGATGCCGATCCCAAGAAGTGGGAGGATGGAAACGACCACAAGTTCACCATCCCCGTCGGCAAGAAGGACACCACCCTGTTCTGGGGTTGGTTCAACGGCCAGCGTCCACAGCCCTTCGTCGGCAGTGACACGCTCACCATCAACTACAAGGTGGACCTCACCAAGGCGATCCAGAACCGTGGCTTCAAGACTGGCGACACGCTCATCGTGCAGACCGGTTGGAACGGCTCGGGGCGCGATCTCACCGACAAGAGCCCCACCCGCACGATCCTGACGAAGCAGGGCTTCACGAACACCTACGTTGGCACCGAGACCATCATCGCCAAGATGGGCAACCCGCTGTACTACCAGTACTACCTGGTGAAGGACGGCCAGGACATCCGTGAGACCTTCTACAACTTCTACTACACCGGCTCCGACAACTCCCTCGCCGAGCGCCGCATCATCACTCCCGCCGACAAGCTCATCAACGTGGAGGACATCGTCGACAGCCGCACCAGCATGAACCGCATGCCCGTGTTCCGCAACACCTCGGTGCTCGCACGCGCCGTGAAGGTGTTCTGGGAGGTGGACATGCGTCCGGCATGGTATCAGGTGGAGAAGGGCGACACGCTGTTCGACATCCAGGGTACCGACCATGTGTTCAAGACCGGCACCGTCAATCCCGTCTACACCAACGGTGTGTGGATGAACGGTCCCGCCACCGGTGGATGGACCACCTGGGGCCAGACGCTGCGTGACGACGCCCCGAAGAAGATGTGGGACGACGGCTCCAACGGCGACCTCACCGCCAACGACAACATCTACACGGTCACCTTCCTCTATGCACCGGACAGCACCGGCTCCAAGCGCTACGTGGGCCAGGAGTTCAAGTTCGGCAGCAAGGGCGGCGACAACGAAGGCGGCAGGGGCGGCTTCGGCAACAACCACTACGAGAACATCGACGACACGCAGGCGGAGGTCCGCATCCGCTCGCAGTTCGGCTCGATCAACCCCGGCTACTACACGACCTGGGACTACAACAACTCGAAGCCCGTGTCTGTCGAGCAGATCTCGACTGTCCCGACCAACTACCGTCTCGAGCAGAACTATCCGAACCCCTTCAACCCGTCCACCACCATCGGCTACTCCCTGCTGAAGAGTGGGCACGTGACATTGAAGGTGTACGACATGTTCGGCCGTGAGATGGCGACGCTCGTCGATGCCCGCGCAACGTCCGGCGAGTATCGCGTCACCTTCGACGCCCGCACTCTCGGTTCGGGCATGTATCTGTACGAGCTGAGCGTGGACGGCTTCCGCCAGACACGCACGATGACACTCGTGAAATAACCGTCGATCCCCGATTCGGAAAACGCGCCCCCACGGGGGCGCGTTTTCTTTTACCGCACGTC
>CAYUYM010000311.1:0-2861 GCA_964449305.1 uncultured Chromatiales bacterium | reverse complement strand
TTCTCCGAGCTGCCGAGCACCGGCGGTCCGTGGTGCGTCACCGCACAGCGCCGCCAGTCCCGCCACATCACGGAGACCGGTCCGCTGCCGTCGAACGTGGACAGCACGAACGTCTACCTCGTCCTGACCTCACCGACACTCGGTGACCTGACGTTCACCGCCAACGTGCAGTTCGACATCGAACCGACGTGGGGATCGCTCATCGGTGCGAATACGCGTCTGATGTGGTGGTCCACCTACACGGATCCGGACCTCTGGGCGGGGCATCCCGGCCTGGTCACGGCGGCACCACCGACGACCGTGGAATTCACAACGCGTCACTTCTCGCACTGGGCATTCGTCAATCCTGGACCGACCTTCAACGGCCCGAGTGGCGATGATCTGTTGATTTACCTTGCCAACAGGCCAGTGAGCACACCGGTGGACTTCGTCGACGAGCTCATGTCCTACCCGAGCGCCTATGCGACGAACGGCACAATCAAGGCCACGGACGACTGGAAGTACGTGAACGGCAGCCCGTATCCCAACGGACCGTTTGTGAGCTACTTCGTGTGCACGCACGCCAACGTGGACGTGAAGTCGCTTGAACTCAATGTGCTGTATGACCCGAGTGAGTTGTACCTTGCCAAGGCATCTGGCCCGTCCACCCAGCCGCTGTTCCTGGTCCCGAGCATCGTGAACCGCCAGAATGTCGGTTCGCTGCAGGTCGGATCGGCATCATGGGGCTACGGAGGCGCTGGCAACTACAACCCGTCGACCGATGATTCCACCGTGTACCTCATGCGACTCGACTTCATCGTCAAGAAGCAGGGGGCCTACAAGATCGAAGTGGCCGGCCACCAGGCAGCCTCTCTTGACACCCCGTCGCAGAACTACGTTCCGTTGTTCATCGCCGGACCGGGAGCGACGGCAGTGTTCCATGCCGGCGACGTTGCGGCATACGATCCTCTGACCGTGTTCAACCAGCAGGGGCATGGATACACAGGTGACGGCAAGATGAACATCGTGGATCTCACCGCGTTCTGCGGTGCGATGTACAGCCGCCTTGCCCAACCGAGCTACCGCTACAAGTGCGATTTCACGCGTGGCCCTCTGGCGCCATACGACAGCAATCCGTCGCCCGACGACTCCGTGAACTACTACGATCTGACCATGTTCTCGACCGGCTACGGTCTGTACTATTCCATGCCTCCCAAGGCACAGTACACCCCGGCGCCGATCAGCTTCGAGTTCGGTCAGGGGCAGCGGTCGGGTGACCAGATCCGCATCCCCGTGCTGATTGACGGCGCGGTGGGCGATGTCCGTACACTCGAGTTGAAGCTTGCCTTCAACAGCGAAGGACTCGAATTTGTGCGTCCAGAGCCGGCGGGCCAGATGAGCAGTGGCAGCCAGTATCTCACCCTGTCGAACGTCGATGGATCTAGCATCCTCGTTGACATGGCGGTGATCGGTCGTGAGCACAGCGGTCTCTCCGCCACGGGTATCATCGGCCACCTCGTCCTGCGGGAAACCGACGCGAACCGTTTGAACACCATCTCGTTCACCGGTGCGTTGGCGAGCAACAGTGACATGATGGCCATTCCTGTCCGTTTCAGGAACTCCATCTACAATGTGACGGAGAACCGGATTGTCGATGCACCGGCATCATTCGCCTTGGAGCAGAACTATCCGAACCCGTTCAACCCGTCGACGATGATCCAGTACCAGGTGAAGGAGACCTCGCCGGTGACGCTCGAGATCTTCGACCTCCTGGGTGCAAGGGTTGCGACTTTGGTCAACGCCACGCAGGACGCCGGATACTACCGTGTCACGTGGAATGGCCTCAACGACGCTGGTCGTGCTGTTGAGAGCGGAACCTACGTATACCGTCTGACAGCAGGCAGCTTCGTTGATTCCCGGAGGATGATCCTCTCGAAATAATCCTTCTCCAGGGAGAATGGCAGAGCAGGGCGGTCTTCGGACCGCCCTGCGTCGTTCAGGGTGCGCCTCGCCGCATTTCCAGTTCATGGTGGACCAAGGGGAATCTGGATGGTATGGGGAACCGCATCACGAAGGTCCATTGTCGCTGGAAGGGCGTGAAGGGGCGATGGATGACCGACACGTGGTTCGCCTGTCCGAAAAAAAGTACCGGCTGGAAGGCTCTGGACGTGTAGTGTACGTCCAAGACCAGACGACCGTGAGCCAGCGCATGATGAGGCACTTGATGGGAATCCTCTAACACACCAATATGGACAAGTGCTTGGCGCATATTTCTTGAATACCGGCGTGGAAGATCCGATTTCGTCAGAAAGATTGCAATCATCAACCTTACAGATTTGTAATGTTGGTTTCTTCTTGACAAAACCCTTATGACTGCCTATGTTGATCTCAACGTTTTTTCACTCGCGTTCTCCTTGACAATGCGCACATTGGTGTGCTTGAAGGACAACGTGCACGAAAGACCCGACTCATCCCACAAACGCCGCAATATCTGCGCAAAGACAGACTCGCAGATGCGGATTGAAGCATACCAGCCTATCGAGACCTTGTCACCAACCTCCCCATCCAGTCCTCAAATCCACGAGCCCCTTCCGGTACCATCGGCAGATGGGGGCGTGGTTCTTGGTGTCCGGGACTTGGTCAGTCTCCCTTCCTTCGGCAGAAATCTTCCCACTTCTCATAGCAGGTCCGCCATGAAGACTCCCATCGCCTCCTCCGCAACGCGCGTTTCGAAGTCATTCGTCCTCTTCGTCGTGCTTCTGATGGCCATGCTGGCAAGCGTTCTCAACGCTGCGACGTACTACTCCAAGACCGGTGGGACGTCCAACTGGTCCTTGGGGAGCTCCTGGGCCACCGGCTCTCATACCGGGACATCCCCGGCG
>CAYUYM010000310.1:0-2891 GCA_964449305.1 uncultured Chromatiales bacterium | reverse complement strand
GGTCTCGTCAATGTCCCGTCAATCGACATCCAGGCTGAACGCATCCTCGTCCGTGATCACATCGTCGGTACGATGGTGCAATTCGAACAGCTCACGACCACCGAACCAGTTGTCCACCATTTCGCGCATCTCCTTTGTTGGCTTGTCGGACAGGATTGTGTGATACGAGGAGTATTTCCAATCCCGGAAGTCGGCCACAAATCCGTGCTTTTCAGGATTTCGATGGATGTATGCGACAACCCGGAAGAATTGGACATTGTCCGTGACAAGAACGCGACGAAACGGATGCTGGAGTAATCTGCCTGATCTGCCGGTTGCGGTGTTGATGGCCTTGGCGTAGGCATTGAAGAAATGCGAAAACTGTCGAGAAGGGAGCACAAATCCCTGAGAGCGACCATAGCTGGGCCTCAGGGATCGCTTCCGCATCCCCATCGGTCCCGATTGGAAATCCTCGATTTCTTCGCGGGTTTTGATTCGTACGAGCAGGTGGAAGTGGTTTTTCAGCAGGCACCAGGCGAAGGTGATAGCGACAGGGTCCACATACAGCGAATGCAATCGCATGAAATGGTGGTAGTTTCTCTCTTCGATGAAGAGATCCGCACCACCGATGCCCCGGCTGAAGATGTGATAGAACGTGTTATACGCAAGCGCTGGAGGACTGGCCATGTATGCTCCGCTTTTGGCGTACCACTCCCTGCGGATTCGCAGACCCAGTAGCGAGTACCAATGTGGTACGTGTGAACACAGAATGTTGACTTTGTTGCACCGCAATATACGGAAAAGCGGGGTGGGGACCTATAGGTCTTCTTAGAAGTACTTAGAAGACCTATAGGTCCCCACCCCCAGCACCAGACGGTGGACCTGTCGGCGCTTTTTCGCATCTTGCGCGTGCCCAGTCCCAAACACCAGCCCACTCCCATGCTCCTCATATCCTTCCTCCCCTCCCATTGCGATTACTGCGGCTGCTGCGTCGGCGTCTGCCCCGAGGATGCCATCATCCTCGAAGAGGCACGCCTCACCATCGTCGAGGATCGCTGCACCAACTGTGCGAAATGCGTCTGGGCCTGCCCCTTCGAGGCTCTCGCATTCACCCCGCCGAAAAAATCGGAGGCCCGCGATGCTGCCACGCTATGATCTCGTCGTCGTCGGCGCCGGCCCCGCAGGATCCACCCTCGCCCGCCTCGTCGCCGCCCGTGGCCACTCCGTCCTCCTCCTCGAAAAGGACCGCGAGGTCGGCCTCCCCGTCCGCTGTGGCGAGGCGGTCTCCAACCGCAGTCTCGAGGCCATCGTCGACATCCGGCCGCAATGGGTCGCAGCCCGCATCGACACCTTCCGCCTCAACGCCCCCGACGGGACTGCCGTGGATCTCAACCTCGGTGGCCACGGTCACGTCCTGCATCGCCGCCTCTTCGACGCCGACCTCGCCACCATGGCCTGCGAGGCCGGGGCGCACCTCCTGACGCGCGCCCGCGCCACGGGGCTTCTGCGCCGCGACGGTGCCGTCACCGGCGTCACCTTCGAACACCATGGCGAACCGCGCTCGGTCGAGGCCGCCATCGTTGCCGGTGCCGATGGCGTGGAATCCCGCGTCGGCGTATGGGCCGGCATCGACACCACCACCCATGTGCGCGACATGGAATCCTGTGCCCAGTTCACGCTGGCCGGGGTGGACGTCGCTCCCACCACCTGCGATTTTTATTTCGGAACGACGGTCGCTCCGGAGGGCTATGTGTGGATCTTCCCCAAGGGCGGCAGCACCGCCAACGTGGGCATAGGCATCAGCGCCCTTGCGGCACGCAGGCGCAGTGCCCTCAGCCTTCTCCGGGAATTCGTGGGTAGCAGAATGCCAGATGCCGGCATGGTGACCATGGTCGCCGGTGGCGTGCCCTGCGCTCGGACACTTGACCACATCGTGCAGGACAACGTGCTCCTGGTGGGCGATGCCGCGCATCAGGTCAACCCCCTGTCGGGGGGCGGCATCACCTCGGGCATGCGCGCCTCCGTCGTCGCAGCAGAAAACGTGACACGCGCCCTGTCCTCGGGGCGCGTGCGTGACATGCGGCGCTACGAACGGGATTGGGACGATCTGCTCGGCGCGCAGCATCGCATGTATCACCGCATCAAGACGGCCGTGCATCGCTTCCCGGATGCAACGCTCGACACCATCGCCGCGGGCCTCGCAGCCCTGCCCGCCGACAAGCGCACGATCTGGAACGTGCTGCGCATCGCCCTGGTGAAGCACCCCGGTCTCATCATCGACATGATCAGGATGTTCAACCTCGCCGATTGATCACGGAAGGCGGATCTTCGTACAGGGCTCCGCCGGGGCACGGCATGAGTCTGACGGAGCCTGGCGCACAACGATGGGGGCAGGAATGTCGCCTGCACCTTCCATTCATCGCGCGTTCGCATGAGTGGTCAGAGCAGATCCGCGAGCATCTCCTTCACTGAGCGCAGCGCGAATTCCGGCGTGAGGTCCGTCATGCAGACGGGGTTGTGGCATTGGAGGCAGTGCCGCTCAGCCATCCAGCAGGAGTTGGAGCGGATGGTGATCGGATGAGAGCCGTAGGGCCCCTGATGCTTCGTTTCCGCCGGGCCGTAGAGGCCAAGGACGCGCCGGTTGAGCGCGGTGGCGATGTGAAACGGACCGGTGTCGTTGCCCACCACCATCGTGCATTTCCTGAGCAGGGCGGCGGTGCGGCGCAGCGGCGATGGTGGCGCAACCTTCACGTGATCCCCGGCAAGGCGCCGCATGGTCTGCCCATCGTTGTGCTCCACATCGTTGCCCCACACCACAAGGAACTGTGCATCACGCAACTCCGGGGCATGCCTGGCGAGCTCGGCGTAGTATTCCGCCGGCCATTTCTTCTGCGTGTATCCGCCCGTGGGCA
>CAYUYM010000309.1:0-2903 GCA_964449305.1 uncultured Chromatiales bacterium | reverse complement strand
CCAAGGTGCTTCCCGTGCCGATGATGAACATCCTCAACGGCGGCAAGCATGCCGACAACAACGTGGACATCCAGGAGTTCATGATCGTGCCCTACGGCGCTCCCACGTTTGGCGAGGCCCTTCGTTGCGGTGCCGAGGTGTTTCACGCCCTGCGCAAGGTGCTCTCCGATGCCGGCTTCAACACCTCCGTCGGCGACGAGGGCGGATTCGCCCCGAGCCTCACGAGCAACGAACAGGCCCTCGAGTTCATCATGAAGGCCATGGACAAGGCGAAGTACACGGATGCCGACTGCTACATCGCCCTCGATGTGGCTGCATCGGAGATGTTTGAGAAGGGGAAGGGGAGAAAGCCGGGCGTGTACCGCTTCTTCAAGTCCGATCAACACACCGCCTCGTCGGAGGAGATGGTGGAAATGTATGTGAAGCTCGTTGAGAAGTATCCGATCATCTCCATCGAAGATGGCCTCGGGGAAAACGACTGGGCGGGTTGGAAGCTCCTGACCGACACGCTGGCCGACCGCTGCCAGCTCGTGGGTGACGACATCTTCGTCACCAACCCGGAGATTCTGGACCGCGGAATCCAGTCCGGCATCGGCAATTCGATCCTCGTGAAGGTCAACCAGATCGGCACGCTCACCGAGACGCTCGACGCGGTGGCGATGGCCCACCGCGCCCATTACACCACCGTCATCAGCCACCGCTCGGGTGAGACGGAGGATGCCATCATCGCCGACATCGCCGTGGCGATGAACGCCGGTCAGATCAAGACCGGTTCGGCGAGCCGTTCCGATCGCATCGCGAAGTACAACCAGCTCCTGCGCATCGAGGAGGAGCTCGACACAAACGCGATCTACGCCGGCGCGAGCGCCTTCCATTTCGCACGCTGACCCTCGTGGCGCCGTGATCGGCGCTGCGGCACTCCGCCCTTCACGTCACGAGGGGGGAGGCCCCACCACACCACGATGCGGATCCTCATCACACCGGATTCCTACAAGGGCGCCCTGACGGCCGGCGAGGCTGTCAGGGCGATCCAGTCTGCGGTGCTTGCGGTGCACCCCGGTGCGCAATGCGACTGCCTGCCCCTGGCCGACGGCGGTGAGGGCACGGTGGAGGCGCTGGGCGCGGCATGTGGCGGAACATGCCGAAGCACCACCGTCAGCGGTCTGCTCGGCGCGCACGCAACAGCGGGCTGGATCACACTCCCCGACGGCACTGCCGTGCTCGAGGCGGCCTCCTGCCTCGGCTGGCATCTGCTGCCCGCCGATCACCGCGATGCACGGCGCACCCGTTCCGACGGCCTCGGCGCCCTGCTCGACGCGGCGGCCGCGGGTGTCCCCGACCGCCATCCCACCGGCGTGCTCTGCGGCCTCGGCGGCACGCTCACGAACGACTGCGGCTATGGCCTGGCGCGGACGCTCGGCTTCCGGTTCACGCATGCAGCGGGCTGCGATCCCCGTGATGTGATCGGCCTGCTCGAATCCGTCCTGTCTGTCGTCCCGGCCATGGACTCGTTCGTGCAGGAGACGCGCATCACCGCGCTCTGCGATGTCCGCAATCCGCTGTGCGGCCCATCGGGCGCGACGCACACCTATGGTCCACAGAAGGGGGTGCCCGCCACCGACCTTGCGCGCATGGATGCCGCGGTGCGGCACTTCGCCGGCATCGTGTGCCGCGACGTGCGCGCCGTCGACATCGATGCCCCGCACACGGGCGCCGCGGGCGGGCTGGGCTTCGCCCTCGAAGCCTTCTGCATGGCACGCCTTGTCGATGGCGCCGCCTTCATCCTCGACGCCGTGCACTTCGACGAGCGCTGTCGCTGGGCGGACTTGGTCATCACCGGCGAGGGGCGCGTCGATGCACAGACGGCGCAGGGAAAGCTCGTGGCCATGGTCGCACGGCGTGCCCGCGCGCTCGGCACGCCGGTGCACTGCTTCGCCGGCCGCGTGGAGGGCGATCCGGAGGCGCTGTGCGCGCAACTCGGTCTCACCGCGCTCCATGAATGCACCCCGCGCGATGTCCCGGAGCACGCGCTGCGAGCCATGGCAGCGGAGGCGTTGCAGCAGCGCGTCATGGAGGTCCTGTCCTGACATCATCCCTCTTCACCATCACTGGATGCATCCATGATCTCACTGCACAGCACGTTCGCGGGGATCGAATCCCCGAACCCGTTCTGGCTCGCCTCCGGGCCGCCATCCAACACCGCATATCAGGTGATGAAGGCCTTCGACAAGGGGTGGGGGGGCGCGGTATGGAAGACGATGGGCGTGCCCACGGTCAACGTGTACAGCCGCTATGGCGCTGTTCACCAGCCACGGGCGCGTCTGGTGGGGATGAACAACATCGAGCTCATCTCCGACCGCCGGCTGTCGGACAATCTCCGCGATATCGCACAGGTGAAGGCGCGCTTCCCGCGGCATGCCGTGCTCGCCTCCATCATGGTGCAGACCCGGGAGGAGTGGCATGCCATTGTGCGGCGCTGCGAGGACGTGGGGGTCGACGGCTTCGAGCTCAACTTCGGCTGCCCGCATGGCATGTGCGAGCGGGGGATGGGCTCGGCGGTGGGGCAGGAGCCGGCCATGGTCGCGATGCTCACGGAGTGGGTGATGGAGGTCGCGACACGGCCCGTGCTCGTCAAGCTCACACCCAACATCACGGATGTGACGGAGTCCGCACGCGCGGCGCGGTGTGGTGGCGCCGACGGCATCGCGCTCATCAACACGATCCAGAGCATCGCGGGTGTCGACATCGACCGCTTCATCCCCATGCCCAGCGTCGGCCGGCGAGGCACGAACGGCGGGCTTTCCGGTCCCGCCATCAAACCGATCGCACTCAACATGGTGCGCAATTGTGCCCAGGATCCTGATGTCGGGCTGCCCGTCTCCGGCATCGGAGGCATCACCACC
>CAYUYM010000308.1:0-2912 GCA_964449305.1 uncultured Chromatiales bacterium | reverse complement strand
GGCGCGGTGGCGATGGGGCATCCGATCGGCGCCTCCGGCACGCGCATCCTCGTGACGCTTCTCCACGCCATGCGCCGGCGCAATGCACGCCGCGGTCTGGCGACGCTCTGCATCGGCGGCGGCGAGGCCTCCGCACTCATCGTTGAACTCGTGTAATCATCCATAGCGCCAGGAGCCACCATGAACAACATCGTCGTCATCGGCGCCGGCACGATGGGCAATGGCATCGCCCACGTGTTCGCCCAGCATTCCCATTCCATCACCCTCGTCGATCTGCGCGAGGATCTGCTTGCGAAGGCGGTGGCCACGATCACCGGCAACCTCGACCGGCAGATCAAGAAGGGCAGACTCACCGAGGAGGACAAGGCCACAACGCTTGCGCATCTCCACACCTCCACGGATCTTGCCGCCAACATCCGGAACGCGGATCTGGTGATCGAGGCGGTGAATGAGAACCCAGAGCTCAAGAAGACCATCTTCCGCACACTCGATGCCGGGACAAAGCCGGACTGCATTCTCGCATCGAACACCTCGTCCATCTCGCTGACAGAGATCGCTGCCGTGACCTCGCGTCCCGACAAGGTGGTCGGCATGCACTTCTTCAACCCCGTGCCCATCATGACGCTTGTGGAGATCGTCCGCGGCATCGCCACGTCGGATGCGACAGCGACGCTCATCACCGCGCTCGCCGAGAAGCTCGACAAGGTGCCGGTGCTGGTCAATGACTTCCCGGGCTTTGTGTCGAACCGTGTGCTCATGCCCATGATCAACGAGGCCGTCTACACGCTCATGGAGGGTGTGGCCACCGTGGAGGCCATCGACACGGTGATGAAGCTGGGCATGAACCACCCGATGGGCCCGCTCACACTCGCCGATTTCATCGGGCTCGACGTGTGCCTCGACATCATGAACGTCCTGCACACCGGTCTCGGGGATCCGAAGTACCGCCCGTGCCCGCTGCTCAAGCAGATGGTGGCAGCAGGGCGGCTCGGCCGCAAGACGGGTCGCGGGTTTTACGATTACTCCATCGCCTGATCAGGAGGGGACACATGAACTTTGATTTTTCAGAAGAGCATCTTCAGATTCGTGACATGGCGCGGGAGTTCGCCGAGGGCGAGATTGCGCCGAGTGCTGTGCAGCGCGACAAGGACGGAACGTTTCCCACCGAGATCGTGCAGAAGCTCGGCGAGCTGGGCTTCCTCGGCATGATGGTGCCGGAGGAACACGGCGGTGCAGGCATGGACACGCTGGGCTACGTGCTGGCCATGGAGGAGATCTCCAAGGTGGATGCGTCGGTGGGTGTGATCATGTCGGTGAACAACTCGCTCGTGACCTATGGCATCGAGAAATATGGCACCGAGGAGCAGAAGCAGAAGTACCTCGTTCCGCTGGCGCAGGGGCAGGTGATCGGCGCCTTCTGCCTGAGCGAACCGGAGGCGGGGAGCGACGCAACATCGCAGCGCACCGAGGCGGTCAAGGATGGCGACACATGGAAGATCACCGGCACGAAAAACTGGATCACCAACGGCACCTCGGCCACGTACTACCTGGTGATCGCGCAGACCAACCGCGAGCTGCGTCACAAGGGCATCACCTGCTTCATCGTGGAGAAGGGCGCTCCCGGCTTCACCCACGGCGTGAAGGAGGACAAGCTCGGGATCCGCAGCTCCGACACGTGCAGCCTGATGTTCACGGAAACGCCGGCCACCGACGACCAGATCATCTGGGAGGTGGGGAAGGGCTTCAACTTCGCGATGGAGACGCTCAACGGCGGCCGCATCGGCATCGCCTCGCAGGCGCTGGGCATCGCAGCGGCCGGCTATGAGGCCGCGCTGCGCTACAGCAAGGAGCGCAAGGCCTTCGGGCAGTACATCAAGGATTTCCAGGCCATCCAGTTCAAGCTCGCCGACATGGCGACGAAGCTCGAGGCCGCGCGTCTGCTCACCTACCAGGCGGCAGCGTTGAAGGACGCCCACAAGCCCTTTGCGAAGGAGGCGGCCATGGCCAAGGTGTATGCCTCGCGCGTGGCGGTGGAGAACGCCCTGGAAGCGATCCAGATCCACGGCGGGTATGGCTATGTGCGCGAGTACCTGGTGGAGCGCTACCTGCGCGACGCGAAGATCACGGAGATCTACGAGGGCACCTCGGAGGTGCAGAACATCGTGATCGCCCGCGAGCTGCTCAAGGCCTGACACGGACAACAGGAACGGTTCATTTCACCACAGCATCAAGGAGACCCACATGTCCCGACACATGTTGACCGCACTGATCATTCTGCTGCTTGCAGGCGGAGCAGCCATGGCACAGAACCCCACCGCACGCGGGAACGCCCTTTTTTCCGGCTCATCGAAGTTCGACTTCGTGAACACCAGTGAAGATAACAGCTCTGTGACCAGGGTGTCGCTCGCCGCGGAGGGAGGCTGGTTTGTGTCCGACGGTGTCTTTCTCGGTGGCATCCTGAGCTTCGAGAACGTCAATTACGGAGGACATTCGGCTTCAGCGTACCTGCTGGGACCGGAGGTCGGGTATTTCTTCAGGACAGGCGGCACGGTGCATCCCTTCGTGGCCGGCAGCCTGACCTTTGGCACCGACGATAATGATGTCAAGGTGCTGGACCTTGGTATACGCGGTGGTGCGCTCTTCATGGTGTCGAAAGCGGTGGGGATCACTGTGTCCCTGAACCTTGACATGATCGATCTGTCGAAGGGCTCATACAGCCGCTCCCAGACGAGGGTCTCCGTTCCCGTGGGCTTCGCCGTTGTGTTGTAGGCGCAGTTCCCCGGATCGCTGAGAAACGCGACGCCCGCCTCGTGCGGGCGTTTTTTTTCGCCCCAATGGAAACCTGGAGGCATCTGGAGGTGTTGAACCGACATAGTGGCCACAGGCCCATCCTCATTCCTCGCACGATCCAC
>CAYUYM010000307.1:0-2936 GCA_964449305.1 uncultured Chromatiales bacterium | reverse complement strand
ACATCCCTGTCCTGCGGCAGGATCTCGCCTTCGAGGGACCAGGCGTAGGGGATGTGGCAGTCGCGGGCGGCGACGCGCCGCAGCGGGGCGTCGAGCAGTTCGAAGCCGTGCTCGGCGATGCGGGCGGCGATCTCCGCTCCGTAGCCGTTCGTCAGGTTGTCCTCATGCGCGATGACGAGGCGCGAGGTCCTGCGGATGGAGGCGAGGATGGTGTCGAGGTCGAGCGGGACGAGCGTCCGGATGTCGATGACCTCGATGGAGATGCCCTCCTTGTCGAGGATGCGTGCGGCCTCCATGGATTTCTGCACGAGGGCGCCCCAGGTCACCACGGTCAGATCCGTGCCGGCACGCTTCACGGCGGCGCGGCCGAATGGGAGCACCCAGTCGGCGTCGGGCTCCAGCGCGGCAGCGTAGCCCTGGCGGTACATGCCCTTGTGCTCGAGGAACATGACGGGATCGTCCATGCGGCAGGCGGCCTTGAGCAGGCCCTTCGCGTCGGCGGCATTGGAGGGGTAGGCGATGAGCAGGCCGGGGATGTGGGCGAAATACGCGTCGATGCTCTGGCTGTGGCAGAGGGCTCCGTGGATGTAGCCGCCCACGGGCACACGGATCACGATCGGCGCACTGAAATGGTTGTTGGACCGGTAGCGCATCGAGGCCACCTCGTTGCGGATGTGCATCATGGAGGTCCAGATGTAGTCTCCGAACTGGATCTCCACCACGGGTTTGAAGCCGCGCACAGCGAGGCCCACGGCGGTGCCGATGATGCTGGATTCGGCGAGCGGTGAGTTGAAGCAGCGCTTCCGACCGAACGTGGTCGAGAGCCCGCGTGTGGCCGTGAACACCCCCCCCTTGCCGTCCTCCACATCCTGGCCATAGACGATCATGCGGTCGTTGCGTGCCATCTCCTCATGGAGTGCATGATTGATGGCATCGACAAGCACCACCTTGTTGCCCGGCACGGGATCGGCGATGCTGGCGGTGTCGAGCTGCTTCGGCGAAAAGAGGTGCTGCAGAGCGGTGGACGATTCGGGAAGCGGCATCGCCTCGGCTGCATCCGCGGCCGCATCCACCTCACGGGCGACGTCGGCCTCCATGCTGTCGAAATCCGCCTGTGTCAACATGCCCGCCTCGATGAGGGCCTGCTTCATGCGATGGATGGGATCGCGCTGCCGGTCGCGTTCCAGCTCCTCCTTCGCGCGGTACTTGCTCTGGTCGTCGGACGAGCTGTGCGGCAGCAGACGCACGACGTCCGTCACCACCACCGACGGCCCCTCGCCACGCCTGGCGCGCGCAACGGCGCGGTCGAAGGCCTCCCAGGTCTCGAAGAAATTCGTGCCGTCCACCTCGATGCGTTCGAGGTTCACATAGCCGTTGACCATGTCGTACACGGAGCCGCCCGTCTGCTGCGAGAGGTGCACGGAGATCGCGTACTTGTTGTCCTGCACACAGAAGATGACGGGGAGTTTGGCGCGCGAGGCCCAGTTGAGCGCCTCGTGGAAATCCCCCTGGCTGGTGGTGCCCTCGCCGCAGGAGACGTACACCACCTCGTCGAGCCCGTCGAGCCGGGCGCCGAGCGCCGTGCCGACGGACTGGAGGAACTGCGTGCCCGTGGGCGACGACTGCGAGACGACGCGTGCGTCCTTCATGCCATAGTGCTGGGGCATCTGCCTGCCACCGGAGTTCACATCATCGGCGCGGGCGAGAAAGTTCATCATGATCTGCGTCGATGTCATGCCCATGCCGAGCATGTAGGAGAGGTCGCGGTAGTAAGGGTAGGACCAGTCGCTCCCGGGTTTGAACACGTGCGCCGCGGCGAGCTGCGCGGCCTCGTGCCCCGAGCCGCCGATGTGGAAGAAGCTCTTTCCCTGCTTGAGCAGGATGAGCATCCTGGCATCGAGCCGGCGCGCCAGCATCATGAGGCGCAGGGCACGACGCAGCTCATCCGCCGTGAATGGTTGATCGGTGGGCACCCTCATCGGACGCACAGGCATCTCCGCTGTCGCTCCGGTCTCCTTCGTGTTTTTCGAAACCGCCATCGTGTCGGACTCCTCCTTCGTTGCAGCATCATGACTCGGCCAATTCCAGACAGGAAGCCAAGATACGGAATCCCCCGGCAATCCTGCACCGGCCCGGGGCCGGCGTGCAGGGGGGGCGACATCCCCTGACTCACATCCTTCAGAACAAAGAAACGAGGGGTTGGAATTCCCGCGGCGGGGCAGTATTATCGGTGACCTGCGTCCCGCCCGTTCCGGTTCCCGACACCCAGGCCATCCGACATCGGCCGATGCAATTGCCGGAAACATTTCTTACATTGCCCTTCATTTCACCATCTCAATGGATCGCCCATGACAGACGAGACACGACAGGAGAACCAGCACGGTTCACAGAATGACGACACCTACATGACGCCATTCGACGCGTCCCACCTCCGCCGTTCGCTCAAGACCATCATGAAACCGGCGATCATCATGGCCAGGGAGACATCCGTCCAAGATGCCGTGGCGACGATGAAGTCGCGCCGCATTGGATGCGTGGTCATCACTGTCGAGCGGCAGCTTCAGGGAATCTTCACCGAGCGCGATGTGCTCAAGAAGATCGTTGGGGCGGAGCTCGACCTCATGGCCACCCCGTTGAGTGCGGTCATGACCCCCCAGCCACAGTCCCTCGGGGAGTTCGACACGATTGCCTACGCGCTGAACTTCATGGACCAGGGCGGCTACCGGCACATCCCCATCGTGAATGCCGCGTTCGAACCTGTCGGCATCGTTTCCATCAAGGACATTGTGACGTATCTCGTCGAGCATTTCGCCGATGAGATCCTCAACCTCCCGGCGCATCCGTTCACCAATCCGGATGCACAACCCTACAGGGATTTCGAATAACACATCCGGCACTTCCACCAACGCCCGTGCTCCGATGGATCACGGGCGTTG
>CAYUYM010000306.1:0-2974 GCA_964449305.1 uncultured Chromatiales bacterium | reverse complement strand
GCTGCAGGGCGTGCATGCATCCGTGATCCGATGATGTTCAGCACCATGCGATAGATGGCAAGCCGGTCACGCGGGGGCAGTCTGTTCTCCCGGAAGTAGGGTGTCTGGTCCCGGTCGTATCGGTCGTACCGGGAGGGGATGGCTGCCGACCCCTCATCGAAGAAGATGTAGGGCAGCACGGGATGCGACCAGGTGTGGAGGAATTCCTCCACGCGGACCATTGCCACATCGGACGGTGTGTTATCCGGTGGTGACAGAGCCACCATCTGCAACGTCACACCCGAGTGCTGCGCAGGTGCCACCGAGGTCAGGAGCACCAGTATCAGCAGCGGTGGAATGCACCGGCCGACGATGATCCGCCGGTCCGGTGTGTCGGGATGAAGCGATGAGACCGTCATGCGTGCTTCCTCTTGGTGATGTGGTTGGGGCGATTACAGGCGGATGATCGGGCGGAACGCTGCGGGCGAGCCGTCGTGCAGCACGCGCAACAGGTACACGCCCGGCGGGACGGGCGTGCCGTGCGCGTCACGTCCGTTCCAGAGGCAGGAGCCTGAGGCATCCGGTGCGAGGCGGGCCACGGCGCGGCCAAGGTGATCAAGGATGTCCACGCTGGAATGCGTCACCTCCGGGCGTTCGATGGTGATGGTCACATTCCCCGACGAGGGATTCGGAAACACCGTGAACACGGCGTACTCCGCGGGTCGGGCAGTCGGATCGATTCCCGTCACAATCACCGGGCCGAGGCAGAGCTCGTTGTTGTCGAAACGCAGTTCGGGAAGCTCATGCGAGGCGTTGAGCACCACCATCACCCTGAAGGTCCCGGGGATTCGTGGCATCACGGCCTCCCGGATGATCACCACGGAGTCGGTCCGCCACTGGGCGGCCTCGATGGTGTCGGTGAAGAGCACGGTGGAACCGGCGAGTGTGCAGGAGGGCGAGACAGCCGCCGTCACCACATGCGCTTCATCAATGGGTCGGCCCACGCTGCGCTCCACGATGCGCAGTACGCGCACCGAGTCGCTGGCCCAGCGCGTGGAGTCCGGTGTGGACATCATGGGGAGGATACGCACGGATGCCAGCACGAGATCGCTTTGTGTCATGATGGTGAGCACGCCGTTCCAGAGGATCACGTTGTTGGCCTCGTCGGATTCCGCCACGGTGTTCCCGGCGTCCACCGTGCAGCGCAGTTCGTAGCGCCCATCGGGCACGCTCGCGGGGATGCTCCGGGTCACCGTGAGCTGCGTGCCACCCATGGCGGGCAGGATCGGGATGGGGACAGCGTCCGGGATGACGATGGGAGCGCCTGTGGGGACCGGGTGCAGCGACAGCGCCGCCGTGCATGCCGGCGTTGCACAGCGTTCGCGGTTGCCGACATCGAGCAGCACCTTCAGCTCCCCACCAGGCAGCGTCGGCGGTTGGCCGATCACCTGGATGCCGGTGGCCGCCAGGTCGCGTGTCGCCGGGGCGATGCTCACGGGTGGAAGAAGTATGCGCACGTTGTTGCGGGGATCGGAATCCGCGTTCACCGCGTCGGGATCGGCCTGGATGAACAGGAAGTACGCTCCGGGTGCAAGCGGCGGCACGGCCATGGTCTGCGGTGGCAGTGTGATGCGGTTGCCCGGATCGAGGTCGGGGATGGGCACCTTTTCGCGCAGGGCGATGCATCCGGCGTGGGGGATGCCCGCCGTGTCGCTCGTGATGAAGATCGTGGCTGTGCACGGGGAGGAGGGACTCCAGCCGATGTTGTCCACCGTGAGCGTCACCGTCACGCTGTCACCACAGGGCGACCATGCGCCGGACGGGCCCGAGTATGCGCCATTGACCGTGACGTCCGGCGGGAGAGCGTGCACGGTGATGCCGGTGATGAGCTCGACGTTGTTGGCTTTCGAGAGCTCCGGCAGGGCGGCCGTGGTGTCGATGCATGCGAGCAGTACGTACTCACCCGACCATGATGCGTCGACCTCGATCTCGCGGGAATCGGCAATGCTGGAGATGCAGATCACCGGTGGGGAGCATGGCATGTCCAGGTTCGTCACCGTGGTCTGTGCGAGTTCCGAAACGATGGTCCGGACTCCCGATAGTGGATCAATGCGTGCCAACAGGATGCGGACAATGGTCGATCCGGAAAAGTCCAGCGTCCCCGAGTTGCGCACCTCCCACGCGAGGCGGTGGCGCTCGCCGACAGTCCACGTTCTGGCATCCACGTCGAAAGAGGTGAAGTACATGTCGGGCCGTGCAAAGTCGATCCGGATCCTGTCTGTGGAGCGTGAGATGTTGTTGGTTTCATCACCTTCGGCCACAGCACCCTGGGGATCGGATTGTACATACAGGTAATACGCTCCACCCGGGAAATCCGGCATCGGATCGAGCATGAGGCGATACTCGTCCGTGATGTCCGGGGTCGGATGGGGCTGCTCCACCGTGATCTCCGGAGTGAGGCGGACAGCCGATGAGGGAGTGAAGACATCGTTCGAGTCCAGCCACAGGGCGATGGCGTGGGCTGGAGCAGGGGCCAGGCCCAGGTTCGACTCACGCACGGTGACGCCGAGCTGCCGTGTCTTGTCCCATATCGCATACATCGGAAGTGGTGCAGCAGGTGCCAGATCGGGCGAGTCGGGGAAGGGCAGCACGTAATTCCATACCTCGCCGGATGCGAACACGGCATACAGGATGTTCCCCGAAATGTCCATCGCCTGAATGCTCTCGCGCGGGATGTTCACCGAGAGCTCCAGTGTCTGCCTCGTTCGGAGGTTGCGGCACCACACCATCCAGTACCCCGGATCGAGGCGTGTGGCCGCGATCAGAATCCCGTTCCGGATGATCATCCGGTAGTAGTTCGAAGCCTGGGGAAATCCGAACGATGGGTCCGTCCAGGTGACGCCTCCGTTTGTGGATGAAAACAGACCCGCGGATGTGGCTGCATGGAGCACACCCTCGTGGGAGAGGAGTTCGTTGACGCGCCGGTCGGGAAGGG
>CAYUYM010000305.1:0-2982 GCA_964449305.1 uncultured Chromatiales bacterium | reverse complement strand
GCAAGAACGACTTCCTCCACCTCATCGGGCATGAGATCCGCACGCCGCTCACCGGCGTCGTGGGCCTGACCGACTGCCTGCTCGAGGAACTCCGGGACACCGAGCATGTGGAAACCATCGAGCAGCTCGGGTTCTCTGTGCGGCGCCTCGAGACCTTCGCCATGTCGGCCATCCTCATCACTGATTTCCGGAACAACAATGTACTGCTTCAGTTTGACGAGCACCCCGTCTCCCGTCTGCTGACCTCCGCCGTGGACCGTGCAGGACGGGCGGCGGATCAGAAGAACGTGACGCTGCACATGACCGACGGAAGCGCGGGGACACGCATCCGCTGCGATGCCCGGCTTGCAGGCATGGCCCTCGACAGCATCCTCGACAATGCCGTGAAGTTCTCTCCGCGCGGTGGCACGGTGGACGTGATCGTCCGCCTCATTCCGGGGTCGGTGACAATCACCATCCGTGATCGGGGACGTGGCTTCACCGACCGGGCGCTGGACCATCTGTTCGATCTGTTCGAGGTCGGTGAGCAGCACACGGATCAGAGCAGGGGCATGGGGCTGGCCCTCACCCGTCGCATCATCGACGCCCACGACGGCACGATCGAGGCGGGCAACGAACCACAGGGCGGAGCGCGCGTCACCCTCACCCTGGCCGCGATGTAGCACGACCACATCCGGCATGCAGCCCGCATGCGGGATCCTTCACCTCCACCATGGAACCCACCATGCAGCCAGACATCCGCACTCTTGTCCTGATCATCGGGATGGTCCATGCGTTGTTGCTGCTTGCGATCTGGGTTCAGTACCGCACCAGTCGCGGGTTCGACGGCCCTGGATGGTGGCTGCTGTGGTGCGCGGCCGAGACGCTGGGATTCGGCTTCTACCTGTTCCGGGGGAACGAGGCATGGCTGACACTCGTGATCCTTGGGCAGAATGGATTCATGGTGCTCGGCACGTTCTTCCTCTACATCGGCATCGCCCGCTTCCTCGATCGCCCGGTGCGCCTTACGCGTGTGTTTGCGCTGTACGCCGTCTTTTTCGCGGGGGTGTTCTTCTTCCGCGTCGTCGTGGACGAGATCACCGTCCGGGGGGTGCTCGTCTGGATCACCCTCTGCTGCACCGCCACCGTTTCCGCGACCACCCTGCTCCGCCATCGCACACCGGCGGTGAACGTGTCGGCGGTGTTCGCCGGCACCATCTTTGCACTGCACGCGATGGTCACGCTTGCCCAGTTGCTGGTGATCCTTGTCCGCGGCCGGGGGGACGTCGGCTGGTTTGATTCATCGTGGGTAAACTACGGTGTGTTCTTTGATGCCCTTGTCGTCTCGTTGTTGTGGACGTTCAGCTTCATCATCATGATCAACCAGCGGCTCACCGCGGAACTGCGCGAGGCGCGTGATCGCTTCCTCCTCATCTTCCAGACCTCGCCCGATGCCATCCTGGTCACGCGCCTTGAGGATGGACGCATCGAGGATGTGAACGACGGATTCGTCCGCATCTTCGGCGCGCGCCGTTCCGACGTCATCGGCCGCACGACCGAGGAGATCGCCATGTGGAGCGAACCAGGCGCCCGCCGGGAGTTTGTGTCACTCCTCAGCAGCAGCGGACACGTGCACAACCTCGAGGCCAGGCTGCAGGACCGCACCGGTCGGCCGGTGGCATCCCTCATCTCCGCCACGGTGGTCCGCCTGCAACGGGAGCAGCACATCGTGAGCCTGGTGCACGACATCTCCGACCGCATCGAGCGCGAGGAGGTGATCCGGCGTCGCAATGACGAGCTGTCGCGCGTTGTCGCCGACAAGGACAGATTGTTCTCCATCATCGCCCACGATCTTCGTGGTCCCTTCAACGCGCTCCTCGGGTTCACCGGTATGCTTCACGACGAATTCGACACGATGGGCTCCACGGAGATGCGCCGCATCATCGGCCATGTCAACCGGTCGGCCCATGTGTTGTACACCCTGGTCGACAATCTCCTGGAATGGTCGCGCATCCAGCGGGGGACGATCGAGTTCGCCCCGCAGGAACTCCCTCTGGCCTCCGTCATCCGCGAGGCGGCGGCCTTTCCCGGTGAGATGGCGGAGCGCAAGAATGTTGCCCTCACCATCGCTGTGCCACTGGATCTCATCGTGAAGGCGGATCTGCACATGGTGGCGACCGTGGCGCGCAATCTCCTCTCCAATGCCGTGAAGTTCACCCCACAGGGTGGCAGGATCGACATCGACGCCGTGGCCGTGGGCGGTGGGTGGGTGGATGTGCGCGTGCGTGACACCGGTGTGGGGATCCCCGCCGAGCTTCTTCCGTCGTTGTTCGATGCCGACGCACGATCAGGCCGGCGGGGCACGGAGGGGGAACAGAGCGTCGGGCTTGGCCTCATCATCTGTCGTGATTTCGTGGAGCGTCACGGAGGGGCGATGCACGTGACCTCGGATCCGGAGCAGGGCAGCATCTTCAGTTTCACCATCCCATCTGCACCATGACGATGCAGCACCACGACGGTCCTTCGATGACCTTCCCGCCATCCGTCCGCCACGCCCGTGGCTCGCATCCGCCCCGCCCAGCGGGTGTCCGGCCTGCTCCGGGACCTCACCATCCCCGGAGCTGACATGGATCTCCGCACCGGCACGCTCGCCCTTTCGATCGGGTACTTCGTTTTCGGTATCACACTGGCGCTCTACCAGCAGAATCTGCCGCAGGAGCGGCGCATCCCGTGGCTCGCCATGGCACGCATCGCGCAGGGCATCGGTGCCTTCCTGCTTCTCGGGCGCGGCACCATCCCGGAATGGACATCCGTGATCTTCGGCAATTCCATCCTCATCACCGGTTTCCTGTACGAGGCCTGTGCCATTCTCCACATCACCGGTCGCAGGGTGCAGCGCCATGTGCATCTGGGAGCCGCACTCGTGTTGATCGCGATCAGCACCTCCATGGTGACGCAGCCGTCCCACATACGGATCGCCCTGGCCTCGATCATGCAGGTGCC
>CAYUYM010000304.1:0-3016 GCA_964449305.1 uncultured Chromatiales bacterium | reverse complement strand
GCATTCATCCTCCTGGGCTTCATCGCCCATTTTCCCTTCCTTCAGTCCATCGACCCGACGCATCTGACCGAGACGGCGGGGAAGATGTACGAAGCCGTGGGGGCCGAGCAATTCACCCGCAGCAACGAATTCGTGCTCGCCATCTTTGCGGCGGCCGTCATCCTGTGGGTCACGCAGGCCATTCCCAACTACCTCACCTCGCTCATCCTCATCATCACCATGGTGCTGACAGGGGTGCTGTCGGAGAAGACGGCCTATGCGCAGCTCGGCCATCCGGTGATGTGGCTCAACATCATGTCCTTCGTCCTGGCGAGCATGCTGGTGGCGACGGGGCTGGCGAAGCGCTTCGCGCTGTGGCTCCTCCTGCGATTCGGGCGGAACACGAGCACGATCTTCCTCACCTTCATCGTGATCAACATGATCCTGTCGGCATTCATCTCGGCAACCACTGCCAAGGCCGCCATCCTGCTTCCCATCTTCATGGTGATCGCCGCGATCTACGGTGCGGAGTCGGGCGGCAGGCGCAACAACTTCGGTCGCAGCATCGTCCTCCAGAATCTGCTGGACATCAACATCGGGGCCGGGGCCTTCATGACCGGCTCGGGGGCCAACCTGCTGGCAGCCACCATGATCGCCGGGGCCGTCGGGCACGATCTGTTCTTCGCAGACTGGATGTTCGCCATGTTCCCCGTGATGCTGGGCCTCATGCTCATCGGCTACATCGTGGCCAACCGCATCTTCTTCCCCCTGAAGCCGGAGGAACGACTGCCGCAGGTGGAGGGCGGAATGGAGAGGCTGCGCAGCGAGTATGCGAAGCTGGGCCCGCTCACACGAAACGAGATCCGGGCGGCCATCATCTTCGTCCTGATCCTCGGCTTCTGGTCCACCGACAGCATCCACGGCATCAGCCCCACGGCGGTGGCCTTCATCGGCGCCATCATCGCCCTCATGCCGAAGATCGGGATCGTCCAGTGGAACGAGGTGGACATCCCCTGGCACCTCATGCTGTTCTCGGCCGGCGCCTACACGCTGGGCGCGGGGCTCGACGTCACCGACCTGCCCTCGATCAGCGTCAACGCCTTCTTCGATGCCATCGGCATCGGATCGGAATCGCACTTCTGGGTGCTGTACCTGGTGCTGACAGGCGTGATGGTGTTCAGTGCGCTGCTCTTCGAGTCCAAGACGATGCGCGCCATGATCTTCGTGCCCATCGCCATCGGTGTCGCCAACCGCTTCGGGTTCGAGGTCACCAGCCTCGCCCTGCCGGTGGCCTTCATGATCGAGCATGTCTACGTGCTGCCCTTCAACAGCAAGCCCGCAGCCCTGCTCTATGAAACGGACCAGTACAGCATCATCGACAGCTTCAGGTTCGGCTTCACCATGATGGTGATCTCCTGGCTGGTGATCATCCTCGCGGGCGAGACCTGGTTCCGCTTCCTCGGTATCACCCCGCACGGTGTGTTCGGGCTGTTCTGACAATCCACGGTTCTTCACCATCGATGTGAGAATACCATGTCCCTGTTCTTTAAAAGCACATCCAAGATCGAGGCCCAGATCGAGGAGTATTTCGATCTCGTGGTCAAGGGCGGTCTCGTGTTCCGCCAGGGCATCAAGTGCTACCTCGACGGCCAGATGGAGACCTTTGAGGGCTACCTGACCGAGCTGCGCACCATCGAGGAAAAGGCCGACGATCTGCGCCGCGGCATCGAGGTCCGGCTCTACACGCGCACACTCATCCCCGAATCACGCGGCGATGTGCTGGGGCTGCTCGAAAGCTGCGACAAGGTGCTCAACATCACGACGGAGACGCTGCTGGAGTTCTCCGTTGAGATCCCGCGCATCGACGCTGCGCTGCGCCAGGAGTTTCTCGACATCGCGGAGATGTCCATCAAGTGCCTTGAGCACACGGTGAGCGGCATCCGCGCCTACTTCAAGAACATCGACGCCGTGCGCGACCATGTCAACAAGGTGCAGTTCTACAAACGGGAGACGAACAAGATCGCGGAGAACATCAAGCGCACAGTGTTCCGTGACGACAGGGATCTGAGCCTCAAGATCCACATCCGGTATTTCACCTTCCACATCGAGCGCATCGCCGAGGAATCGGAGGATGTCTGCGACCGGCTCTCCATCGCCGCCATCAAGAGGTTCGAATAGTGTCCGATCTGACCATCTGGTTCTTCATCACCAGCGGCCTCTTCCTCGGCTGGTCGCTCGGCGCCAACAACGCAGTGGCGCTCTTCGGCACCGCCGTGTCGTCGAAGATGCTGAAGTTCCGGGTGGCCGCCATCATCGCGGGTGTGTTCACCGTCATCGGGTCCTTCATCAGTGGCGACGGCACCACCAGCACCATCACCAGCCTCGGCGGCATCAACGCCATCGCCGGGAGCTTCACCGTCGCGCTGTCGGTGGCCGTGTCAGTGACGTGGATGACGCGTGCACGGCTGCCGGTGTCCGCCTCGCAGGCCGTGGTGGGCGCCATCATCGGGTGGAATCTCTTCACCGGCTCGCCGACGGATTACACGACGCTGTCCAACATCGTCGGGAGCTGGCTCGTGAGCCCCGTCATCGCCGGGGCGTTCGGCTTCCTCATCTTCAAGCTGATGAAGCGCACCGTCCTCACCTGGCGCATCCACATGCTCACCATGGACAACGCCACGCGCATCGGCCTCATCGTGGTCGGCGCACTGGCCTCCTACACCATGGGAGCCAACAACATCGCGAACGTCATGGGCATGTTCGTGCCCGCCTCGCCGCTCGGAGATCTGGAGATCGGCGGCCTGGTGACGCTCTCGGGAGGTCGACTGCTCTTTTTCATCGGAGGCGTGTCGATCGCTGTCGGCATCTTCACCTATGGACACAAGGTGATGAAGACGGTGGGCTCGGATCTGTTCAAGATCTCCCCGATCACCGGCTTCGCCGTGGTGCTCTCCGAGTTCATCGTGATGTTTCTCTTCACCTCGCAGTCCCTCGAAACCTTCCTCCTGTCCCTGCATCTGCCCACCATCCCGCTTGT
>CAYUYM010000303.1:0-3023 GCA_964449305.1 uncultured Chromatiales bacterium | reverse complement strand
ACGATCATGCGCAGGGTTCCTCGGGAGGTGTCAAAAAAAGGGGGGGAGGGGGGGGGCTGATCGAATTCCGTGGATTTTTCAGCACCCAAGTTAGAGAAAATGCGCTTCAGAAAAAAAATGGAAATCGGACATTTCATGCCCCTTTCGCGTTGGCATGATGGAAAAATAGTGATAACTTCACCCCACTAACTCCAATTAATCCACCACTGCATGGAGACAATATTGATGATTGACACGATCTTCATCTCCGTCGTTGCAATTTCCATCGCGTCACTCGGCTTTGCCCTCTACCTGGCGTGGCATGTGCTCAACCATGACAAGGGGACGGCCCGGATGCAGGAAATCTCGGGTGCGATCCGCGAGGGTGCGGAGGCCTTTCTGCGCAGGCAGTACAAGACCATCATCCTGCTCGCGGTTGTCCTTGGCATCGCCATCTTCCTCTTCTATGCCTACTCCTCCAGTCCGAACATCACCAGGCTTGGTCCATCCATCGCATGGAAGGTCACCGTGTCCTTTGCCATCGGAGCGATCTGCTCGCTCATCGCCGGCTACATCGGCATGTTCGTCTCCATCCGGGCGAACGTCCGGGTGGCATCGGCGGCGATGAAGAGCCTCAACGGGGCGCTCAAGGCCGCCCTGCGTGCCGGTGCGGTCTCGGGTCTGTTCGTGGTTGCCATGAGCCTCCTCGGCGTCGGCGGGCTGTTCTTCTTCTTCGGCGGACTCACCGACCCGCAGGGTGTGCCGTTGCAGATCGTCGGCTTTGGATTCGGCGCCAGCTTTGTCGCGCTTTTCGCCCAGCTTGGTGGCGGCATCTTCACCAAGGCGGCCGATGTCGGCGCGGATCTGGTGGGCAAAGTGGAGGCGGGCATCCCGGAGGACGATCCCCGCAACCCCGCCGTGGTTGCGGACCTTGTGGGTGACAACGTTGGTGATTGCGCGGGACGTGGTGCGGATCTGTTCGAATCCACGGCCGCGGAAAACATCGGAGCAATGATCCTCGGTGTCGCGCTCTGGCCCGTCTTCGGAATTGGTGGCATCATCTTCCCGCTTCTCGCACGCGCATTCGGCCTCGTCGCCACCATGGTGGGGGTGATGACCGTCAGCACGAAGGAGGATGCCGACCCCATGGCCGCACTCAACCGCGGGTATTACGTCACAACGGTTCTCGCCATGATCGGGTTCTATCTCTCCGTGCGCTGGCTGCTCGGAAACAACCTGTGGTTCTTCCTTGCAGGCATCATCGGCATCATCACCGCGCTGCTCTTCGTGTTCATCACACAGTACTACACCGAGTACCGCTTCCGACCGGTGCGCTCCATCGGCGAAGGCTCACAGACGGGGCCGGCCACGAACATCATCGCCGGTTTCGCCGTCGCTCTCGAATGCACGGGGCTCCCCATCATTGTCATCTCCCTCGCCATTCTCGGATCCTACTTCTGCGGCGTCATGGCTCTCCCGGGCGTCTCCGGCGCCGGGCTCTATGGCACGGCGATCGCCACCATGGGCATGCTCGCCCCCTGCGCCTACATCCTTGCGATGGACACCTTCGGCCCCATCACCGACAATGCCGGTGGCATCGTGGAGATGTCGCAGGCCCCTGAGGACATCCGTCGCAAAACGGATCGCCTCGATGCCGTCGGGAACACCACCAAGGCTCTCACCAAGGGGTACGCCATCGGCAGCGCCGCTCTCGCCGCCTTCCTGCTTTTCAGCGCCTATCTCGATGAGGTGAAGAACATCACCGGTCACGAGATCCATGTCGATCTGGCGAACATCCCCACCTTCATCGGCGCCCTCATCGGTGCCGCGCTGGTGTTCGTGTTCTCCGCCTTCGCCATCCGCGCCGTGGGACGCGCCGCCCAGGTCGTGATCCAGGAGGTCCGCCGTCAATTCCACGAGAACCCCGGCATCATGGCCGGAACGTCGAAGCCGGAGTACGGCAAGAGTGTCGACATCGTCACACAGGGTGCCCTCAAGGAGATGATCCTTCCCGGCATCATGCCCATCGTCGTCCCCGTCGCTGTCGGCATCATCTTCAAGTATCTGCCTGCCGCCGAGGGGCACTACCCGGGAGCGGAGGCGGTCGCCGCCCTGCTCATGGTCGGCACCATCACCGGCATCCTCCTCGCCACCATGATGAACAATGGCGGTGGCGCATGGGACAATGCCAAGAAGTTCATTGAGACCGGCATGTACGGAGGCAAGGGCTCTGATGCCCACAAGGCCGCCGTCGTGGGTGACACGGTGGGCGATCCCCTGAAGGACACGGCGGGGCCGTCCATCCACGTGCTCATCAAGCTGCTTTCCACCATCACCCTGGTGCTCGCACCACTCTTCATGTGATGTCCACGCGTTCTTCATTCACCCCCGGTGCCAGGTGCACCGGGGGTTTTTTGTTTCCTTGCATGGACAGACGTCGATTGCTATCTTCTTTGTTCGTCATGTTGAACCACCTTTTTCACCATGTCCCAGGCTTCCCCCGATCTTGAACTTGACGTCACCTCCGGCACCGGCATCGATGAGCCGGCCAGGGTCATCCTGTTCAACGACAATGTGCACACCTTTGATGAGGTCATCACGCAGATCATCAAGGCCACCGGATGCCCCTCCTCGAAGGCTGAAGCCTTTGCCTGGGAGGTGCACACACAGGGGAAGGCCACCGTGTATTCCGGCGAGATGCCCGACTGCCTGCGGGTGAGTGGCATCCTCGAGGAGATCGCCCTCCATACGCAGATCGAGCTCTGACAATCCATCACGACCCCACCAGAAGCAGGCCTATGACATCAGCGGAGATACGCACCAGCTTTCTCGAGTTCTTCCGGAACAAGGACCATCGCATTGTTCCCAGCGCCCCCGTCATCCCCCACGACGATCCCACGCTGCTCTTCACCAACGCCGGCATGAACCAGTTCAAGGATGTCTTCCTTGGCGTCGGCAGGCGGGACTATGTCCGCGCAGCGGACACGCAGAAGTGCATCCGTGTCTCCGGAAAGCACAACGATCTGGAGGAGGTGGGGCGGGAC
>CAYUYM010000302.1:0-3025 GCA_964449305.1 uncultured Chromatiales bacterium | reverse complement strand
CTGCTGTGTCGGGCAGCAGGCCATCCATGGTGAATCCTTGGAACGTTGTACCGGCCTTCTCGGTGCCGAAAATGGAGAAGATGTGGGACTCGTTGATGATGATCGTCCCATCACGTGAACCTTCCAGGGCTTCCACGGTGAGTCGCCCCACGGGTATGGTCATGCTGGTCTCCCGGTGTCGTCCGGGACAGATGCCGACCACATCTCCGGTGTACGCATCATTCAGTGCGGCATGGAGCGAAGCGTACGGGATCTGCCGCGTTTCGTTGAGGGCGCAGAACAGCGTCTTGAGTCCGGAAGGAAATGCGACCCCCGGTGGCAGCCGTACACCGGGACGGAACTGGATCTCGTGTGGCTGGGCGTTGACGTACTCGATCTTCGTCTGCGCGGAGTGCTCGAGCAGATGTTCCATCGGACACTCCCACGCCGGATCGATGCGATAGATCAGGGTGATCGGTACGCTTCCCCCCTTGGGCAGAAGGTGGGTGAAGGAGAAGCTCACACCAAGCGTCGTGTCATACTCCTCCTCGATGCGCGTCGCCCCCACCTGGAGGATCGCCTTCCGGATCGGTCGGGGATCACCTGAGGTCTCGAACCCCATCGCGGTGATGTCCCAGTCCGCAACACTGTTGGCAGTCAGCGTGCACTCCATGATGGCGTATTCGGAACCGCGGACCTTTTCCACGCAACGATCATCCCTGCGCGGTGTGGATGTCAGCGTGAGCGATGCGACCTGGACGAACACGGCGGTCACCTGCAGGGGACGGTCCACATGCACGGTGGTGGGATTGACGCTTCCACCCGCCGCACCCTCCCAGTGGCTGAAGGACCAGCCCTTGTCGGCCCGTGGGATTGCACGGATGCTCACGTCGGTGACGACGGGGTGGCTTGTGGTCCCGACACCGGGTTGCGTGCTGCAGCCGTCCGTGGCGGCCTGAGGTGGCGAGATGGCCATGGTCAGTGATTGCGTTGCAGAAGCGCGGCGCGGCCGTGTCACGATGTAGACTCCGTCATCGGTGGAGCCCTTCCCATATTGCGGATAGACTGTGCCCGATGGGGCGTACAGAATCTCGGTCAGATCCGTGAGGATGGCCTCGAGAAACACCGGCAGGATGGTGAGGTACGAAGTCGCCATGACAATGCCCAGCATGTCCCGGATCATGAGGTGCAGACTGCCGCCGGGGATGGATGCGTAGATCACGCTGTCGGTGGCGAGCATCCGCCACGCTGATCCATTCCCCTGCTTTCTGTCGAGTCGCACCGGGGTTGCAGGGTTCGTCACATCGTACAGCGACAGCCTGCAGGTGGGAGGCACAGTCGGAACGTACGCCATGGTGTACATGCGCGTGCCGGCGATCACCGCCGCGCCTGCCAGGGCACCCTCGCTTTCCATCATGGTGGATTGCAGCGTCGGGTGCAGCGGGTCACTGCAGTCGAACAGCGCGTAATAACTGTTCGCGGAGCTGTCGTGGCCGGCGATCACAAGGGACCGACCGTCGCCGGCGATCTGGATGTCACGTGGATGACCGGGGAGCCCGATGGGAGCCGAGATCACCGGAGCCGTCGGATCGCGGACGTCGATCACAGTGAGCGTCGAGAACCAGCCGATCACGTAGAGCGTCGTTCCGATGCGCCGCATGCCCACAGCGTTGTCCGGGAAGATGGCGCGTGAGAGCTCCGTCGGCGCCGTGGGTTGGGAGTAGTCCAGCACCGTGAAGCGAATCGTGTCGCCGTGGACCGCATAGACGAGGTTGCCATCGGCGGCGATGGCGGACACGTATCGCATCGGCAGATGTGACACGAACAGCGGTATCAGCGGCGTGGTGATGTCATACGTGTACAGGCCGCCATTCTCTGCAAGGTGGAGATGATGCCCGCGGATCGCCTGTCCGGTGATGAAGGCCGGGACAGGGTGCACCCACCGTGCACTGGGTGTTGCCTCGTTGGTGAGATCCACGTGGGACATCATCGAGGACGCGTACAGCAGTGCCCCCGAAGAGCTCACCGAGACACCGGTGGCGGACGTCGTGACCACGGACCCGAGGGCGAGCGGACTCATGGGGATGTCGATGGAGTACGTGGTGAAGCGCGTGCCCGAGTGCCAGCTCTGGATGTACAGGCGGTTGCCGGATACGGCGACGACGCCATACTGCCCCGCCGTTGTGCTCACCACTGCCGGATGATCCGCGTCCGTCGCGTCAACCACATGAAGTCCGCCGATGCCGTTCGTGAAATCCCAGCTTCCGATGTAGACCGTGCCTCCCGAGGCGGCGATGCGCGGATAGCCGGTGCCGGTGAGCGGGAGCGGAAGCGTCGATCGGACGAGGAGCGTCGCCGGTGCCGAAGCATCCACCACGGCGCATGTCATCGGGTTGGTCGCAGCTCCGAGGCAGTAGACGCGCCCGGGACTGCACGCGATGCGGTTCACCGACACGGCCACCTGCCCAAGGGCCACAGGCGCATCCGGTTGCGCCACATCATAGGCCCGCAGAGTGGTGCCATTATCGCCAATGTAGGCGATCGATCCCTGCATGTCCACCGCGGTGACGGACGTCATCCCCGGCAGATCGACCACCGAGGCAATCACCGGATGTGCCGGGTCGGAGACGTTTACCGCGGCGAGCCCCTTCCCGGCGAAGCACAGAAGCGTGCTTCCGCGAAGAAAGACTGCCGTGGGTTTCATGCGGTCGGGCAGCATCACCATTCCGCGCTCCGTGATGCCGCCTGCCTCGACCGAGGCCACATGAGCCGAAGTACCCTGGATGAAGTGGATCGTGCTCCCATCCAGAATCGCGGCACCAACCGGCCCGCCGAAATTCCCGACAATGGACATCGAATCCTGTTGTGCCGACGCCCCCCCCATGCAGACGAGCCACGCGAGGAGGAGACCGAACACTCCCCCCGTCCTGCGTGCATGACAGTGTGGTGCGTACATACTGCCTCCAACGGATGGTGATATGGAAACGAGAAACACCGGAACGCACCACCGCACCCAGCCGTGGAAGCTGTCGGGCGATGGGGTGTG
>CAYUYM010000301.1:0-3039 GCA_964449305.1 uncultured Chromatiales bacterium | reverse complement strand
ACGGCGTCATCGAGCATGTGGACATGGTCATCGCGACGGGACAGAACAACCTCTCAATGAACCGGACCATACGCCAGATCGCCCTCCACTACATCAACGATCCGGACACGGAGATCACCGAGGGCATCCTCAACCGCATCGAGGCGGGCATCCGATGCTTCGACCCCTGCCTCTCCTGCTCCACCCACGCTCTTGGCAGCATGCCGATGGTTGTGGAGTTCGTGGATGCCGATGGCAACGTGACGAAGCGCGCGACGCGCTGATGCCCGGGCAGCCCGCGACCGCGCCACTGCTGTCCGCACGATGACCTGACGGACGCGTTTCATCCCCACCACTTGCGCGACACGCAGGTCCGGCTCCGCTGGATTCCCTCGACGTACTTCCGTATCTTCAGGCGGTGTGCAACACGCCACCTGATCGATTCACTCCTTCCAGCAGAGTTGCATCATGAAACCGAAGAAGGGTCTTCCCCTTTTTGCCGTGGGCCTCATGCTCGGTGCTGTCCTCATCTCCCTGGCCGGGTGGTTCCTCTACGAGATGCAGAAGGAGAGCATCATCCACAGTGTCCGTGAACAGTTCCTCTCCATCAACCGGATGAAGGCAGAGCAGCTCGAGAGCTGGCGCATCGACCGCCTCATGGAGGCACAGGAAATCATGGACGATCCCCTGCTCCTCGACACCTTTGCGGAGTACACGCGGAAGCCCGCCCCGTCGACACGTGACGCCTTCATGCAGCGCCTCGATTTTCTGGCGCGGTATCGTAACTGCGAGAACGTGATCGCCCTCGATGCCGAAGGCGCACCGATCCTGCAGAGTGACGACACGATACCTCTGCCCGCCTTCGAGAGGAGTGATCTCGATTCGGCCCGTCTCCATGGCATTCCCGTGTTTTCCAACCTCCTCCGGGAGTCGGTGGGGGCACCCGTCTACCTCAACCTGTACGCCCCCATCAACCGCAGGAAGGTGGATGGTGGGCATTTCCTCGGCACCATCGTGCTGCGATTGAACCTCACAGAGACCCTCTTCCCGGACATCTGCCGATGGCCGGTGCCCTCGACCACCGCGGAAATCCACCTTGTCCGAAGGGATGGCGACAGCGTCCTCTACCTCAACAATGTCCGATTCAGGCAGGGGAGCGCCATGACTCTGCGACTCCCCCTCACCGCGCGCAACGTCAACGCCGTTGCCGGGGTGAATGGCCACACCGGCTTCCTGGAGGGTGCTGATTATCGCAATGTGGGCGTCGTGTCCGTGGTGAGCATGATCGAAGCCACCAACTGGTACATCGTCACCGAGATGGACATCCACGAGGCCTACAGCCGGCTCGAGGCGCGCTCACAACTCACCATCGCCTTTGTTCTCGTGTGCCTGCTCCTCCTCGCCTCGGGGGCGGGCATCTTCCGTCAGCGGGGTCAGAGACGACACCTCACCGAGATGCTTGCGGTGCAGATGGAGAAGCTGCGTGAAGAACGGCGCCACCATGCAACGCTGATGTGCGTCGGTGACGCGGTGATCACCACCGATGCTGCGGGACGCGTCCAGATGATGAACCCGGTGGCCGAACATCTCACCGGGTGGCGGCGTTCAGAAGCGGAAGGGCACCCGGTGACCGAGGTGATGATCATCGTGAACGAGGACACCGCGGAGACCGTCCTGAATCCGGTGCATGAGGTGCTGAATACGGGGACCATTGTCGGGCTCGCCAACCACACCATGCTGGTGTCCCGCGATGGCAGCATCCGGCCGATCGCCGACACCGCGGCTCCCATCCGCACCGACGATGGCAGCCTGATCGGTGTGGTCCTGGTGCTGCGTGATCAGACCACGGAGCGTGCGCATCTCAGGCAGCTCTCCGAAAGCGAGGAGCGCTTCCGCTCGCTCTTCACCAACATGGCGGAAGGAGTGGCCCTTCATGAACTCGTGTTCGACGAGACAGGGGCGGCGGTCAATTACCGCATCGTCCAATGCAACCCGCGATACACGAGCATTCTCGGCCTGCGGCCCGATGACGTCATCGGTCATCTGGCGACCGAGGTCTATGCCACACCTGACCCGCCGTTTGTTGAGGAGTATTCCTCGACCGCCCTGACGGGCACGCCAACAACCATGCGCGTCCATTTCCCGCCCATGGACAAACACTTCGACATCTCTGTCGCACCATGGGGGCGACACGGTTTCGCCACGATCTTCAGCGATGTGACGGAGGCCGTGGTCGCCGAACAGCAGATACGCGCAGCCCGTGAGACGCTGTCCGACATCGTCTCGAGCCAGCCGGACGGGGTCTATCGTGTGCGCCTCTTCCACGATGCCGACTGGGTCAACGCACCGGAGAAGGCGTATCTCTATGAGTTCATCAGCCAGCGATACCTGGACCTGCTGGGCACCACCATGGAGGAGGCACTCTCGGACCTGTCACTGATCTACAGGCGCATTCATCCCGATGATCTGCAGAGCTTCATCGATGCCAACATGGCTGCATCGGCCACCACGTCGCATTTCCAATGGGAGGGTCGCTTCGTTGTGCACGATCAGGTACGATGGATGTCTGTCGAATCGCTGCCGCGCACCCTGGAGAACCAGGACACCATATTCACCGGAACCATCCGCGACATCACCGCGACGCGCGAGGCCGAGGCTGCGCTGAAACGCTTCGGCCGCTTGATGGACACCTCCTTCAACGAGATCTACGTCTTCAACGCGGAAACCCTCCGCTTCATCCAGGTGAGCCAGGGAGCCCTGCGCAATCTGGGCTACACAATGGAGGAGATGAGCCTCCTCACCCCCATCGACATCAAGCCGGAGCTTTCCGCCGAACAGTTCCATGACCTCATCGCCCCGCTGCGCGATGGAGCCACAGAGATGCTGGTGTTCCAGACCATCCACGAACGGAAGAACGGACAGCGCTACCCGGTGGACGTCCGACTGCAGCTTTCCCAAGCGGAGAATCCTCCCGTCTTCGTCGCCATCATCGAGGACATCACCGAGCGCATCCGCAGCCGGCAGGAACTCGAGGAGATCAACCGCCAGCTCCGCCGCACC
>CAYUYM010000300.1:0-3050 GCA_964449305.1 uncultured Chromatiales bacterium | reverse complement strand
GAGCCGGTCCAGGTCGGCCATCTCGGTGAACACCGCCTTCATCACCTCGCGCTGGTCGTGCGACACGGTGAGCTCGCGCACGGCGTCGAGCCTGTGGCGGATGGGGTCGAGCCGCCGCAGAGGATGCGTGAGCCAGAACGAGAACAACCTTCCCCCCATGGAGGTGGAGGTGCGGTCGAGCACGGAGATCAGCGAGCCATCGCGCCCGGCGTCGACCATGGTGGACACGAGCTCGAGGTTGCGCCGCGTGGCTGCGTCGAGCGTGATGTAGTCGTCGGTGGAATGGAAACGCAGGTTCCGGATGTGCGCCAGATGCGCCTTCTGCGTCTCCTTCACATAAAACACCACGGCGCCGGCCGCGATGAGGCCGGGGTCCAGGTGTTCCACACCGAAGCCCTTGAGGGACTGCGTCTTGAAATGCGTCAGCAGCAGTTCGTGTGCCGTGTCGCGTTTGAAGAGCCAGTCGTCGAGTCGCGAGACGGGGCCGGTGTACTGGCGTGCAGTCAGCTCCTTGAAGCGATCGTAGTCCTTGCGAGACACGATGATCTCGTTGGGGGCGATGGTGCCGAGGTGATCCACCAGCCCGCGGACGGGGATTTCGGTGGTGAAGAAATCACCGGTGGAGGCATCGACAAAGGAGACTCCGGCCACCTCGTCACGGAACACCACCGCGCAGAGGAAATTGAAGTGCTTGTGGTCGAGCAGCCGGTCGCTGAACACGATGCCTGGCGTCACCACCTCGATCACATCCCGCTTCACGATGCCCTTCGCCTGCTTCGGATCCTCCATCTGTTCGCACACCGCCACGCGATACCCGGCCTTGACCAGCTTTGGCAGGTAGGTGTCCAGCGCATGATGGGGGAAGCCCGCGAGTGGCACCTCGCCCGCGGCGCCGTTGGCCCGCTTCGTCAATGTGATCCCCAGCACCTTGGATGTCGTGATCGCATCCTCTTCGAAGGTCTCGAAGAAATCGCCCATGCGGAAGAGGAGTATCGCTTCCGGATACTCGTCCTTGATCCGCTGGTATTGTCGCATGAGAGGAGTCATGATTCAGTGGGCCCCCGGTCCTCGTTTCTCGTTCCTCGTTTCTCTTTCAACTGAACACATCTGTCACTTCGAACCTCACCGCATCGACCAGCCCGAGGTCGGTGACCTTGAGCTCGGGGATGGGGGAGAGGGCGAGGAAGGAGAGGGTCATGAACGGATCGCGGAGGACGCAACCGAGGGAGGCGGCGCAGGCGCAGAGGTCGTCCACCTTCCGCCGCACCTCTTCGAGCGGCTGGTCGGAGACGAGCCCCGCGATGGGAAGGGGAAGCTCATCGAGGACGGCGCCGCCGCGAACGCAGCACTGGCCGCCGCCGAGTTCCTTGAGGCGCCGAGCGGCGGCGAGGATGTCGTCGTCGTTCGTCCCGACCACGATGATGTTGTGTGCATCGTGGGCCACCGTTGAGGCGATGGCACCGTGCCGGAGGCCGAAGCCGCGGACGAAGCCGCGCCCGATGTTGCCTGTTGCGTGATGCCGTTCGATCACCACCATCTTGAGGATGTCGCGATCCGTGTCGGACACCACCATCCCCCCCTCGATGCGCGGCGTCTCAATGATGCATTTCGTCACGATCTGATGGGGCACCACCTCGATCACCTTGATGGAGCGGCCTGGCTGTGCCGGGATCTCCAGGTGTTCGCGCCCGAAGGGTGCCACATGCATCACATGGCGGAGGTCGTCCACATCGGATGGCGGAGGTGTGGGTTTCAGAAACGCCCCGTTGCGCGCAACAAGCTCACCGGCAAAATACACCTCTTCGGCGCGGATGTCGGCAAGATTGCTGAAGACGACGAGGTTGGCCCAGTGACGCGGCGCAACGGCGCCGAGGTGCGTGAGTCGGTAATGCCGCGTGGTGCTGATGGTGGCGAGCTGGATCGCCACGATGGGATCCATGCCGGCCTTCACCGCCTCGCGGATGTGGTGGTCGATGTGCCCCTCGTCCATGAGGTCGGCGGGATGCTTGTCGTCGGTGGCGAAGGAGAAGTTCATCACATTGGCCGGCGTCACAAGCGGAAGAAGTTCATGGAGGTTGCGCTCGGCGGTGCCCTCACGGAGGAGGATGTGCATGCCGCGGCGGACCTTGTCGCGCGCCTCGTCGATGGTGGTGCACTCATGATCGGATTCGACGCCCGCGAGAATGTAGGCATTGAGGAGCCCGCCGCGCAGACCGGGCGAGTGCCCGTCGACAGTCTTCTTCAGTCCGAGCTGGATCTTCTCGAGCTCCGAATCCCAGCCGAGAAACACACCGGGGAAGTTCATCATCTCCGCCACGCCGGCGACCCGGGGGTGGTTCATGAGCGAGGCGATGTCCTCCACGCCCAGGCGTGCACCGGAGGTCTCGAGCGGCGTTGCCGGCACGCAGGACGACATCATCACGAACACGTCGAGCGGCAGGTCCTCCGATGCATCGAGCACGTGGCGCACGCCGCGGAGGCCGAGCACATTGGCATATTCATGCGGATCCACCACCACGGCCCCCGTCCCATGCGGCACGACAGCGCGGGCGAACTCGTTCACCATGAGCATGGAGCTCTCGATGTGGATGTGCCCGTCGACGAAGGACGGGGCGAGGAAGCGGCCGCCGAGGTCCACCACCTCCCTGCCATCGTAGTCCCCGATGCCGACGATGCGCCCGTCGTGCACGGCGACATCGCCGTCGTGGATCTCCGCAGACAGCACGTTGACGATCCTGCCGTTGCGGAACACGAGATCTGCGGGTTGCTCGCCGCGGGCGACTGCGAGTTTTTCCTTGACGTTGCGCATTGCTCCTCCTGGAATGGACGATGAAAGCGGAAAGGTACCAAAACACCGGAACGGCCACAAGGCGCCACCGGGGATTCCTGCCCGGGATGGCGGGGGGCATCTTCTTAGCGCTTCTAAGATAGACCTTAAGGTCTTCTTAGATCTTTCTTAGAAGACCTTAAGGTCTACCCCCGGTCTCCCCCAGCCTCCCCCCGGTCTCCCCCAGCCCTCCCCCCGGTCTCCCCCAGCCCTCCCCCCGGCC
>CAYUYM010000299.1:0-3123 GCA_964449305.1 uncultured Chromatiales bacterium | reverse complement strand
GTGGTGATCCGGGGACCGAATGATGCGGTTCTCGATATGCGCACATGCAGCACGCACCGTCAGAGTCCGACCAGCCAGCCTGGATCCACAGAAACCGCGGTCTACATCGAGCAGGAACCGATCGAGGATTGACGCATCCCTCCGGCGTGCACCCACCAGCACGTTCCGCGATGGATGCCGCCTCATCCCATCATAACATCATTCGATGCCCAGGGAACAGGTGTTTTGAAACGTCCTTCATACAGAACTGACAGGATATCGTCATGAACCTTCCATTCCGTTTCACGGCCACGTTCGTGGCCCTCTTCATGTGCACCTGCCTGGTGATGACACTCCCCACTGCCATCCAGGCCCAGAACTTCACCGCCACACTCATGACAACGGCCAATCCCAGCCCCTATCTCTCGGACTGGCGCAGCAAAAGGATCACCGCCGTGCTTTCCGTGATGAACAATGGCACCACCGACATCCAGGGACGGATCCGTGCCGTGCTCAAACGTGACGGCCAGGCGGTGGCACAGACCCGTTCATCCATGCTCATCGTGCAGCACTTCCCCACTGGCATGAGCACCTGGTACCCGGAGACGACCATGCCGGAAAGCGCCATCGAATATTCCGGCGCGGAACGCGAGGAGGCCGCACGCACCGGCAGGCTGCGCTCCGGCCTCTACGAGCTCTGCCTTGACATCATCGACCCGGCAACAGAGCAGAGTCTGCTTTCCCCCCGGGGCCCCGTATGTCGAAGTTTCCAGTTGATCGAGTATATGAGCCCCACACTCGTCAGCCCCATCAACAATCAGAAGCTCGGCTGGAATGAACGACCACGGTTCCAATGGACCAACGTCACACCACAGCCGACATCGGCACACTACCAGGTCCTCGTGTTCGAGCTTCTGGCAGGACAGACACCTGCACAGGCGCTGCGCAGCAACATGCCCATCCTGTCCCGCGAGGTCGTGAACCAGTCCCAACTGATCTGGCCTCCCGATGTCGAGCTGCCGGAACGTCTGCAGCAGTATGTCTGGACAGTCCGGGCAACGGATGATGTCGGCAATCCCTGTGGGGAGAATGACGGCCTTGCCGAGCCTGGCAATTTCATCATCATTGGTGAAGCCATCGACTTGTCCTTCGGCCTGAGCATGCATTGGGTCCCAAATCCGGATTCAACATTCACCACTCCTCCGTGCGATAAATACGCTTCTCTGAACCCAAGGGAACAACTGCTTGGCGTCCGTGACGGATGCAACCTCATTTTCACCGTTGATTGCATCGGACGAATGGTGCATCCCAGATTCTTCGTGACCGTGGAAGCAGACGGAAGATACCTCTGCGATCTGCACGAAGCCCGCAGCCATCGGAAGGGCAACACGTGGAGTTTCACCATCCCGCTTGCAAATCCGGCCTTTCGTGATGCTCGAGGCAACTCCCCATACCAACCAGGAAACCACGAGCTCAAGCTCGTCATCCACGTCCCAGACGATGTTCCAATGCTGCCGAGCAGAGGGTCGTCCAAAGCGCAGGAGGCACTGTCTCGAGGCGAACCACCTGATGTTGTCATATGGAATCCGGAGTACATCGGCCATACGTATCGGACACTCTATGCGGTGACAGAGACGCCTGTGACCCATGATACCATCACGACAACGCCACCACCGATCGTGAGACAGGAGAGCAATGACAACTCACAGCAGACAACCGGCATGCCGGTGACCAACACCATCACCCCGATCACACAGCAGGTACCCGGCCCGACAATCACACAGGCTCCGGCCGTGCCAGCACAACCGGTGACAAGCCTGAACCCTCCTTCATCCCCGGTCACGACGGTGAATCCGGTTGATTCACCGCCGCTGCAGACTCCGGAGACGCAGCAACAGGAAATCCAGGTGCCGCCCCCAGAGCCGACTCGACCACCGATGGAAACGTCCCAGCCAGGAACACCCATCGGCACATCGCCCAACCCGATGGCTGGGCCGAAGGACAATCTCGAGTCCGGCTTCACCTTCCTGCCCATGTCGGCGTTCAAGGCTCCAAGGACCTGGGCAGCCAATGAAGCACCGCTGCGCACGCCTGTCACTGCGGCGATGCAGCAACGCTGCCGCTTTGCCGTCACGATCCCTCTGGGTGGAAAACTTTTCAAGGACCATGCCGTGGAGATACGGACGGACGGCATCAGCCTGGCCCGCGTCCCGCTCACGGAGGGCAGAGTCCTGAACAATGTGGTGTACTTCGATGATGTGAGGCTTGGACAGGCACCTCAGGAGAACCATCGGCGCCCTGTGGGCCGGGAGATTCAGGAACCACAGCTCGTGACACCGGCATCCCTGCGCCTTGTGCTGCTCAGTCCGATAGGCACGGTGCTCGACGAACGGCCTGGAGCGCCGGGCGGGTCGAAAACCACCACGCATCTGAAGAATGCCGAAATCTATGTCGAGGTCGGACTCGTCAACGCAGCGGAGCCGGAGATGCTCCCCGATTCACGGGACCTGCCGAAGACTGATCCGCGACTCGATCCCAAAGCACTGTTGTCATTCCTGCCCATGTCGAAATACAAGGCCAGGAAAACGTGGCAACCGGCACCGGCACCGCCACACACGCCTGCTGGTGACCGCGCCTACGCACGCATGAAGATGCGCTGCCGCTTCGCCGTACAGCTCCCACCGAAGATGAAGGATGTGACGGGATTCGCCGTGCAGATCCGCGTCGGCAGCATGATCAAGGCGACACTCCAACTCAGGCAGGGCAGGCGTGAGGGTGACGTCCTGTACTTCGACGAGGTGAAGCTGGGGCTGGCCGGGGAGCGCGATGTGGTGCTCACGCTGCTTCTTCTGAACCCCGCCGGGAAGACCATCGCGCAGACCAGGTACGCCCCCGGGAAACGGCTGACACAGGGACCTGACTCATCAGGAGAGACCTGCATCGAAGTGGATCCAATGGAGGAGCCGGCAGGTGGTCGGCAGGACCTGAAACGGACGCCCAGATAAGCGCTGACGAAATTGCTGATGGGCGATCGTCAGAGTATGCCCGATGTTTTTTCAGCAGCGAAATCACCTCCCATACGTGACCTCGTGGCGGTGTCGTGTTCCGGACACCGTAAGGTGGATGCACAATACAATCAGAATG
>CAYUYM010000298.1:0-3138 GCA_964449305.1 uncultured Chromatiales bacterium | reverse complement strand
CGGCGCCGACGGCCGCGATGAAGATGAAGAAGGACGCAAAGCCGTGCACGGCGATGAGGTATTCCCCGAGCGAGGGGCCGAACAGGTTGCCTGCAAGGCCCGACACGCCATACATGGCAACGGCCTCGTTGCGTCGCTGTGCCGGAGCGATGAGGACAGCATAGGTGAAGGTGGCGGAGAAGTGCGCGCCGAAGCCGAAGCCCTGCATGAGGCGAAGCGCCCAGATGACGAGGTTCATCGATCCGTGGATGAAGGGGATGAATCCGAGCACCGGGAAGCTCATGAAAAACGCCCCGAGCATGAGCACGAAGATCGGCCCGCGTCTGTCGATCATGCGACCGATCGTGGGCCGCATGATGACGGCAACCACGGCGTAGAGGCTCATGAAGAGGCCGATCATCACCGGTCCCCCACCGAGATCCTGCACAAACAGCGGATACATGGCGTTGTTCGTGAAGTTCAACGAGATGATGAAATTATAGAAAAAGCCGGTGAGAAAGGCGGGTGTGTAAAGGGTGTCTTTCGTCTGCACAATCACTGCTCAGTCCATGGGCGGGTTCCCGTGCCTGTCAATGCGAGGCGGAGCGGGCAGGCAATGTACCATGGATGCCGACGAAATCCATCATGGCCGGTGCGGTCGCCGGCATCCATCGTGGAGGAATCAGGGCGCCGGGTCAAAGTCGAGCACGATGCTGTTGATACAGTACCGTCTGCCCGTGGGATCGGGGCCGTCGTCGAACACATGCCCGAGATGGCTGCCGCACCTGCCGCACAGCACTTCGACGCGCTCCATGAAATGCGACCGATCCTCCATATAACGGACACTGCCGTGGCGGATGGTCTCGAAGAAACTCGGCCAGCCACAGGTGCTGGCGAACTTGGCATCGGAGCGGAACAACGCATTGCCGCACACGGCACAGTGCCAGGTTCCGAGGCCGCCGGTGTTCCAGTACCGCCCTGTGAATGGGCGCTCCGTGCCGCGTCTGCGTGCAACGTCATACACGTCGGAGGGAAGGATGCGTTTCCATTCTTCGTCGGAAACGTTCAGCGTGGTCGTGTCGGTACGGGAATAATGAGGATTGGTCATGGCGGGATTGTGCGTGGTCTGACAGTTGGAAAGGGACAGGAAGAGTGAAAGAATCAGGGGGATGAGAAGGATGCGGTGTGTCATGGTGCGGCTGTGACAGTGGCGATGCTGTGTCCACAACATCGCCACCGTCGCGAAAGTTCAGCGCCGCCAGCCGGATTCTACCGAAGCAGCAGCTTTCGTGTCACCACCATGGAACCACAGGTGATTCGGACCACGTGAAGCCCGCGAGGCAGACTGGCGGCATCGATCTGCACATCGCGTGATCCACCACGCGGCACATCCACCTCCATGGAGCCCAGCGTCTGTCCAAGCAGGTTCAGGAGTTCGATACGAAGAATCCCGGCCGGGGCGGATTCGATCGAGACGACGATGTGATCACTCGCCGGATTCGGGTAGACCTCCCACAGAGGCAGTCTGTGGTCGGACGGATGCCCGATGCCCGTGGTGGACTGCACGACCACGATGGCTGTCGCCTCCCGCCCCGTCGCGCGGTGTGATGCGCGGACAAGGAAGCGACCGATGGTGCTGTCGGCCACGAAGAGCCCGAGGGAATCCACCGTGCCACCGTCGCACTGCCAGGTCACATCGCCGGGGAACGGCCGTCCGTATTGATCTCGAACCACAAGCCGGAAGCGGACGCTGTCGTCTTGATGGATGACGGCCGAATCCGGTGTGAGGCGGAATTCCGTGAGCGTCGGCGTGTAGGCGATGAGGACCACCGTGTCTGCCGCCATGGCTGTCGGCATCGCGAAAGAGGTGACCCGTGCAAGGAAGCGATCAATACGCCCCATCCCGGCGGGGGGTGTGGGAACATCGTAGATCACGTGCCGGAGACAGGGCAGCGAATCGGCGCTTCGTTGTGCATCAGACACCGGCAGAACCAGGCCACCCCCGCCGACACAGGAGAACGCCAGTGAATCCGCGGGGAGGCTCCAGTTCGTGAAGGCGAACAGCAGCGAGTCACGAACCGGGTCGGTCAGGTACATCGTGTCCACCCCGGCGGAGACGACCACCTGTGGCGGGGCGGCCAGCCAGCCACCGAAGTCGACACCCGACGAGACGGGGGCACCAGCTCCCGGTCCCGCACCGCCTGGTCCTGTCGGAGCCCCCCAGTAATTGCCGCGGGCATCAGCCGCCGCATCGGACGTTGCTGTGCGCATGGCGAAGCCCGTCGGTTCGATGATGGCATTTGTGCGGAACCGCCCCTGCGCCCCGTCCGACAGGGTCACCGCGGAAACGCTGTCGCGCAGCATGTGATTGCATTCCATGGTCACAGTGGAAGCGTTGCGGATGACCACGCCGCCACGGATGTCGTCCGATGGCATGAGCGTTCCGGAAGGCGCCTGCACCCGTTTTCTGACAATGTCACGACCATTCTCGAAGAAGTCGTTCGTCAGGATGGTGATCGCTCCCGCGTATTCGATGTCGAGACCTGTTCTGTTGCGTCCGATGCGGTTCCCCGCGACCACCACGTCGCTCGTCTGATTGCCCAGCTCTAGACCGAAGGTGTTGAAAAGGATGTTGTTGCCGATGATGCGCGTGTTGAGCACATGATTGAAGTCAACTGCGGACAGGCAGTGATGGATGGTGTTGCGTTGAAGCAGATGACCCTCCCCGTAGCACAGGATGCCTGATCCGTCAAAATCGTCATTCATCACGCCGGCATTGAGATCGATGGTGTTGCCGATGAACTCCGCAGAATCACCCGATGATTGCAGGCCATAGTAGGAAATGCGGTTGTCCGGAACGGCGCCCAGATTCGTGTAGATCTGGTTGTTGATGGCACGTCCACGCCTCGTCCCGACCGAGAAATCCACGGAACGCGTGTTGTTCCGAAAGACGCACCCCACCACTGTGGGTGCGCGGCAACTCAGGGCGTCGATCGCGTTGATGTTGAAGAGGAAGGAGGATGCACTGATGGAATCGTTTCTGGAATTCTCGAGCTGTATGGCCGTCGCGAAGTTCCGGAACGCACAATCGACTACGCGCAGATTCCGCGTATCCTTGTGTTGGATGCCGCGATTCCCTCCGTGCTCTGCTGTGTCGGG
>CAYUYM010000297.1:0-3171 GCA_964449305.1 uncultured Chromatiales bacterium | reverse complement strand
GTGGTAGTGGAGATTCTTCAGGATGTTCCCCGCCGCTCCGGCGACAAAACCCCGGGCAAGGATCAACCGGCATTGCTCGTCCTCGTAATGGCGCACCTGCTGCACAATGAGTGACCCACTGTGCTGGTAATCCCTCGGGAAATAGGATCCGGTGTAGAATCCGTAGTAGTTGTAGACGTGCACCGGTATCGCGTACTTCGCGAGGAACTGCAGAAACCGGCTGTTGAAGGTGATCTCTCCAAACAGATGGAGCGATTCGATGTCCTCCACCGGGATGAAGCGGGGTGGACCGGGCGGCCGCGATGCGTCGTTATCGCGCAGCAGAATGACGTCGTCCTCCTCCCATGCCCCCCTGTCAACAGGCCACCCGCCATCGTCGGACCGTGCGGCGAAACACACGGTGTTCTGCTTCCGCACAATTCTGCCGGGTGAAAAGACGTAGTACGGCCTCTTCATGATGCTCCTCCTGCTGGTGATTCACATTCCTGGAACGGACAACGTCTCTCCCGTCAAACTGCGATCGTCATCCCTCCTGTGCTCAGCTCATGCCTGCGGATACCTCCGGAAGGCGACAAACTGAAAGGCCGCGCCGCTTGTGGCCGCGCGCTGCGTCGTCGAGGCGAGGCAGTCATACCCACGCCCCTGAAGAATCCGCACCATGGTGCAGGTGAAGGTCATCTCCCCCATGACATACACCGATACGTTCGTCTTCCGCCCGGCGGTGAGATCTTCAATCAGAGCTGCATGCTCCCTGGCGAGTTCAAGGATGCGTTCCGCGCTCCACGAGGGATCGATGACGGGGAAGGGGATGTCCACCACCTCCCCGAACTGTGCCTGTGCCGTCCGGAGCTGATGCCTGCTCCAAGTGTGCAACGGGTGGTTGGATAGGTTGATCAGCACGCCTGCCGCCCCCGGATGTAATCGATGATGATGGCGGGATCGAGAAGCGCGCTCCTGTCGTAGACGTTCACGTTCAGCGCCCTGGATCGATCCTCGATCTCCTGCCGCTTCTCCGCCGTCATCTCCGAGAAATCACTCAACGTGCAGATCATGGCGGTGACAAAGAGGCCATAGTCCCGCTTCAAGGCGGCGAGCTTGTACATGGCGTCCCGCAGCAGACGAAAATCGTTGGCATGCACCCAGGTCTTGCACTCGATCACCACCAGCCGGTTGTCGATCGTGAGCATCACATCGAATTCGTTCTCCGCCTTGTTGCGCCGGATGGTGATGCCGGGGACGAGATCCGCCGGGGAAAGCCCCAGCCGCTGGCGGAACAAATGGAATATCCATTCCTCGAACCAGCCACCGATGAGGAACTGCACCTGGTCGCGAGAGAGCTCGTCGTTGCGAACAGGGAAGCGGATCTCATGGAGATACTCCGGCAGCCCGTCCACATTGTGGATGTGCACCCATGGCTTGCGGGAGCGCTCCCGTAGTTCATACAGCGCTCCTGCGTGCCTCAGGTACCGCCCCTCCGCCGATGCATGGAAATGCCCGTCCAACCATTCCACGTCCTTCATCAAAAAGTCCGAGCTCGCACGCTGATGGACGATGCGGATGTCGTGTGCGGTGAGGTACTCGCCCACGCTCAGGCGGCTCGTGATGGCGATCTCCTCCCCTGCCCCAGCACCGGCGGGGGGATGGACACGGCGGACAAGGTTTCTCCCTCCCGGGAGGTAATACATGTCACTCCTTCTCCCGGAGAAGAAGGCGTACGCACCGATGGACATGAGCTTGGTGCCACCGGTGAGGTTGACCACGAAATGATCATCCGGATCGAAGCCGCAGCGTTCGAGCCTGACCTGGATGTCGGTCATGGAATCGTCGTCCACGAGGATGACGTCCTCTGCATCACCGACGCCGGCTGCCAGGGCGATTGCCCTGCTCTTGTTCTGGCGCTCCATTTCTCGTGTGGAAATGAACTGGCGCCTGTCAACATCCGGGTGTTCGCGGATGAAGATGACGTTGGGAATGGTCTGTTCACCGACGAGTGTGATCAGGATGCGCATGGGGCAGGTTCTCCAGAAGTGCCTGAGTGAATTCAACGGGAAGCTCGGGCGGAGTGGCCCGATCGAGGGGACCGAATGTGGCGATCAGCGGCGTGCGTTGATGGATGGTGCAGACAGCATCGAGGCTGGAGGTGATCTCCGCGGCGATGATGACATCGGAGGCCTTTGCCGCCCCGCGCCATTCCGGAAACGCCTGGGGTGTGGAGGAGACAATGATGGCGTGTGTGCAGAGGTTGAGCACCTGCTGGTTTTTGCGGTCGATCCGTCCCCCGCAGTCGACAAGGGTGAGCGCCTTGCTTTCGCGAACCCGCTGGATGTGGTCACTGACCTCGTTGATGAACTCGTCTGTGAACGCCGTGGTCCGTCGGATCAACGTCACCATGCTCTGGTCCACCTCGGACGACCAGTCCCCTTCCCCATCCGGGCAGGCCCGGATGACAAAGACGTCGCGCTGGAATTCGTCCGCCGGAAGCAGATTCGACAGCGCCTTGCGCAGGGCATTGAGAAACACGGATTTGCCGCTGTGGGGCGGGCCAAGCAGGGCGCAGACTGCGGGGCCGGGGATGGCGGTGCTCTTCGCCGACCGCTTGACGAGCGCGGGTTGCGGGAGGTGCCGGGTGATGCGGTCGTTGTCGATGATCGATCCCGGAGGGATGTCGGCGCTCGCCGATGTCACCACGATGCCGCCAATGCGCGGATCGAAGGTGGCGACCCACGGATGGGCCCGGCACGCGCAGCAGAGATGGCTGAACAACCACACGGGAATGCGACCGGAGATCACGACGCCACGGGATGGATCGAACCCCGATGGGAGTTCGACAGACGCGAGGGCTGGCGGTTGTATCATCCCGTCGAGAAGGACATCCAAGATCTGAAAGCCATCGTCGGTCATGATGCAGGTAAGGTGCAGCATGGCGTCACTCCCCGACCAGGCACTTGAACTGGACAGTCGCCTCCCTGCGGTTCTCGATGACGTTGGTCACCGTGATGCTGATGATCCTGCCAGGTTGCAGGCCCTTGAAGTACTTGAAGCGCACCTCCCACGGGCAGGTTTCGGACATGATGCAGGCCACAACCTGGCCGTCCTGATGCGACGTGACGGTGGCATACACCACGGCGCCTTTCTTCAGCGTCCCCGTGTGCATCGTTGGGACCTCCGCCT
>CAYUYM010000296.1:0-3175 GCA_964449305.1 uncultured Chromatiales bacterium | reverse complement strand
CACCGACCTTGCGGGCATGATGGACAAGTACCGCGTGAACGACGCCGCGAAGCTGCTCTATGATTTCATCTGGCACGACTTCTGCGACTGGTACATCGAGCTCATCAAGGAGCGGCTCTACTCCGACAATGCGGCCGTGCGTCGCGACACCGTGGCGCGCGCCCTCACGGTGTTCGATGCGATCGTGAAAATGCTCCATCCCTACATGCCTTTCATCACCGAGGAGCTCTGGCACCGCATGGATGCTGGTCGGGAGCAGGTGAGCATCATGGACGCCGTGCTGCCGACGCCCGACGCGTCCCTCATCGACGACGGGGTGACGGCCACGATGCAGTTCCTCCAGACGCTGGTGGAGCAGGTGCGCACGGTGCGCGGGGAGCTCAACGTGCCGCCAGCCAAGCTGTGCCGCGCGGTGATCCACTGCACCGACGAGCGCCATGCCCGGGCCATCCTCGACAACACGCACTTCCTGGAGCGCCTCGCGCGCATCGAGGGAGTGGACGTCGGGCCCGACTGCGTGCGGCCCCGCATGTCCGTCTCCACGGTGGTCGCGGGCGAGGAGGTGTTCATCCCGCTTGAGGGACTCATCGACATCGATGTGGAGCGTGCCCGTGTGCGCAAGGAACTCGACCGCATCACCGGCCTGCTCACCGGGATCGAGGCCAAGCTCGCAAACGAAAAGTTTGTCGCGAATGCACCGAAGGATGTCGTGGAGAAGGAGACCGCAAAGCGCGACAACTTCCTCCAGACGCGCATGAAACTTTCGGCATCGCTCAAGAGTCTTGAAGACGAGGGCTGATCTCCATTCACCAAGGACTGATGTTCACGTGCAGGTGTCCCGACGCATACTGTTTCTTTTGCTGGCCGTGGTGCTCACCACCGGCACGGCGTGGGCACAGACCGAACCCGAGGCCCCCAGCGAGCCTGAGGTGCTGCACAACGGCTGGCAGGTGGCATTCTATGCCGGACTCTCGTTCAATTACTTCTCCGGCTGGTATGACGGGCTCCGCGACGACTGCAACTGCACCTTTGTGTCCAACGGGACGAGCTTCTCGGTGCCCTTCGGGCTCTCGCTCAATTTTCCCCTGTGGAACGATGCCTCCATCGTCCTCCGCGGCGGCATCGCCCGGAGCTCGACGAACTTCGAGGACGGGCGCATGGACAGCCTCATCACCACCCCCGGCTTTGGCGAGGTGATCGACGACCTCAACCTGCGCCTCGATCTCGTGCAGCTTGATGTTCTTGTGCGGCTCATCGGCCGGCACGACGGCGAGCGGGTGTACTTCGGCTACGGGTTGGGCTGGGTGGACAGGCAGGATGTGGTGCTGAAGGAGACGGAGTATGGCTCGAACGGGCGGCCTATCGGCGAGTATCTCATCACGAAGAGATCGCTCGAAGGCGGGCGTGCCATCCGGCAATCGTTCATCATCGGTGCGGAGTATGCCTTTGTGCCGACAAGGAATCTGTACCTCATTCCGGCCTTCGAGCTGGACTACAGTCTCAAGAAACTGTCCGACGTCCATCCCCTGCGGCCCTCGTTCTATCGTCTTCTCATCACCGTTTCCTGGCAGGCATTCTGACATCATGACGACGCGTACCATCTCCGTCCTCGCCATCAGCGGGGCGCTCACCGTTCTGTTCCTGTTCCTCACCGCATCGACACGCATCGGGGAACGCAACCGCCACGACAAGCCCCGCGCAGCGGAGGAGTACTTCCTCCGCCAGCGCATGTTTCCAACGAACAGCATCCCCGCGGACTGGTATGACAGGGCGCGGCTGCACATCGACGCCATGAACAGGCAGGGCCTTGCCAAGGCCGGGGAGTGGCGGTGGGTGTCGCTCGGTCCGACCAACGTGGCCGGGCGTTTTCGCGCGCTGGCGATGGATCCCACCAATCCTGCCGTGCTCTACGGCGGAGCTGCCGGGGGGGGCATCTGGAAGACGACGGACGCCGGCGCGAGCTGGCAGGCGTTGAGCGATTTCGTGCCCAACCTCCGCATCGGAAGCATCGCGGTGAATCCGTTCCAGCCAGCCATGGTGCTGGCCGGCAACGGTGAGGGCTTCGTGTCGTGGCAGGGCGGGCAGGCCTATGGACGCGGCGTGTATCGCTCGCTGGATGCCGGAGCCACCTGGTCGCTCATCGCGGGCACGGCCACGAGCAACTTCGAATACGTGTTCGACATCGCCTTCGATCCGTTCACGAGCGGCACGGTGCTCGCCTCCACCGCACGCGGCATCATGCGCAGCACCGACAATGGCGACACCTGGACACGCGTCATCTCCGCCGGCACCGGCAACCGCGGCATGCAGACCGCGTTCAGCCGCACCACCGAGGGGCTGGTGTACGGCGCCATCGAGCACCTCGGCATCTATCGCTCCCCCGACCATGGTGTGACGTGGACCCTGGCGAACCCCACGGGCATCACGATCCCCGCGTTCACGCGCATCACGCTTGCGCCTTCGCCATCGAACGGCGACATCCTGTATTCCGCCTTCACCGCCGAGGAGGATGAATCCTGCGCGGGCATGTTCCGGTCCACGGACCGCGGCTCCACCTGGCAGTCGGTGACCATCCCCATCAATGCGATCGAGGGCAACGATTACATGGGCAACCAGGGGCAGTACAACAGCGTGCTTGTGGTACACCCGACGAATCCGAACACGGTGATCGCTGGTGGCATCGATCTGTACCGGACGACGAACGGCGGGCAGAGCTGGCGGCAGATCAGCAACTGGTACACCGGGACAAGCTATCCCTACGTCCATGCCGACCAGCATGCGGTGGTGTTCAACCCGCAGTCACCGGGGGAGTTCTTCGCTGCCAACGATGGCGGGCTCTTCCGCACCCTCACAAGCGGGAGCGTGTTCGAGGAGATGACCTCAGGGCTCGTGACGGCGCAGTTTCACAGCGGCACACCCCATCCCACCTCGGACCTTGTGATCGGCGGCACCATCGACAACGGCAACCTGCGCGTCACAAGCGGATCGAACTGGGCCGATGTGACTGGCGGTGACGGCGGGTGGACGGCGATTGACTACACCTCGCCGAACATCATGTACAGCGAGCTGTACTACCTGCATTTCATGAAATCCACGAACGGCGGTGTCGACGGATCATGGCGCGTGAAGATGAGCGGGATTCACCGGGCCTCGGACTATGGCACCTCGGATGAGG
>CAYUYM010000295.1:0-3178 GCA_964449305.1 uncultured Chromatiales bacterium | reverse complement strand
GGCTGGAATGCACCCGGTGTGGCGATGTTTTGATCGCTCCCGGTGTATCCGACAGCGAAGACGCTCCCGTCCGGACCGACCGCGACATCGGTGACGCGGTCCGCGTCCGCGCCTCCCAGCCAGGTTGCGTTGAAGAGCGCCTCCCCGCGTGCACGCAACGTGCCCGCTGCAGTGAGGGCGCGGGGAGATGGTATCACGCCATGGTTGTGCGATGCTGCGTCCCTTCCAGGATGCACGAATGACACTGCGCAATCGCAGACCTCGGCGAGCGCGCAGCATGCCTGCCACGCCATCACTGCGGCGATGGACAGCCCCCGGGACAATGACCGCATGGGCCGCTTCCGGCGATGACACCGACCCTCAACTCCCGACCACCATGAAGGCAACAATCGCTTCATGCCGTCACAGAAATGCCGTGGAACAAACAACCCATCATGACAAGCTGCGCTCGCATTGTCTCGGATAAATTCTTGAAGAAAAACACCTGGGCCTCGTAGGACTCACGTGGAACTTACGCCTGTCGCCGGACAATGGCAAACAGCGGCGGATCGACATCCTTCCTCTCCCACCATCGCCTCCAGGGATCGCATCTCCTTCAATACCTGCCTCTTCGGACGTGGCACCTGGCACATCGACATCACCGCTGGAACATGATGCTCCGTGTCACGTGGTGGTCGCCCGCTGAAAGCACCACCGTATACACGCCGCTCGCCATGACCGGCAGTGCCCGGATCGGCACCAGGTTCACACCCGCATCCAGTGTGCCCTCGAAGGCCGTCTGCACCTGCCTCCCGAGCAGATCGAACACCCGTACCATCGCATGCTGACGTTGGTCGAGGTGAATGGGGAGAAGTGTCTCCTCCATGCCGCTGATGGTTCCCCTCCCGAAGGGATTCGGGTGGTTGCACCCGATGCGCATCCCCACATCCATCCCGGTGCGGAGCACGGACAGCATCTGCGGCTGCACCAGGAACGTGTCGCGGCAACTGACGGGGATCTGTGGCCGGATGATCCATGCATCACCATCTCGGTAGGACGCGCTGTCGGCCGTGCGTCGGAGCACCCCGCGGTAGAGGATGTCCATCCTCCCGCCATCCGCCGACAGGCGGCGCCGCGTGAAGGCCGTGTCCGGCTCGGCGGTGTGGGATGAAAGGAACAGGTACAGCAGCTCGTTGTTGAAGCCCGGTCCGTCCGGCGTCCATGCCGAATCGCGCGATGCACCCGTCCTGTGCTCCACGAACGCGATCGTGATCTGCCGCGGGTTCAGGCTGTCCGTGATGTCGTATGCGCGCATCGGCACATCGAACCAGCCGACACAGGTGTAGTTGGGCGAGCCACCCTCCAGGTAGCAGTACGCCTTCTGAGTCGCCGTCCTGTCGAACACCAGCTTCACCGGGACAAGGTCGTAGCGCGTGAGGCGCGACACCCAGTCCAAGGGCGCATCCTCCCATGGCCGGTACGACGGCGCCCCTTCGATCCATGGTCCGGCGTGCGTCTCGAGCGTGCTCACCACGTCGAAGTGATAGGAGGCTGTTCCCTGCGTGGCCTTCCATCCATCCACCACGGGCATCACATGCGCATGGGCATCCGGAAAGTCGACCGTTGTCAGCAGCGGTTGCTGCGTCACGAGATCCTCCACCTGCATCGCCTCCAGACTGTCGATCAGATGGGATCCGCCCTGACGTGATCGCAGAGTGACGCGATACCTGTGGTCCTTCAGCGCGGACGCATTCGTCACGCGCCAGCCGAGTGCGCCCGTGGAAGGTCCCGCCACATGCGCCATGAGCATGTCCACCGGTGGTGTTGTGTATCCGTGGACGGTGACCCTGAGCGTGTCGAACCAGGCCTCGCCACGGGCATCGGTGATGAGGAGAGGGATCGCGATGATGTCGCCCTCCATTGCGGACATGGGCACGTTGAACTCGATGAAGGTGCTGTCATCGGTGGGGTCGTATACCGTGTGCCCGCCTGCGCCTGCGGCGATCACATCCGGCAGCCAGAGCCGCTGCGTCGTCGGCAGTGCGGGTACAAGTGGTGTGATGGTCCAGCCTCCGATGTCGTATGGTGTCCTGTTCTCGATCGCCACGGTGACGCGCACGTTTTCCCCGGGATTGGCGGCACCGTCGAAGTTTCGGTGGTCGGATTCGATCCGATGCAGCGAGGCGCGGACCTCACCGGCCATCGGGATGTCGCGCTGCACCGGCCATTCCCGCACCACACCATCCGCATGACGGCAGCGTACGGCGGCATCGACAGCCACCAGCTCGTGCGGCACCTCCCATCGGGCTCCGAACACTCCATCGTTCGCGGCTCCGTCGTCATGCCCACCATCGTCACGCAGCGCCAACTCGGCGAGCACCGTCCCATCATGCCTGGTGAGGATGCCGGTCACCTCCTGCGCTGGGCGATCGGTGCAGGTCAGGCTGATGCGCACGCCGCCCGTCGTGTGCGACACGGTGCAGGCAGAAGGCGGCGGGACGTGCTCGGAGGGCATCTGCGCAAACCACGCGCGCAGGGCGGCCACGTCGCGTCGCAACTGCATCACGGAATGGAGATTGGAGCAACCGAGGGAGACGATATTCGCGAACACCACCTCCTGTGTGTCGCCGACGGCCAGGGTGAGCGGGCCGCTTGCGAACACACCGGCCACATCGCACGGATTCTTGATCATGGGAAAGATCCATCCACGTCCGGTGACGGGATCGCCTGCAAGAGGCAGACGCGTCTCACGCCCCGTGCACGGATCGATGGGGGTGACACCCTTCCCGGTCATGCCCTGCAGGTTGTTGACCATCATCGCCGCGCCGGCTTTGGTCCCATGATCCGGATACACCCAGGTGCCACTGCCACAGACATGGAACGCGAACCCCGTGACAGGCAGGTTGCGCCATCCGCGGCGCCGCTTGAAACCGACCATCGCAATGGAGTCCGGTGATGGCACCACGGGACCCTGCAGCAGCACAAACGCCTGTGCCGGAGGGATGCCGTAGATCCTGTCCATGGGCTGGTCGTTGTAGGCATACATCATGCCGAGTGTCGAGTCGATGCCGATGCAGTCGTCCTGTGCCCCGCCCACGTCCTGTTCCGCCTTGTTGCCGATGAAGAAGTCCGTGATGTCGCGCGTGCCCTTGTTGATGATGGTGTGGCGGATGAGGATGGTGTTGCGGAAGGGGTCACC
>CAYUYM010000294.1:0-3188 GCA_964449305.1 uncultured Chromatiales bacterium | reverse complement strand
ATCCGACGCTGCGGTGTCCTCCGCCACGGACAGGAACATTGTACCCGAAGCCATTGCATCCCTCGACAGGAACAGCGTTTCGCCGAGCAGCATCCGTGCAAAGGGCAGGATTCGGCTCGTGGGGAAATTCCCAAGGCATCGTGTCAGATGGCGTTCAGAGGCCGTCAGATCACCATCGTCGAAGGCGGCCACCGCGAGGTCGAATGCGGCATGATCGGCGAACTCCCCTGTGGGGAAGCGCTCAACCAGCAGGGTGAGCACCTCCCGTGCCTTGTCGCGCCTGCCACTCAACCGGTGGGTGAGACCCAGATGATACAGGGCGGAGCGTGCAATCGCATCCTCCCCTCGTGAGAGGGAATCGAAGATGCCGGCTGCCTCGCTGTACTTCTTCAGCTCAAGCTGCGTCCGCCCGAGTGAGAGGCGGATGGATCGAGCCAGAGGGTGTTCGGGGTAGGCGGTGATGAAACTCTGGTAGTAGCGCTCGGCATCGTTGAAACGGCCGAGGCGGAAGTGGGATTCGGAATGAAAGCCCAGGCGCTCCGCGGCATTCATGGGGTCGGGACTGTCCTGAAGCGAATCCACCAGGTCGATCACCGCCCGGAACCGGCCAAGATGGAACAGGCAGGCGGCGATGCGCGTGTTTGCGAAGGGAACGAGCCGGTGGGCGGGATGCAGCGAGAGGAAGGTGCGATACAGATCCAGGGCGTCCTCGTATAGGCCGCGTTTCTCGGCAAGGAGTCCGATGGAAAACCGTGCCTCACCTGCATATCGCCCTTGCGGGAACACCTCGAAGCAGATCGTGAAGTACCGCTTCGCACGGGAGAGATCATCCATGAGCAGCGCTGCCTCACCTGCCCAGAACGCGGCGTCGGGTGCAACATTCCCATGCTCGTTGTTGTTCACGACTCTGGAAAAGCAATCGAACGCTTTTGTGTGATCACCCTGTCGAAAGCGCACCATTCCCTCACCAAACAACGCATCATCGGCATGTGTTGATGCGGGATGCCGTTCCACGAAACGCTCGAATGCGTCACCCGCATCCACGAAGCGCCCGAGCTGATGGAGGCACTCGGCGGAACGATACTCCGCCTCGTCCCGGGCCAGGCGGTCGGCGCCCTGGCGCACAATGCGTGTGAACGCGTCGTATCCGAGCGAGTGGTTTCCCGCCTGCATGTCGGCCATCGCTGACCGAAGTGATGCATCAAGTCCCGGCAGGGAGAGTTGTGCATGAACGGTCAGGGTGGCGGACATCGCTGCCACACATGCCATCAGGCACAATCGGTATGGAGTGGAGATCATTGTCAGGGGTCCTTGTGGGCCGATCGGTGGGCGGGGGCCAACCGATTCCATCAAAAGTAGCCCGTCATGAGTTGCCAATCAAGCAGATTGCAACGCTGCTCGGGCCGTTGCATACCTCCCGGCATTGTCGTAACATGCGCAATGATAGGTGGTTGTGGGCGGTGTGCCCTCACCGAATGTTCACCGGCGCGGCAACCCGCCCAATCAGGTCAAGGGGTGTTCATGGAACAGGCTTCACAGTTTTCTCCGGAATCAGCAGTCAGTGCGCTGCATCGCGCCATGGAGGTGGTCAATAATGCCGTGGTGAACAGGTCCCAGGTGGTGACGCAGATCTGTCTGGCCCTGTTGTGCGGCGAACATGCGCTGATTCAAAGCCGGACCGGCGCGGCCAAGTCCCTTCTTGCGAAGCAGATCTTCGCCGCCTTTGACGATGCCTCCGTGTTCATGGTTCAGGCATCCAAGGAGCAGCAGCCCGACACCTACTTCGGGGGACTCGATCTTGAGGAACTGAAGAAGGGGAGGCTCATCCACAACACCGAGAAATCCCTTGTCGAATCGGACCTCGCATTCATCGACGAGATATTCGATGCCAACGATTACACGCTTCGTGCGCTTCTCACCACGCTCAATGAGCGGATGCTCATCCGTGGTGTGCAACACGTCCCTGCGCGCATTCACACCGTCATCGCCGCCACCAACTATCTCCGCATCAGCGAGGTGACCGAGGCTGTGCTGGACCGCTTCCTTTTCAAGTCCGTCATCGTCCCGGAGCGCGATCTGCCGCATCAATACCAGATCGCCCGGGCCTTCATGGCTCATCATGGGCAGGTGGTGAAGCCGGCGGACCGCATGCGCTTCACTGATCTCCAGCGTCTGTCTGCCATCGTGCGCGGCATGGATCCCGTGCATGCAATCAGCGTCAGCGACGACCTCGTGTTTTTCATGAATGTCGTCATCCGGCTCTATGAGGTCCAGGCCAACCGCCACCTGCGGGAGCATCCCGACGACCATCCGCACATGAAGGAGCTCTACATTTCGCCACGCACCCGGAGCCGCGCGATCGACTGCCTCCGTGCCGTGGCTCTGCTCAACGGCACGATGGACGCGTCGCGGCAGGATGTCGTTCACCTCTGGCGGCTCTTCACCACGGTGGGGATGACGTCGGACGCGGAGCTTTTCCGGAAATGTCATCAGCAGGCGCTCCAGCAGTTCACAGCAACACGTGCCTTCGATCAGCTCATCCTGCTGCTGGATTTTCAGCGGCTGCTCGAGCGCCTGCGGGCCGAACCCCGCCTCATCCAGCAACCGGTGACCGGGCTCGAGGCCACGCCTCTGAGGCGCACGCTTCTGGAATGGGCGCGTGAAAAGCTGGGATTGGCGGATGCGACAGTGCAGTTCAATCAACGACTGCTTGAGGGGTTCATCAAATCCGTGTCGCCGGCAACTGAGGAATTGCAGGAACTGAAAACCTGGCTCGAGCGCGAGGCGATGTCCGTGTTCCAGGAGCGCAGGAGTGTCCTCGATTGATGGACGATCTCTACACTCGCTTCTGCGATGTGATGGAGGATCTCGGCTTCCTCGAACACCTCTATGAGCACCTGCCGGAAAACTTCACCGCGGTCTTCGAGATCGCACGGATTCTTGAGGATTCCTCGCACTGGCTCACCAAACACCTTGAACCGGTGCTTTCCCTGCGTGCGCCTGTACGACAGGCTTCCGCACGTTCCGGGGAGCCCGATCCACGCATGGTGATCGAGGATCGGGAGGAACTCGAGGCTGGGCTCCTGCGATCCTTCTCGGATCTGCCGCACATGTACCACGATCAATGGCTCCTTCCCGATGAGGTGCTGCTCCGGAAACTCGGGAGGAAGGAACTCTGGGTACCCTAC
>CAYUYM010000293.1:0-3223 GCA_964449305.1 uncultured Chromatiales bacterium | reverse complement strand
ACTGTCAACTGTCCACTGTCAACTGTCAACTGTCCCCCCCTCCTCAATCTTCATCACCACAAGCGTCAGATCATCGAAGAGATCCTGGCGACCGCGGAAGGTCTGGATCTCCTGCGTCACATTCCGGGCGATGCCCGCGGCGTCGAGATGTGCCGATGCGCTGATGGTGTCGCGCAGCCGCTTCACTCCGAACTCCTCGTCGTTGATGTTGCTGCTCTCCACCACACCGTCGGTCTGGAGCACGAGGATGTCACCCGGCATCAACTCGAGCGACTGCTCATGGAAGATGACGCCGGACTTCATGCCGAGGGCGAGGTGTCCGCCGTTCTCGGACCAGTCGAGCAGGTAGCATTCGCCGGCGCGGTGAAGCAGCGGCTTGGGGAGCCCGGCGTTCGTGAACGTGAGCGTGAGGGATGACGTGTCGAGGATGCCGAAAAACACGGCCACGAACATGTGCCGCCGCGTGTCGTTCACGAGTCGTTCGTTGGCGCGTGCCACAATCTCGCGCGGTGTACGGTATTCCTCCGCGGCGAAACGCACGGTGCTGATCGCCGACGCCATCACCATCGCGGCCGACACCCCCTTGTCGGAGACATCCCCGGCCACGAGGGCGAGCTCCCTGTCGGAGAGCATCATGAAATCGTAGAAGTCGCCCCCCACCTCGCGGGCCGGGCAGGAGAGCGCGTGAAGATCGATGCCGTCCACGCGCGGTGTGCTGCGCGGCAGCATGGCGCTCTGGATGGTGTGTGCGATCTCCACCTCCTTCTTGATGCGCTCGTTCTCGCGCATCTCCTCCGCCAGTGTCGCATTGCGCCATCCCACCACCGCGTGGTCGGCCACCGCCTGCAGCAGCATGAGTTCGTCGAGCGTGAAGATCCGCCCGCTCACCTTCTCCCCCAGCGCCACCAGCAGGTACTCCCCACCACCGATGGACAGGGTGAACACCACGGCCAGATCACGGTGCTGCCGTACCTCGCGGAAATTGTGCACCAGCACGATCTCCTCGTTTCCGATGGCATTGACAAAGTCCGCGGATTTCATGTAGTCGGCCAGATGCGCCCCCGGTCCGTCCTGCCCGGCAATGGTGTGCAGCTCCCCGTCCTCATCGATCTGGACCACGGCTGCCGAGCCCAGCTTGAGGATGGAGGGCAGCTCGCTCACCAGCGCCTGAAGCAGCGAGGTGCGGTCCAGGTAGTTGAGAAGCGCCCGCGAAAAGGCGCGCAGGTTCTGTGCCACCTGGAATTCGTGGCGGAACAGCGTGCGCTCCACTGCGTGCTGGATGCGGTCACGCAGCGCGGAGATCGCGATTGCGAGCAGCCCGGTGATGATGACAATGAGGAACACCAGTTCGGCATTGCTGAACATGCGCATGTAGGGCGCGAGCGGGAAATACATCAGGGCAAACAGCCCCGCGGTCAGCAGCGCAATGATGGTGTAGACGGCGGTCCGCTTGAAAATCACGTGCACATCCATGAATCCATAGCGGAAGATCGCATAGCCAAAGCTGATCGGAAGCGAGAAGGTGAGCGCCAGCAATGAGGTCAGACGCATGATAAGCCACACATCCGACGATTTCGACACAGTCCCCATCAGGTAGTTCATCGACAGCAGGATGATGCAGGCAAGGCTGAACACGATGAGCCCGATGAGCAGGATCTTCATCGCCTTGCGCGTGCTGTGCGACGGCGCCTTTCGATAGGAGTGGATGAGCACCACAATGCTCACGAACGGACTCAGTGAGAAAAGCACGTATTCGGAAATGGACAGCCAGTCCGTCCAGTCACGCACCTTCGTGGGGTCCGTGAGCACAAGGGCGATCACCAGGTACATGATGTACGGCAGATAAATCACCGCGTCCCGAAGCACACGCGATCCACGAAGCCGCCGCTCCGTGGGGAACACCAGGAAGAAATGCAGGAGGATGGGAAAGAACATCACGAAGGTCGCGGTGTTCACATAGAACAGCCCGGGCCAGAGATGATGCCACCAGGGGATGGAGATGTTCACCGTGCTCGAGGTGAGCAGGTAGAAGGCGATGCTCGTGGAAAGAAGAAAGAAGAGCGTCGACACCTTGTTGCGTGGCCGCCGGATGAGGACGATCATGGCGATCACCAGCATGAACAACGGCGACACCACAGAGAAGAGTACCGTGGTCAACGTCACCGATTTGGCGATGGTGACGTTTCTGCACTGTGTGAGAAGAAGATCGAGGTGGTGGGGCACGCCGTCGCGGAGAAAATCGATGTGGAGCGTGTCACCCACATTCAGCCCCACCTGCATGTCGACCATCGCCAGATAATCGTGCTCCTGCCTACGCATGGAGACACCGTTCAACGCCACCACCACATCCCCCGGCTTGATCTGATAGTAGGCCGGATCCTGCACCTTCACCAGTTCACCCACAACAAGACCGGCGTCGGTGAATTCCTTGCCCCGGATGAACCCACCGGCCTTCGTGTTCTGTTGGAAGAACGTCACCGGGAGCTGCAGAACGGCGAGAAAAACCAATGCCGAACCCACGATGACGCACAGCAGGTGGGATGGGCGGGATTCAAGAAAGCTGGATGTCTCTGGCATGGGAAAACAGGGAAGAAGTATGCGTCGGGCGATGGTGGTTCCAACCGTGAGAAGGTAGGGAAATTTCCCGTGAAACGACAGTCGGAAGCGTGCGGACAGCGCGAAACAGCCGCTCCCTGCAACGGCGCCGTCCACCGTCGTCTGAATCCTTTTTTCCCGCAAGGCATCGCATTATCTTGTGAGTTCTGTTTCGCCGCCTTCTCAGAACGACTTTTCTTCACCAGCACAGGTACAGTTGATTTATGAAAAACATCGTGGTTTACCGGGCCCCCCTTGTCCTTGCCGCATTGAGTCTTCTCTTCGTGTGTTCCTGCGGGCAGGGACAGCACAGCGGCTCGAAACTCACCTCGAAGGCATGGGAGGAATTCCGTGTCGTCGCGAACTCCTACGATTCGCTCATGACGGCCGTGAACCAGCTCCAGAAGGACAACCCCGAATACAAGACCAATCCCGCACTCCTTCAGGAGAAGCTTGCCGGGAACATGCAGTACATCCAGGAACTCATGAAGAAAGTCCCCGAGAAGGCCGAAATCGCCATGAAGGAGCTCGGCAACGTGGATGAGTACGATGCCGCCGATCTGAAGCTCGTGAAGCTCGCCGCGCTGGCCACCTCCAATGGCGCGGTCGCGCTCAAGGCCGGTGAACG
>CAYUYM010000292.1:0-3275 GCA_964449305.1 uncultured Chromatiales bacterium | reverse complement strand
TGGAGCATGCGCCGGATGATGTTGATGCTCACGTCGTGCCCATCGAACAGTGATGCGGCGGTGACGAAACGAAGCGTGTGTGCGGGGATGTAGGGTTCAGTTTCCATGCGTCATGCTGTGTCGTGAACGATCCGCGGCGGGACGCGGACCAGTGATGGGAGATGCGAATTCGGCTTTTATTTCAGGTCAAAAATCAACAAGTTTCTTGACGATCTCCGTCATATGCCGGACGGAACGGAAATATAACGAACCCGTAACGAATTCACACCGCCCGCATCCTCTTTGGTCCACCAGCCGACGATTTCCCTCCCCCGTGCCCGTTGGAGCATCACGTTTCTTGCGATGATCCTGCTCATCGTCATGGGGGATGCATCCCTGCCTGCCCAGCCGGCCTCCGCGGAACCGGCATCGGAGGGCGCGCTCCCGATGGTCCGATGCACGGCGCACCCCTTCAGCTCCGCGGTGTTCACCACGCTGCGCCGCCCGAAGATCGGCCTTGTACTTTCCGGCGGAGGCGCGCGTGGCCTTTCCCAGGCGGGCGTGCTGCTGGCCCTGGAGGAGGCCGGCATCCGACCGGATCTCATCGTCGGCACCTCCATCGGTGGCATCATTGGAGGGCTGTATGCCTCAGGGTACACGGCAGGCGATCTCATCCGCCTCATCCAAGAGACCAACTGGCGGGAGCATCTCACGCTGACCAACCAGATCCAGCGGGAGAACATCTTCGTCGATCAGAAGCCCTCGCAGGATCGTTCGGTCTTCACGCTGCGCTTTGACGGGTTGCGCCCGGTTCTGCCGATTTCGGTCTCGAACGGACAGCGCCTGACGAGCCTCCTCAACGAATTCCTTCTGCAGGCGCCCTATCACGCGGACAATTTCGATTCACTCCGCATCCCCTTCCGCGCCATCGCGACCGACCTCTACAGTGGCGACCGAATGGTGTTCGACCATGGCGATCTCGTTGATGTTCTGCGCGCCACGTCCACCATCCCCGTCATCTACTCCCCCGTCATCATCGACTCACTCGCCCTGGTGGATGGCGGACTGCAGAGCAACCTCGCCGTGGATGTGGCCCGCGCCAATGGCTGCGACATCGTCATCGCCGTGAACACCACCTCGCCGATGCGTACGCGTGAACAGGTCACCAACCCGCTCGAAACGCTGGACCAGGTGCTCAACATCCTCATGGCCCGTGACACGCGTGAACAGATCGCACTGGCGGATTTCGTCCTTGAGCCGGTTGGACGCGACATCCTTGCCTCCGATTTTGACCGGGTGGACAGCCTGGTGATGCTGGGGTATCGCACGGCACGCTCCGTGGCCATGCGTCTTGGCGTGGCGCTGCGTGAGCGAGCGAAACACGCGATGCCGGTGATCGACACATCAACCGCCGTGCAGACGTTCCGTGTTGTGACGCACTGCGCAGGGCGGACCGCCACGGAGGAGATGATGCGCATCGCCCCGCGGGCCCTCGTCACCCGCCTCATCGAGGCGGCCGGCAGCGGCCGCATCAGTGATGCCCGGTGGACTCCCTCCACAACCGGTGACACAGGATGGGAGGTCACGATCACCGAGAATCCCTTCATCGAATCCCTGCGCATCTCCGGCACACGCTCCCTGCCCGACACCGTCATCAATGCCGTCATCGCCATGCATCGCGGTGCACGATGGAACCGGGAGACCGTGACAGGCATCGGCGAGCGTCTGCTTCAGGAGTACCGCCGCGAGGGCTGGTCCCTCGCCACCATAACCTCCGTCGAGTTCGACACCGCGACAGGGGCCATGTCCATGCTCGTGGATGAGGGGCGCATCGACCGCATCGTGCTCGATGGGAACACGAAGACGAACGCCATGGTCATCCTGCGCGAGTTTCCCCTGCGTGAGGGCGATGTGTTCCGCATCCCTCAGGCCCGGCGTGGCATGGAGCTCATCAGCGGATTGAACCTGTTCAACCGGGTGTCCTTCACCGTCCGGAATCAGGATGCACGCACAGAGCTGCACATCGAGGTGGAGGAGCGCTCGTCCCAGAGTCTCCAGGTCGGGACGGTGCTCGACAACGAACGCAATGCCCAGGCCATCATCGAGCTGCGTGATGCGAACCTCTTCGGCACAGGATCGGAGCTCTCCGGCCTGCTGTTCGCCGGCTTCGACAACCGCCGCTACCACCTCCGCTATTCCACGTCGCGGCTCTTCTATTCGAATCTCAACTTCACCGCCATCGCCTACCACGACCTCCGGGACTTCCGGACCTACGACGACAAGCCCGGACTTCCGTCCGACGAGTTCGAACGGGTGCAGACAGGTTCGTACCGACGCTCACTCATCGGCGGTGCCGCCACGCTTGGCATGTACACGGGGCGTTTCGGGACACTCAACGGGACGCTACGCTTCGAGGACCAGGAACTCCAGGGCCTCTCCGGGACCCAGACACCGGAGAAACACCGAACCGTCTCACTCGGTCTTGGTACGACCATCGACACGCAGGACCGCTTCCCCTATCCCACATCGGGGGCCCTGGTGAACATCGCCTACGAATCCGCCCAGATGCCACTCGGCAGCGATATCTCCTACACGAAGCTGGAGATGACGTATGAGGGCTGGATCACGAGTGCGAACAGGGTCTGGACCATCCATCCGCGCGTGCGCTTCGGCTATGCCGACAAGACCCTGCCGCGGACCGAGGAGTTCCACCTCGGTGGCATCGATTCCTTCTTCGGACTGCGCGAAAACATGTATTCCGGTCGTCAGCTCTTTGTGGGCAGCCTCGAACTGCGCGCCCTCCTGCCCATCCGCATCTTCTTCGACACCTTCCTCTCGCTGCGCTACGACATCGGCCGTGCCTGGGTGCTGCCGGAGGAGATCACCTTCTCCGACCTGATGCATGGCGTTGGCCTCTCCCTCGGGCTCGACACGCCCATCGGTCCTGCGGACTTCGGCCTTGGCCGTGCCTTCCTCTTCCCCCGCTCCGACGTCAGCGCCACCGTCCGCACCTCGCCCGTGTACCTGTACTTCTCCATCGGTGTCGGTGTCCAGTAAAACCATGGACTTCCGCGGAGGGGCGGAGTTGAAGAGTTCAAGGGTGAAGCGTTCAAGAGTTGGACACGGAGCGAGTCAAGGGTTGAAGAGTTCAAAGGTTGAAAAGTTCAAGAGTTGGACGCGGAACGAACGTTCCATAACAACGGCAAGGCTGTGTAACAAGGGGCGGGGACTGCGCGAGTCCTTCCGTCATTCCCGCACTTCGACAAGCTCAGTGCAGGCGCGGGAATCCACGCCAT
>CAYUYM010000291.1:0-3287 GCA_964449305.1 uncultured Chromatiales bacterium | reverse complement strand
AACCCTGGAACTCTTCAACTGCGCCACACCGCGCCCCTCCGCTGTCATGCCCGCGCAGGCGGGCATCCATGTCCGGCCGTTGAAGGGTTTTCAGGGTTATCAGCGTTTTCAGGGTTATCAGGGTTGGCTTCGGAAGGACTCGCGCGTGGATTCCTGCGCCTGCACTGAGCCTGTCGAAGTGCGGGAATGACGGAATGGCTCGCGCACGGCAGGCCTTCCTCGCAGCACCTCTTTACTCGCTCCGCGTCCAACTCTTGAACTCTGACCAATTCTATTCCCGGAAACCGGTTTTTCGTAGATTGCCGGGCACCATTTGAACACCGCGATCTGCGGTTGCTCCGGATCGTCACGCATCACCAACAGAGGTTTCGCACATGACATCATCCCTACAACGACGAGGCAGGCACAGGACGGCGCTTCTGATCGTCGTCTGTCACATCGCATTGCTGGCGTATGCCGCCGCACAGGTGGACGACCCCGTTCGGGCCCGGCTTGCGCGGGCGGCCGACGCTGCGTCGTGGCCAGGTTCATCGCTTCTCGTGATCTTCGACAGCACGAATGTCGATGTCGAGGAATCCGGCCTGAGCCGCGTCATCATGCACAAGCTCACGAAGGTGCTCACCACCGCGGGCGCAAAGGAACTGCGCCTCATCCCCTTCGGCTATGATCCGTTGTCCGCAGCGGTGGACGTCCTCGATGTCCGCATCCATCGGAAGGATGGCTCCGTGGAACGTGTCCCCGCCGACCGTGTGGTGGATTACGCGGCACCGGCGCGGGCGATCTACTGGGGGGCCAGGGAGAAGAGCGTGGAGATCGGCCACCTCGAACCGGGTGATGCGGTCGAGACCATCGTTTCGCGCAAGGGGTTCACCTATGCCCTCCTGCAGAACGATGACGACGACAGGTTCATTCCCCCGATGCGCGGGCATTACTACGACATCGTCGAGTTCTGGTCCACCGTACCCATGCTCGAGAAGGTCTACCGCATCGTGATGCCGCGCGACAAGCCGCTGCAGCATGAGGTGTACAACGGAGCGCTCACCTCCTATGTGCATTTCCCGCCGGAGAAGGAGCACACGGTCACAGTGGTCACCAATCCGCAGGTGCGACAATCCGGCGCCTCCACGAGCCCGGCGTTCGACGCGGTGCCCGGCAAGGTGGTGTACTGCTGGAGCATGCGCGACATCGAGCCGTTCAAGGGGGAACCCGGCATGGTGGCACAGTCCGATGTGGCGCCGAAACTCCTCCTCTCCACCGCACCGGACTGGTATTCCAAGGCGGTGTGGTTCCATGGTGTGAACGAGGATTTCGGAAGTTTTGCAGTGACGCCCGAGGTGCAGAAGATGACGGACTCCCTCATCCATGGCGTCACCGATGAGATGACGAAGATCTCGATCCTCACCCACTGGTGCGCCGAGGAGATCCGCTATTCCGGGATCTCGATGGGTGAGGGTGAGGGATACACTCTGCATCCGGGGGGCATGACGTTCCGCGATCGATGCGGCGTGTGCAAGGACAAGGCCGGCATGCTCATCACCATGCTGCGCGCCGCGGGTTTCACGTCCTACCCTGCCATGACCATGGCCGGCTCACGGATCGACAGGATTCCCGCGGATCAGTTCAACCACTCGGTGACGCTGGTCCGACGCTCCAATGGTGAATGGATGCTGCTGGACCCGACCTGGGTTCCGGGTGTCCGTGAGTTGTGGTCGAGCGCCGAGCAGCAGCAGGGCTTCCTCGCCGGCATCCCCGGCGGCGCCGATCTCATGGTCACCCCCGTCTCACCTGCCGACAATCATCTGCTGAAACTCCACGTGGATTCCCGCCTGCACGAGGACGGAACGCTCGACGGCGAGCTTGTGCTCGAGGCCGAGGGGCAGAGCGATGCGTCGATGCGCCGCGCCTTCGTTCGCTCCCAGCGTTCCGGCTGGCACAACTATGTGCTCACTGCGTTTGCGGCCATCTCCCCGCGTGCGGTGGTTGAAGAGCAGATGTTTCAGGATCCGGACGATCTGAGCCGACCGATGCACCTGCGCGTGCGCTTCCGTATCCCCCATTATGCCCTCGTCGGTGATGATCGCATCGTCTTCGTTCCCCTGGCGGCTCGCAATCCCTTCGGCGACCGGGTGCTGAGTCCGGAACTCTTCACGGATACATCACTGACGGAACGGAAACATGGCTTCACCATGCGGTGTTCCAAGGTGGTCGACATCACGGAGAAGCTGACGCTGCCGAAGTTCTCGAAGATCTCGACACCCCAGCAGATCCGCCCTGTCCGCGGTCCCGCGGCGTCCTTCGCCGCCACCTACAGCCGCGATGGTGGCACGCTGAATTTCACCATGACGCACCGGCTGGAAAAGCGCCTCTACGATGCCGGCGACTGGCCACAGGTGCGTGACGGCCTCGTCGAGAGGCTGAAGCTCATGGAAACCCCGATCATTCTGACGAAATAGGAGGCACAGCAATGACCCATCGCATCATCCGCCGCATCGTCGCCGCTCTTGTGTGCCTGCTGATCGCTTCCATCACCACCCAGGCCCAGCCTGGGGACAACGTCGATGCCATCTACAACGACATCACCCACGAGTACACCCTGCACCCCGACGGAGGGATCACCTACAGCTACGAGCATCACCTTTCCCTCATCACCCACTTCGCCTTCGACCGCGCTCATGGCGAAACATTCGTCGTGTACAACCCTGCGTGGCAGACGCTGAAGGTGACACGATCCGCGACCACGATGGCCAATGGCACCATTGTGGAATCGCCGGGCAACGCCTTCAACGAGGTGCTGCCCTCTTTCGCTGCCGGAGCCGCCCCGTGGCTCGGGCTCCGGGAGATGGTGATCACACACACCGGCATCGAGAAGGGTGCCACGATCCATCTCGCCTACACCATCACCACGAAGCCCGGGTTCATGCCCGGACTCGCCGGCCGCGTCCTGTTCGGGGAGCGCAACCCCATCCGCCGGCTCACGGTGCGGGTCACCGTCCCAGCCGGCACCACTCTGCACCACGCGTTGATGAACATGGGCGTGCCGTCGCCCTCGGGAAGCGGTGCGTTTTCGTCACCGTATGGCACCATCACGCAGACGCTTCCTGGCGCATCGCCCGGCGCCGGAGCGATGACCACGTACACATGGGTGGCGGAGAACCTGCCGCTCTATCCGGTGGAGCCGATGCAGAAGGGCATGTGGAGCGCACTCCCGGCCCTGCATTTCAGCACGATGACGCCGGAGGGTCTGCGTCAGCACAATGCAGCGGGCCTGGCCGACGGCACGCTCCCAC
>CAYUYM010000290.1:0-3312 GCA_964449305.1 uncultured Chromatiales bacterium | reverse complement strand
GCAGGGCGTCCGGCTGGCGGCTTCCGATGATGCGGGGGGTGGCACCGGAGATGCGGAGATCGAGGGCTTCGAGCATGTGGCTGCGCTGGGCCGCCTCGTCCCAGCGGACGACGGGGATGTGGAGGGTGACGAGCGTCATCCCATTGCGATGGACGATGCGGATGTCGGACACCTCCGCACCGGAGGGCTGCCGGCCGCGATCGCGGAAGAGGCTGACGAGGGCGGTGGATCGTGTCGAATCCCGTTCGTAGCGGTACTCGGTGAGGAAGAACGGATGAGCAGCGATGGGGGCGGACTCTTCGATCACGCGGAGGGAGAAGGAGGGGGAGACGGATCCATCGAACACCAGCACTTCGCGGCGATGGGGGAGGATGAAGGACGCGGTGGAGATGTTCTCGAAGCCGTCGATCACGAGATAGGTTTCCGGGCCTGCCTGCACCTGATGCCAGGGGTGACGGATGGCGTCGTAGCGCACGGACGCCTGCGGGGACTGGGCGGCGGCATGCGCTGAGAGCAGGACCAGGAGGAAGGCGGGAAGCGTCAGGGTGCGGAAAATGCGTATGCGGGAATGCATGGTGATCCTGTGCGTTCAGAAGGGAATTGCCGGGAAAATTAACCAGAAACGGAGGAATGGACAATGCCCGCGGGGGAGGGGGGACCTATAGGTCTTCTTAGTACTCCTTAGAAGACCTATAGGTCCCCCGCCACTCCCGCCACGCCGCGCGGAGGAAGCGCGCGTTCCCGGCCGTGTAGCGCGTGAACAGCCGCACCGGCTCGTGCATCCAGCGCCACAGCCACTCCCAGCCATGCCGCGCCATCCACCCGGGCGCCTGCTGCGCTGCGCCGGTGTACAATTCGAATGCCGCCCCCACGCCGATGCCGAGGCGATACGCTCGCAATGCATGCAGCCGCTCCAGCAGCAGCTCACGCGCCGGCGCTCCCAACCCCACCAACACCAGCCCCGGCTCCCCCACCCGCATGGCGGCAATCATGGCATCCGCCTCTCCGCCGCCTGCATCGAACCCCGCTGATGGCGCGTGGCGGCCGGCGATGATCACCCCGGAATACTCCCGCTCCAGTCGCTCCTGCACCGCCTCCAGCAGCTCCGCTCGCGCTCCCACAAGCTGCACCGGCATGCGCCGCTCGCATGCCAGCCGTACACAATCCAGCCAGAGCTCGCGCCCGGGAATGCGCTCCGCCACCGGCCGTCCCACCGTCCGCGCAAGCCAGACGATGGGCATGCCGTCCGCCACGCAGATGTCCGTGCCCCGCAGCGCTGCCGCGAAGGCCGCGTCCCGCTGCATCAGGTCGATGAACTGGGCGTTGATCGTCGCAATCGTCATCGCTCCGTCTCCCGCATCAAGATGCCGCCGCAGGGCGTCGAGCAGTTCCACACGCGTGCCGGCGTGCACGCGCAATCCAAACAGCTCCACCGTGCCGACCGGCATCATCCCCTCCCCCGCAGCGCATCCTCGTACACCACCACCGTCCCGTCCACCATGCCGTCCGCTCCAAACATCCGCAGCGCGCGATCCCTTCCCCGCCTCCCCATCTCCGTCGCCCGCGCGGGATCGGCGTGCATCACCACCAGCGCGGCGGCCAGCGCATCAGCATCCCCCGGCGGCACCAGCATCCCCGTCACACCATCCTCCACAACCTCCGCCAGCCCCCCTGTGCGCGCTGCCACCACCGGCCGACCCGCCCGCATGGCCTCCGCGGCGGTCAACCCGAATCCCTCCAGCGCGACGGATCCCATCACCACCACATCCACCGCCGCATACAGGGCCTCCATGTCGTCCACCCAGCCGTCGAACCGCACCCCATCCCCCAGCACCAGGCGCTGCGCGAGCTCCCCGAGGCGCTCCCGCTCCGTGCCCTCCCCGGCAATGCGCAGCCGCACGTCCGGCACCACCTCCCGCAGCCGCGCCAGAGCACGGATGATCACATCCACCCCCTTGTCCGCCTCCAGCCTGCACGCGGCAAGCAGGGTGAACCCTGCATCGTGGCGCTCCCACACCACATCCTTGCCCCCGACACCGGACGCATCTTCCACACCGTCATGCACCACACGCACCTGTGTGGCATCGATGCCCATCGCCTCCGTCAGCATGCGGGCCACCGCAGCACTCACGGCGATGAAGCGCTCCGCCCGCAGCGGCAGATGCAGATGCGTGTCGAACACGTTGTGCACCGTCGCCACCAGGGGCACACCGGCACACCGGGCAACGATGCGCGCAAGGGGATGCATGAAGCGCGCGTGCACATGGACCACGTCCACATGCATCTCCCGTACATGACGCAGCACCGTGCGAATGTTCGCCGCATACCGCATCACTCGACGCACACCCGACGCCTGCTTCGCGTCACGCAACGGCAGGAACTCCACCCCCGCCTTCCGTGCATCCGCACTCATCGCACCAGGCGCGGCCGCCAACGTCACCGCATGTCCGCGTGCCACCAGTCCGCGGATGAGCGTCACAAGATGCCGCTCCGTCCCCCCTCGTGTCATCGCCGAATGAAGCAGCAGGATGGTCATGGCCGCCCCTCTCCGGCGATGAGCCGCAGAAGCTGGTCGGTGCGGTGATCCCAGGTCTCACCCCGCGCAAAGGCCGTCTGCCGCTCCACCCGTGCGTCGTCGAGATCGCGCGCCTCGTCGCGGATCAGGCGGATGAACTCCGTGGCATCTCCGGCAAGCGTCACCGTGCCCGCATGGCGTTCGAGCTCCGCCGTCCGCATGGCCACGATGGGGAGTCCGCACGCGGCGTACTCGTACATCTTGAGCGGGTTCACGACATCAGTGATGGCGTTGCGATGAAACGGGATGATGCCCACCGTGGCACGGTGGAGCAGCGCACGCGCACGCACCGGCGACAGGGCGCCCGTGCAGTGGACGTTCCGCACTGCTGCCAGATGTCGTCGTGCCGTGGCGCTCACCGGTCCGACAAGGGTGAAATGCATGCCTGGCAGAGCCACTGCTGCATCGCGCACAAGTTCCGCATCAAAGGATGCCGGCTCCATCGCCCCCAGGTACACCACCTCGTTCCGATCGCGCCCGGCGGCCGGCGGCGGCGCTTCATCCACCCACTCGCGCGCAACGGCATTGGGAATCCACACCAACCTGTCCTCGTCCACCACCTGCAGCAGCTCCGCACGCATGGCCCATGCGCTGTGCGTCACCATGTCGGCATCGCGCAGCAGCGCCTCCTCCGAGGCACGCAGCCACTCCAGAGCGCGGGCAGTGCGGGCCGACACCTCCAATGCGTCATAGCGGTCATACACGATTCGCGCCGCGGGGCAGTGCGTGCGGTCCAC
>CAYUYM010000289.1:0-3323 GCA_964449305.1 uncultured Chromatiales bacterium | reverse complement strand
CACCTTTGTCATCGGCAATCCGGGCAGCACCGGTCGCCTGAGCACTGCCTCGCAGCTTGAATTCCAGCGCGATTTCAGCGCCCCCTTCATGAGCACCCTCCTCAACAACCGCGTCGAGGTCCTGCACGAATATGCTGCGAACCATCCCGAGAAGCGTGAGGAGCTGATCAACCAGATTTTCGAGATCGCCAACGGCCAGAAATCGCAGAACGGGCAGCTCGCCGGCCTCCGCAACGACGTTCTCATGCAGCGCCGCCGCGACTTCGACCGCACCTTCAAGGCAAAGGTGGATGCCCGCGCGGACCTCAAGGCGAAATACGGTCAGATCTGGGACGAGATCACTGCGTCCCGCAACCGCATGCGTGAGGTGGCGAAGGATCTGTATTCCCTGCGCCTCGCCGGCTTCGGCATCGCCGACCATTTCGGCAAGGCCTCCAGCCTGGTCCGCTACATGAACGAGATGCGCAAATCGGAGGAGGAGCGTGACAAGCCGTACAAGGAGAAGACGGTGGAGCTCACGAGGAAGACCATTGCCAAGGCGATCAAGCCCGAGGCAGACATGGAACTCTTCACGCTCGACAGGCAGCTCTCGCTCATGCTCCAGTTCCTTGGTGCCGACGATCCCATCATGGTGACGGCCCTGAAGGGGCAGTCCACCCGTGCCGCAGCCGAACGCATGCTCAAGGAGAGCCGGCTCACCGATGCGGCCTTCATCCAGTCCCTGCTCGACGGCGGGGAGAATGCGATTGAGAAATCCGATGATCCCTTCATCACCATCGCCCGCATGGCCTACCCACGCGTCCTGAAGGCGCAGAAGGTGCAGCAGGATGTGAACGCCCGTGACGAGGTGAACCGCGTCCTTCTCGGTCGCGCAATGTTCGATGTCTACGGCGTGTCCATCCCGCCCGATGCCACCTTCACGCTGCGCATCGCCGATGGCGTGGTCAAGGGCTTCGACTACAATGGAACAAAGGCCCCGGCATTCACCACCTTCTTCGGCATGTACGACCGCAACGCATCGTTTGCCGGCAAGAAGTACTGGGACCTGCCCGAGCGCTGGAAGAATCGCCCGTCGGATTTCGACCTCGCCACTCCGCTCAATTTTGTCACGACCAACGACATCATCGGCGGGAACTCGGGTTCTCCGATGATCAACCAGAACAAGGAAGTGGTCGGCCTGGTGTTCGATGGCAACATCGAAAGCCTCCCTGGCGAGTTCATCTTTGCCGAGGATTCGGGGAACCGAACCGTGTCTGTGCACTCTCGTGGTATTCTGGCCGGTTTGCGCCACATCTACAAGCTCGATCGCATCGCGAAGGAGCTGGAAAGCGGCCACATCGCCAACTGATTCCCATGCGTGTCCGGAAAAGGCCGCCAATGGGCGGCCTTTTTTGGATACCTTTCCCCGATGCTGTAATTTCTTTGACTGAACCAACCACGGAACCACATGCAGAAACCAGAGAAAATCCTTGTCACGTCGGCCCTTCCCTATGCGAATGGTGCCATCCACTTCGGCCACATCGCCGGCGCCTACCTGCCGGCCGACATCTTTGTGCGCTATCACCGGCTCAAGGGCTCGGATGTCGTCTACATGTGCGGCTCCGACGAACATGGTGTCAGCATCCTCATCTCGGCCAACAGGGAGCAGGTGAGCCCGAAGGATATCATCGACCGCTATCACGCGATGAACAGGGACGCCTTTGAGCGTGTCGGCATCAGTTTCGACAACTACTCGCGGACTTCGCTGCCCATCCACCACGCCACCGCGCAGGAGTTCTTCACGGACCTCCATGCAAAGGGAGTACTGAAGCAGCATCAGGAGCAGCAGTTGTTCGACGAGGAGAAGGGCATGTTTCTCCCGGATCGGTTTGTGACCGGCACCTGCCCGCACTGCGGTTTCGAGCGGGCCTATGGCGACCAGTGCGAGAACTGCAGCAAGTACTATGAGCAGACCGAGCTCATCAATCCGGTGAGCCTGCTCTCCGGCGAGCGCCCGGTGATCCGCGAGGCGACGCACTGGTACTTCCCGCTCGGAGACTTCCAGCAGCAGCTCGAGGACTACGTCACCGCCCATGAACCGGCGTGGAAGGACAACGTGGTGCAGCAGGTGCGGAGCTGGCTCAAGGCCGGTCTGTCGGATCGCCCCATTTCGCGCGATCTGGAATGGGGGATCCCGATCCCGCTCAAAGATGCCTCAGGCAAGGTGATGTATGTATGGTTTGAAGCCGTTCTTGGCTACATTTCCTCGACCAAGGAATGGGCGGAACGCATCGGCGAACCCGATCGATGGCGGGACTACTGGTGCGATCCCACGACGCGTTACCTTGCCTTCATCGGCAAGGACAACATCGTGTTCCATTGTCTCATGTTTCCGGCCATGGCGATGGCTCATGGCGGCTTCGTTCTTCCGGAAAACGTCCCAGCCAACGAGTTCCTCAACCTCGAGGGGCGGAAGTTCTCCAAGAGCCAGGGGTGGTCCATCGAGATCGCGGATTTCTTGGAGCGTTATCCGGCCGATCCGTTGCGCTATACGCTGGCGATGAGCATGCCGGAAACGCGCGATTCCGACTTCACCTGGAGGGACTTCCAGGCGCGGAACAACAACGAGCTGGCCGACATTCTCGGAAACTTCGTGAACCGGACGGTGCATTTCGCGAAGAAGAATTTCGATGGAAAGGTGCCGGGACACACGGTGGATTCGGGAGAGAATCGGGCCTTTGTGCAACAGATCGCGGAGCTCACCGCCGAGGTGGCGGGATGTATCGAAGCGTATCGCTTCCGCGACAGCGTGACCGCGGGCATGAACATCGCACGCGCGTGCAACAAGTACTTCAACGATGCCCAGCCCTGGAAGACGGCAAAATCCGATCCGGATGCCTGTGCATCCACCATCCATCTCTGCCTGCAGGCCATCCGCACGCTCGCCATCGTGCTCGAGCCCGTGCTGCCCTTCACGAGCCGTGACATCCGCGGCATTCTCAACGACCCTTCCGATGCCCCCTGGACCTGGGAAGCGGCCACCGATTGGAGCCTGCCCGTGGGCCATGTACTGGGTGAACAGAAGATTCTGTTCGCCAAGATTGATGATGCGGCGATCGAGTCGGAGATTGCCAGACTGGGCGCGACCACCGAAGCACCGGCGCACGCATGGCCGGAGGTGAAACCCCAGATCACCATCGACGATTTCACGAAGATCGACCTCCGCGTCGCCACCGTGCTGGAAGCGGAGCGCGTTCCCAAGTCCGACAAGCTCATCCGCCTGCAGATCGATCTCGGCTTCGAGAAGCGGCAGCTTGTTGCAGGCATCGGCAAGGCATATGAGC
>CAYUYM010000288.1:0-3334 GCA_964449305.1 uncultured Chromatiales bacterium | reverse complement strand
TTCTAAGATATTTCTAAGAAGACCTTAAGGTCTCCCCCCCCTGCACGCCCTTCTGCACCAGCACTTTTCGCGGGAAATGCTATATTCACGGACATCACGCATCGGATTGCCTCATGACCCCCATCACCCGTTTCCTCATCCTCATTCTCCTCTTCGCCGGGTCGTCCGCCATGGCGCAGGATCTGCTCACCGCTGATCCCGATGGTCGGCTCTCATACGATCTCGTCGAATCGGGCTATGAGGAGTACTCCGCCGGCAATTATCCGCTTGCCCTTCGCTTCCTGCGCCTCGCAACGGACATGGACTCCACCATCCTCGAAGCATGGTTTCTCATGGGCAACAGCCTCTACCTCGTCGACAATCTCCCCGAGGCCCTCGCCATGTACAAACGTGTCCTTGCCATCAATCCCTTCCATGCCGTGGCGCTGTCCATGGCCGGAACCTGCCTCTCGCGGATGGATCGTCAGCTCGAGGCGGAGGAGATGCTGCGCGCCTCCCTGCGCGTGGCGCCGGAACCACAGACCTGGATGGCCCTCGCCCGCGTCCTCGAGGCACAGGATGCCGACTCCCTCGCAGGCGATGCCTGGCGCCAGGCCATCGCAGGCGATCCCCGATCCATCGACGCCCTGTTGGGCCTTGCCGACTGGCTCCGTAACGACGACCGCGACGATGAAGCCATCACCACACTGCTGCACGCCCATGCCATAGATTCCTCCAACACCGCGGTCATGGAACAACTCGGTTCGCTCGAGGTTGCACGGGAGAACTGGGAGGAGGCCGCCTCATGGTTCCTGCGCTCCGGCAGCGACTCCAGTGCCGCGGCGCCGACGCTCCACGCCATCTGGACCAGGGCCGGCCGCAGCGATATCGCTGCCCGCTTCCGCTCCCTCGTCGAGGCCGGCAGTGCCGGCGAGGCACAGGTCCATGCGCGCCTCGCCACCGGATGGCTCGTCCTGGAATTCCTCACCGAGGGCATCAGGGAGGCCGAGCTGTCCCTGCAGGCGGACTCCCTCTACGCCCCCGCCCATTACCTCCTCCTCAATGCCAGCCTGCGCTCGGGCGACGACGACAAGGCCTGTGAGCATTACCGCAGACTGCAGGAGATCAACCCACGAGCCGCCGAGATGATCCGCTCGCAGCTCCTCGACGATGTCGATCTCGACTCCTTCTGCAACGAGGAGGAACTCAACTGATCGTCGCGAGTGTCATGCCACACCACCGGAACTCCATCCTGCCCGGTGATTTCGTCGATCATGCTCTCACACCTCACTTTTGAAAGGACCACTTCCATGAAATACGACCACCTTTCCATCAGCGGCATGAACTGCCAGCACTGTGTCATGGCTCTGAAGAAGGAGCTGTCGAAAATCGATGGCCTCACCATCAGGGATGTCGCCATCGGATCCGCCGATGTGGAATACGACGAGGCGCGCGTCTCGCCCACCATGGTGGACACCGCCGTCCGCGAGGCGGGTTTCGAACGCATCCCCTCCTGACCTCGACATGTCACCCGCCAAGGATGCCAGCCTGCGCCTCGACATCGAAGGCATGAGCTGCGCAAGCTGTGTCGCCCGTGTCGAGAAGGCGCTCTGCCGCGTGGACGGTGTGCAGACGGCGTCGGTCAACCTTGCCACCAACAGCGCCCGCGTCGCGTTCGATCCCGCACGGGTGTCCATCGAGTCCATCCGCAGCGCCGTGGAGGATGCCGGGTACGGCGCCGCTGTGCACAGCGGTGGTGGTGCGGAACCGCATGCCGCGCCATCAGCCGACCATCGTGAAGCCGACACCGCTGCAGCCCTGCGTCGCGATGTTCTCCTCGCCACTGCCTTCACTCTTCCTGTCATGCTCCTGGGCATGATCTCCATGTCCCCCTGGTTCGCGTTGCAATCCACTCTCAGCATGCAGGATGCCGACCGCATCGGTTTCCTTCTCGCCATCCCCGTGATGTTTCTGCCGGGCCGCCGCTTTTTCACGGCAGCGTGGAAGGCCGCCTGGCATGGGGCCGCCGACATGAACACTCTTGTCGCCGTGGGATCCGGCGTGGCCTTTCTCTACAGCGCCCTCGCCACCCTGTTCCCCCACTGGCTGGGGTTGCACGCAGGGCACGCTGCCGTGTATTTCGACACGTCGGTCACCATCGTCACGCTCATCCTCCTCGGACGATGGCTCGAAGCCCGGGCGCGGACCCGTGCCTCCTCCGCCATCGCCGAGCTGATGGAGATCCAGCCTTCCATCGCCATCGTGCGTCGCGGCGGCGGCGAAGTGGAGATCCCCGCGACCAGGCTCGTTGCGGGCGATGAGTTCATCGTGAAACCCGGCGCCCGTGTGCCCGCCGACGGCATCATCATCGAGGGACGGACAGCCATCGACGAGGCAGTCATCACCGGCGAGAGTCTTCCAGCGGAGCGCACGATCGGGGACGAGGTGATCGGGGGCACGCTCAATCAGCTTGGGGTGGTCGTGGTTCGTGCCACCGCCGTGGGTGGGGATACCGTGTTCGCGCACATCATCCGTCTCGTGGATGAGGCGCAATCCACCAAGGCGCCCGTGCAGCTCCTCGCCGATCGCATCGCATCGGTCTTTGTGCCGGTGGTGATGCTCATCGCCACGGGAGCATTTCTCGCATGGCTCCTGCTGTTCGGTGCACCATTCACCACCGCCATGCTCCATGCCATCGCCGTGCTCATCATCGCCTGCCCCTGCGCCCTGGGGCTTGCAACGCCCGCCGCGCTCATGGTGGGACTCGGAGCAGGCGCCCGCATGGGCGTGTTGATACGCAATGCCAGTGTGCTGGAGACCGCGCGCCGCATCACCACCGTGGTGTTCGACAAGACCGGAACACTGACGGAGGGACGTCCCACGCTCACGCAGCTCCACATCCTGGATGGCGCCGATGAACAGGACGTCCTGTGCCTGGCGGCGTCGGTGGAGCGGCTGTCGGAACACCCGCTCGCACGGGCGTTCGTGGACGCAGTGCGTGAGCGCGGCATACAGCCCGGGGAGGCCGGTGACTTTGTGTATCGCCCCGGTCTGGGTGTCGCGGCCATGGTGATGGGGAGAAGCGTTCTGGTGGGGAGCGCGGAATTCATGGAGGTGATGGGGGTACAGCGCTCAGCAGATCGGGGTGAAGAGCCGCTGCCGTCCGATCGTGGCGCGCAGGTGTGCATCGCCATCGACGGTGCTCTTGCAGGCATCGCGGAGATGAGCGATCCCCTGCGTCCCGGGGCCGCGGCCGCCGTGGCCGCCCTCCGCGCCATGGGACTTCGCACCGCCGTGCTCAGCGGTGATGCGCCCGGTCCTGTGAACGCGATCGCCGCGTCGCTGGGCATTGACG
>CAYUYM010000287.1:0-3343 GCA_964449305.1 uncultured Chromatiales bacterium | reverse complement strand
ACAAATTCACTGCGGCGTTTCGGATCAATGGCACAGACGCAGGTGTATTCCAGCACCACGTCAAAGTGCGCTTCGAGCTCCTGCGGCAGGTGAAAGATGTCCGCCTCCAGCACATCGACGTGCAGTCTCTCCTCACGCGCCTTCTCGTTCAGCAACGCCAGGGGTTCCGGTGCGAAATCGATTGCCGTCACCTTCCAGCCATGGCGTGAGAACAACAGGGCGTCGTGCCCATGCCCGCTGCACGGGATGCAGATGCGTCCCGGGCGGAGACGGTCGGCGAGCCAACCCGGGGTGGAGACGAGCAGGTGTTCAAAAACCGGTGTCGGTGTCCGAAGATTCCACGCCGTGCGATCCTCCCTGTACGCCTGGCTCCAGAATCCGGGATCATCCACGTTCATGCTCACCCCTGCGTGTGCCAGTCAGTGCGGGGTTGAAACGCATGACGCAGCGCGCGCTGCCGCGCCTGTCGTTCGTGGGCGAGATCCACGAGGCGCGTGAGCAGCTCACCATAACCCACACCGACGGCCTCCATGAGCTTGGGATACATGCTGATGGAGGTGAACCCCGGGATGGTGTTCACCTCGTTTATCACCAGTTCCCCTGTGGTGCGCGAAAGCAGGAAGTCGACGCGGGCCATGCCTTCACAGCCGAGCGTGTGGAAGCCCAGCAGCGCCATGCGGCGGATCTCCTCCGCGAGTGGCTGCGGCAGATCGGCCGGAATCAGCGTGGCCGACGCTCCGTCCACATACTTGGCATCGTAGTCGTAGAAGTCGTTGCTCGGAACGATCTCCCCGGGGATGGACGCGATGGCGTCCTCGTTGCCCAGCACGGCCACCTCCAGCTCCCGTGCCGCCGGGATCGCCCGCTCCACCACCACCTTGACGTCGTACTGCAGCGCGAGTTCGATGGCATCGACCAGCGACGCCCGGTCGGTCGCCTTCGAGATGCCGACGCTGGAGCCAAGATTCGGTGGCTTGACGAAGACCGGATACCCGAGCTCGCGCTCCACCTCGGCGCAGAAGGCATCCGGATCCCCGCGATACCTGCCCGCCATGCTCCAGACGAATCCGGCGATGCGCAGCCCGGCCTGGGCGTGGAGGGCCTTCTGCATCACCTTGTCCATGGCCACCGACGAGCCGAGCACTCCCGATCCCACAACCGGAATGTCCGCAAGCTGGAGCAGCCCCTGGATGGAGCCATCCTCGCCGTTGGTCCCATGCAGCACGGGAAAGACCACGTCCAACGCGCACTTCTCCACACCACCGCCCGGTTGGATGATGAGCAGGCCGTGCACGGCGGGATCGGGCGAGAGATGGCACCGCGGCGGAGGATCGCCAGCGCCGCGCGCCTTCAGCCAGTCGAGCACGCCGGGTCCCGTATGCCAGGCCCCCTGCTTGGTGATGCCGATGGGGACGATGTCGAAGCGTGTCCTGTCCAGGGCGTTCATGATGGATCCTGCGGACACCAGTGACACTTCGTGTTCGCCAGAACATCCGCCGAACACCACGCCAATCCGTTCCATGCCATCCTCTTCATTGTGGGAGAAACCGCTCAATGTATCGAACAGGTGAGGGAAATGCAATGAGAAGCGGTCCGTCCATCTTGGATTTGCCATGAGGGCGTGGTACTTTTGGCGATGATTCGGACTCTGGCGTTCCTCTTTCTCCTCACCCTGACCGTCGGCACGACGGCCGCACAGGTGATGGTGACGGGTGACACGGTGGCCACGCAGAGCGCACCAGCCGACACGGGCTTTATGATGGCGAAATCCCCATCCGGCGCAATGCTCCGCTCGGCCATCATCCCCGGCTGGGGCCAGTACTACAACGAATCGTACTGGAAGATCCCCATCGTTGTGGGCCTCTGCGCCTGGATGATCCGCGGCATCGTGGTGGAGAACGCCTCCTTCATCGAGTACCGCGACAAATATGACGCGTCCATCACTGCGACAACCCCGGCAGGCAACCTGATCTACAAGCAGTACCGGGAGTATTACCGGGACAACCGCGACTCCTATGCCTGGTATCTCGGTCTCTTCTACCTGATCCAGATCGCCGATGCCTTCATCGACGCGCATCTGTTCGATTTCTCCGTCAGCGATGTCGCCACCGCGTCGATGCTGCTGCTGCCATCCGGTCGGCTCGATCTCCGCATCCGCTTCTGAATCAGGATGGTGCGCCTGTCGCCTTTCACCTCCTGACATTGTCTTTTCCTCATCAACGTGCCGACGTGCACACACCGTTGATTCGATCCCAGCCATTTCCCTTCGGAGTCCCAATGCCCTTTCGTTTCCCACGTCTTCTTCTCCTCTCCCTTCTCCTTTCGTTCCCGGCCATGCTGTGGGCGCAGAGCCCGGCCATGGTGGAGCATCGCCAGCTCGAGGCCGCCGCCGCCGCCCGACGCGCCGAAAACGCCTCGCGCATCCTGCCATCTGCCAATGACTACGATGTCAAGCATTACCGGCTCGACGTCACCGCACGCACCGCGCCGGATCGCTTCCGTGGCAGCGTGGCCACACTGCTGGAAAGCCGCGTCGCCTCCCTCACCACCGTCGACATGAACCTCGCCGCCAATGGCACCTGCGACAGCGTGGTGCACAACGGCACACAGTGTGCCTTCACGCACACAAACGGTGTGCTGTCCATCACGCTGGACCAGCCACTCCTCCTGGGGCAGACCACGCGCCTCTGGGTGTATTATTCTGCGGCCTATGCCGGCAGCGGGGTCACCAAACGTCAGGTCCAGAATGTCGACCTCAATGAGTCCATCATCTCCCTCGCATCGCAGGCCGAACCCTACGATGCACGTACATGGTGGCCCTGCAAGGATGACCCATCCGACAAGGCCGATTCGCTCGACCTCTTCTTCACCACCGACGAGGAGATGTTCCCGGTGGGCAATGGCGTGATGATCGACGACCGCAACAACGGCGACGGGACACGCACCGTGCATTGGTCATCCCACTACCCCATCGCCACCTACCTCATCTCGATCGCGGCGGCGAAGTACAACCACAACACGCTCACCTTCAGCTACGACGGCATCGACATGCCCATGGAGTCGTGGTACTATGGCATGGCCTCCGCCGAGATGCGCCAGCATGAACGCACCGCCGTCAACGGTCTCAAGGTCTACTCCGATCTGTTTGGCACCTACCCCTTCATCAGGGAGAAATACGGCATGGCCGAATATGAATGGGGCGGGGCCATGGAACACCAGACCGTGACGTCGATGGGGTTCTACGATGCGGATGTCGTGGTGCACGAACTCGCGCACCAGTGGTTCGGGGACAAGGTGACCTGCGATACCTTCGAACACATCTGGCTCAACGAGGGATGGGCCA
>CAYUYM010000286.1:0-3356 GCA_964449305.1 uncultured Chromatiales bacterium | reverse complement strand
GGCGCGCGTGGCCTGCACGGCCTGTTCCTTGGATGTGAGGATGCGATGCTCGGCCTCCACCCGGTCGGTGATGTCATTGAGCGTTCCGGCCGTGCCGGCGAGGCTCCCATCATCGGCGAAGGTCAGCCGGGCATACACCTCGATCCAACGATGCCCGCCGGACCGCGTGAGGTAGCGCACCTGATGCCGGCAGTCGCTCTTCTCCCGGGCGATGAGCGGTCGGAACTGCTCGGTGTTGCGCTGGCGGTCGTCTGGATGGACATAGGTGAGAAAGTTCGTGCCGATGCTTTCCTCCACGCTGAACCCGGTGATCTCCTCCCATGCCGGGTTGAGAAACGTCCAGAGCCCCGCGGCATCGGTCTGGAAGATGACCTCCTTCACGCTCTCGACCACGGAACGGTATCGCCGCTCGCTCTGCCGCAGTTCCTCCTCGGCTCGCCGGCGTTCGAGGGCATTGCCGATCGTCGCCCCCATCGCCTGGAGCGACGACAGCTCGGACTCACTCCACTGCCGCAACGAATGGCAGTCATCGAACCCGATGAAGCCCCAGAGATGGCTCTTCACAAACATGGGCACGATCAGGAGGGACAGGATGCCCTGCGCCTCCAACACGGGGCGCTCCTCCTCCGGGAATTCCTGGATGAAGCCCACCACCGGCTGGTGATCGGTGAGCAACGCTCGCCAGCGCGGGAGGGCATCGAAGGGCACATTCTGAAGCTCGGGCATGTCAATCTGCGGCTCGATGCCGTCGCGCGCCCATTCGTAGCGCTGGCTCAGCACCGCCCCGCCCGTCGGCAGGGTGTGATGCTCAAAGATGTAGACGCGGTCCACCATGGTCGCCACACCAAGAACGCGCAGGGCGTTGTTGATGCCGATCGAAAGATCCTCCGCCTCGATCAGTGCCGAGGTCGCCTCGGCGATGCCGTGCAGGAAGAAATCACGGCGGATGGTGGAGGATTCCTGGTCCACGTTCTCCGAGATGCACTGGGCATGAATGATGACGCCCTGCCGGGATCCATCGTCACGCCTCCACGGCCGCATCTCCCATTCAAACCAGTCCTGCCGGCCATCCTCGTGCACCAGAAGCAGCCTGTCCCTGCAGCCCTCCCCACCCTCCACACAACGATGGATGATGGCCTTCTGCTGTTCCGACAGGACGGACATGGATTCGGGGAACGGTGCCCCGGCCGGGTCATCATCGATCAGCCCGAAATCCGCGTTCCAGCGCGCGTTGGAGACCACGGGGCGCAGGTCGGAATCAAGCACGGCCACACAGCCGGGCAGCACGTCGATGAGCAGGCGCAGCAGGGGCGTCACCTGCGCCGGCGTCGACGACACGGGCGGCTGTGAAGCGGCCGCAGCAGCAGATCGCAGGCCGGCAACGAGCGTCGACAGGCGTCGATACGCTTCGTCATCCCTGCTGCAGGTGCGCAGCAGGTCGTCGATGTTGTCTTCCGTGTCCATGGCGTGCACCCAGTTGTTGATCCGACAATGTACGGCTTTTGTCGGTATATTTGCACGCAGTCAATGGGATGTCGTCCACCATCACACGCTGGAAACCGCATGAAATCCGCCCTCTCCCCCGCCATCACCCTTCCCCTCCTCGCGCTCGTCACCCTCCTCGCCTTCTCCGGCGGCGCCTGCTCCCAGGGCCGCGGACCGGTCGACAGCCTCGACATCCGCATCGGTCAGATGCTCATGGTCGGCTTCCAGGGCATGAGCGCACCGGAGGACAGCCCCATCGCCCGCGACATCCGCGACTGCCACATCGGCGGTGTCGTGCTCTTCGACTACGACGTCCCGTCGGGCAGGGCGCAACGCAACATCGAATCGGCGGAACAGGTGCGCCGACTCACCACCGAGCTGCAACGCCATGCCGACATCCCGCTCTTCATCGCCATTGACCAGGAGGGTGGGCGCGTCAACCGCCTGAAGGTCCGCTACGGCTTCCTCCCCACCGTGTCCCAGCAGCATCTCGGAACGCTCGACAATCCCGACTCCACATCCTTCCAGGCGTCACGCACTGCGACACAGCTCCATGCCATCGGCTGCAATCTGAACTTCGCCCCCGTGGCGGATGTGAACACCAACAGCGGCAACCCCGTCATCGGCAGACTCGAACGGAGTTTCTCCCCCGATCCTGCAACGGTGCTGAAACACGTGCTCATCACCATCGACCGGCATCACGACCAGCATGTGCTCACCGCCATCAAACACTTCCCCGGACACGGGAGCTCCACCGGCGACTCGCACGAGGGCTTTGTCGATGTCACGAAGACCTGGAATCCGAAGGAACTGCTCCCCTTCGCCGGCACCATCGCCGCCGGAAAATGCGACTTGGTGATGACCGCGCACATCTTCAACGCCCGCCTCGATCCCCTCAATCCGGCCACGCTCTCTCATGCCACCATCACCGGACTCCTGCGCGACAGCCTGAAATGGGATGGCGTGGTGGTGTCCGACGACATGCAGATGAAGGCCATCGCCTCGCAATACGATTTTGAGACGGCCCTTCGCCTCGTGGTGGAGGCGGGCGTGGACTGCATCGTGTTCGCGAACAACACGGCCACCTTCGATGCATCGGTGACGAAGCGCGCCTTCACCACGCTGAAACAGCTTGTGACAACCGGCACCATCTCCCGGGAACGCATCGATGCGTCCTACCGCAGGATCATGGCGCTGAAACGCCGGCTTTGACCGGTGTCGCTTCAGACCTCAAAATCCACAGATGCCCTGTCCACCCGCACCCGTCGCACAAACTCGACGAGCTCCTTGTGTGCGGGGTGCACCTGGTACGCCTCCAGGTCGGCGTAGCTGTCGAAGTCGGCATCGAGCACCACGTCATGGTTGGCGAAGGGACAGTCCGGAATCGTGACGCCGGCCTGCAGGCGGCGGATCTGCGGAATGCGTGCGGGAAGCGCCTCGAGCCTCTCCTTGAGAAGCCGGGCATTGGTGCGACGGTCGTTGCCCTCCGCGTGTTCCTGGAGGGTCCACATGACAATGTGACGGATCATGGTTGATGGGGGGCTGGGTGAGGGAAATCGTTTGGGGAAAAACGGCGGATGGTGAATGGCACACAGGGTCTGCCATCCACCATCCTGGGTACTCAGTGGCGATCAGGCCACCTGCACGAGTCAGAGCCTGGCGATGATCGCGTCGGTCATCTGCTGCGTGGTGGCCGCCCCCTGCGCGATGACGTCGGGGCCGCCGGGGAGCTTCTTCATGTCGTAGCACAGCACACGACCCTCGGCAATCACGGCCGCAATGGCAGCGCGGATGCGTGCCGCCTTGTCGGTTTCACCGATGTGCTCGAGCATCATCACCCCGCTCATGATCATGGCGATGGGGTTGACAAT
>CAYUYM010000285.1:0-3363 GCA_964449305.1 uncultured Chromatiales bacterium | reverse complement strand
GGTCGGGATCGATTCCGTCGAGAGCGTGCACAACGGTCTGCTTTCTGACTGGAAACACTTCTCCCATGCTATGTTCACCATCGATGAGACGGGGCACATCAACGTCACCGTGCACACCTGCCTTCCGGAAGGCACCATGGGTGGTGCATCGCTGGGCTGGCGGACAAGAGCCGTCTGTGCCCTTGCGGAGAGGATCGAGTACTTCGAAGCCTTCAGTGCGGGAACGCATGTTCCGGGCAGCGTCACCCCGCTGCTGCGCGCATATGCACCTGGCGCACCCCGGGAAGCGTGGGAGAGCCTGTCCATCGCCTCTGTTGACGGTGAGGACGTTGTTGTCCCGCTCGGTGCCTCAGCAATACACGATGGGGCCGGACGTTGCTCTGAATCGCCGTGGGCTCTCGCGGATGGCGGTGGCTCGCCCGCCACCGGAGTCCGCGGTTTCGATCCGGTGAACCGTGATGCCGAGTTCCCACGAACCTGGCCGCGGCTCATGATCACCATGGGAGCAGGGGTGACAGTGGTGGAGCGTTTACGACTGGCTGACGAGGATGGAATCATGGCGAAGGTGGGTGCAATCTTTGCTGTCGGGATCGAGTGGCAGCCGAGTCCATGGTGGGGTATCGAGTTCCGGCAACGGGTTGGATGGGAGATGCCGTTGGCCGAGTTTGGTTTACGCTGCCTGCCACTGCACACCGGCCATTCACGTCAGAACCTGTATCTGGGCACCGGACTCTCTTGGACGACCTTACAAGGTGCAAATCATGTGCTGGTTCCGTTGCGTGTCGGGTGCGAATTTGTCCTGGATCGACTGAACTCACTCAATTGTGAAGTGGAATTTTCCTGGGGTGTTTTCGACATGGATAATGCGCCAAGATCGCCTGTTGTCATCATGATCCACTACACATTCTGATCACCATCATCCCGATCTGGAAAGCACTGTGAAACCAGTCCTCTGTCTCCTGGCCATCATCATCGGCGCGGTTCTTCCCGGCTGCGTTGGAGCACTGCCCATCACCGACGTCGCGGAACTTGCCAAGACGGAGGTCACAATCACGGTGATCACCAACGACAACAGGCGCTTCGAACTCCCCGAACATCATGTGGCAGGTGACACGCTGCAGGCAATGGGACAGGAGTTTGTTGGTGACAGCACCGTCGCCTTCGAAGGCCCGATCGCGCTTGGCAGCATCCGCTACGTGGCCCGGAACGGCCTGACGATGGTCGGGAACGTTCTGTTTGTGGGGGGGCTGTGTGCGCTGGGCGTGCTGGTGTTGCGTTCCAACTACTAGGCGGGTCCACCATTGATGCGGGACCAGGGGAGAGCATCGGCCTTCCAAGATATTCTAAGAAAGACCTTAAGGTCTTCTTAGTACTTCTTAGAAGACCTTAAGGTCTCTCTTAGATGCCCCCCCAATTCCCCTTGATTTTCCGCATTCCCTTCCGTATGCTTGAACGGATTTCGTTGAATCCAATTGAACAGTGAAGAGGCGGTATTGAAGGCTTTCGGGTATCTGCGATCGGCAAGACCGTGGTCCTCCTTTGGCGGACCGGACAATCCATCTCCATTCCGATACTTTCGCCCCCTCCTCCACGGCACCCCCCCCCTCCTCCCGTTCGCCCTGGTGCTGCTCCTCGCAGCCTCCCCGCTCACGTCGCTGGCCCAGATGCCGCCCACGCAGACTCCCCGCGTCGGCATCGTCTTCCTCCAGTTTCTGGACCATGCGTCCAATCCCGATGCCAAGGGCAGCGTGGGCTTCGATCGGGGAACAGGTCCGGAATACAAGAAAGCCCGCAGAAAACTCGATCCGAAATACGCCGTCCACGACTACTGGGATGTCTTCTTCAAGGAGCACGGCTGGCTCGCGCATCCCGATTCCTTCAGCCATGGCGCCCGCTATACCGGCCTCTGGACCATGGGCATGAAAGGCAGCCTCCGAACCTGGGCACGAGAAAACAGCTACGGAATCCATGACGTCATCCCGTTCAACCGCCCCGGTCATGTGCCCGGCATCCTCAATCGGGTCACCCCCTCCCCGGGCGACACGGCCATCATGAACGGACATGTGGACTGGATCACCATCTCCGGGCCGAAGAGCTTCTTCTTCACCAATCAGGATCCCATCCGCCCCTACTACTACCTCCAGTGGGAATGCGAACATGTGTTCGACTCGGAGTTCATGGAAAATGGCATCCGCTGGTGGCGCGAGGATCTCGACATCGTCTACATCATCTGTGCCGGGTCGGGCAGCAAATACATGCAGACCTTCGAGGGCCTGGAGGCCTCGCACCTCACACCGCGTCGCCCCATCATGATCTTCATCCCGGAAAAAACCTCCAACCCCGGCGATCCCCAGGCCATCTCCGAGATGATCTTCCAGTACAACCTCACCTCGGTGGTCCATGAATACGTCCACGCGACAAGCTTCTTCCTGAAGAAGAAATTCTGGGATCTCAGCGAACCCCGCTACAGCAGCTCGCACTACGTGGGCGAGTTCGGCAACTACAACGAACGGCAGCAGACTCCCCCCCATCTCGATCCGTGGCGCAAGCTGCAGCTCGGCTGGCTGGACTGGCAGATCGTCGCGGGCAATGCTCGCAACATGCCCCTGCCGGCTGTGGAGCGCCCGGAAAACGGCCGACCTCCACGCGTGGCAGTCATCCCTCTCCAGGTGCCACGCGGGTGGACCGACGAGCCCGACTGGATGAAGGGTCACTACCTCATCATCGAAAACCGCAGGTCCGACGGCTTCGACCAGTACATCACGGCCGATCAGAACACCTACGAGAACATCCCCCAGTCGCCCGGCGGTTTCCTGGTGTGGGAGTTTGTGGACAGCCTGCTCGTCAACGAGGATGACGGCGTCGACGGTCTCTCGCTCATCGAGGCCGATGGCCGCAACGAAGTGAAACTCGGTGGCAAGCTTCCACGCGGCTCAATCTTCTTCTCGCATCCGCAGATCGTGACCATGTGGACGAACCCCGACTTCCTCGGCATCGAATCCTTCTCCTGGAAGGGGAAGGGCGATGTGTACGCCCGCAGCTCCGGCCCGCAGCTTTCCATCACCTTCGGCGATTACAGCGCGACGCGGGAGCATGTCAACTCCATCCCTCTCATCGAGTTCAGCGCCCCCACCGCGAACTCCGCACGGGCGTTCGAGGGCAGCGGCCAGCGCAAGATCGCCTCGCATGGCGGCGATGCATGCATGGTGCAGACCATCGCCATGGGCGACAGCACAGAGGGCATCGTGCTGGCGCACACATCGACCAACGCCGGCAAGACCTGGACCACCACGCACCTGCTCAACCGGCTTCGCCTGAAAAGCGGGTGGATACTCGACAAGACCGCTGAATACCCGGCCTCCG
>CAYUYM010000284.1:0-3371 GCA_964449305.1 uncultured Chromatiales bacterium | reverse complement strand
GCCGACGGCCTCACGCTCTATTTCGCCTCCAACCGCGCCGGCGGCTTCGGCGGCACCGATCTCTGGGTCTCCACACGCACCATCGGCGGCGAGTGGAGCGATCCGGTGAACCTCGGCTCCACCGTGAACACGGCGGACGACGAGATGAGCCCCTACATCTCAGCGGACAACCGGACCCTGTACTTCGCCTCGAACGGGCACCCAGGGATCGGCGGGTACGATGTGTACCGCACGCGCGGCAGCGGCAGAAGCTGGACCACGCCCGAGAACCTCGGCACGCCCGTCAACAGTGGCTACGACGACATGTTCTTCAACCCGATCATAGGCACCGACAACGCCTTCATGGCGTCCGACCGTCCCGGCAACAATGGCGGTCTCGACCTCTTCATGGTGGTGCCCAACCCCCTGCCACCGGATGCGGTGACCATGGTGGTGGGAACGGTGACCGACCTCAAGACGAAGGCGCCCATCGGGGCCACACTCACGGTGCGCGACATCGAGACCGATGAGGAGATCAGCACCTTCCGCTCCGATGATGTGAACGGTTCCTATGTGGTGGTGCTGCAGCGCGGGAAGACCTACGTCATGACGGCGGAGGCCCCGGGCTACCTGTTCTACTCCGAGCGCTTCGAGGTTCCAGCCGAATCCAGGAACACCACGCTGCGCAAGGACATCCTCATGAGCAGTGAGACGGTGCGTCTGCTCGTGTATTTCGACTTCGACAAGTCCACGCTCACACGCGAATCCACGGTGGATCTGAACCGCGCCGTCCGCTGGATGCGCGACAACCCGCAGCTGACGATCGAGCTGGCAGGGCACACGGACAACAAGGGCACAGCGGAATACAACCGCAAGCTGTCGCAGGACCGCGCCAACGCAGTGATGAACTACCTTGTCGGCAAGGGGGTCGCCGCCTCGCGCCTCACAGCACGGGGGTATGGCTTTGACGAGCCGGTGACGACCAACGACACGGAGGAGGGCCGCGCTCTGAACAGGCGCGTGGAGTTCCGCATCATCCGCTGACCGGCCAGCGGCAGGGTGAAAACGTCACGGGGCGACGAAGGAGATTCGTCGCCCCGTCTGCATTGTGCCCGGAGATGGGATCAGGCGTCGTGTCGCTTTGCGCGTTTCAGAGATTCATGGTAGGCGGCGAGGCGCTTCCCGACGCGGTCGAACACGGAATCCGGTGTGAAATGCCCGTCGGGTGTGCGCTCCCCGGCGGCGGCGCCCATGAGCAGCTCAATGCCCTGTTCGATGCGGCTGATGGGATGGATGGCGAAGCGACCATCCTCCATGGCCTCCACCACACGCTGGTCGAGCATGAGGTCGTCCACGTTCTGTATGGGGATGATGACGCCCTGACGACCGGTGAGTCCGCGCTTCCGGCACACGTCGAAGTACCCCTCGATCTTTTCGTTCACACCGCCGATGGGTTGGACATCGCCCTTCTGGTTCACCGAACCGGTCACCGCCCAACGCTGCTGGATGGGGATGCCGGCGAGCGCGGAGAGAAGCGCGTAGAGCTCGGTGCTTGATGCGCTGTCGCCATCAATGCCGCCGTAGGATTGTTCGAAGGAGATGGATGCGGAAAACGAGACCGGGAAGGTCTGGGCAAACATTTCACGGAAGAAGCCGGAGAAGATGAGAACGCCCTTGTCATGCGTGCTGCCGGACAGGTTCGCCTCGCGTTCGATGTTGATGATGCCATCCTCCCCAACGCCCACGGCCACCGTGATGCGCGCGGGCCGGCCGAAGGAATAGCGCTCTCCCGTGTAGACGGTGAGCCCGTTGATCTGCCCCACGCGGCTGCCATCCACATCGATGAGGTGGATCTCGTTCTCGATCATCTCCTCCAGCTTGTCCTCGTAGAGACCGTGGCGGCTGCGCGACTGGTCGATGGCCTTCTCCACATGAGCAGCGGTGACGTATTTGTTGCTGTTCTGCATGCACCAGTAGTTCGCCTCGCGCACGATGTCGGCGATCTCGCTGAACTGCGTGGTGAGCTTCTTCCTGGAACCGGCGAGGCGGGCTCCATATTCCACGATGCCGGCGATGGCCTTGTTGTCGAAATGCCGCAGCCCCTCCTCCGTGATGAGTTTCCGGACCAGGCAGGAGTATTCCTTCACCGCAAGATCCGTGTTGTGCATTTCGTAATCGAAGTCGGCCTTCACCTTGAAAATCTTCTTGAAGTCACGCTCGTAAGTTGCCAGATACGAATAGATTTCGTTGTTTCCAACGAGTATGACTTTGATGTTGACGTCGATGGCCTCGGGCTTGAGGGCCACGGCGGCCTGCTGGGTGAGGGATTCGACGCTTTGGATCTCGAGCTTGCGATGGAGGAGGACGCGCTGGAGATATTTCCAGACCCCGGGTTCGCTGAGGGCGTCGGCAGCATTGAGAACGAGGTAGCCGCCGTCGGCGCGGAGGATGGCGCCAGGTTTGATGAGCGTGAAATCCGAGTACCACATCCCTTCGGCATCCTGCCGGCGGTCGATGGTGCCGAAGAGATTGACGAAGGTCGGAAAGGATTCGAGGATGACCGGCACATCAGGCGTGTCGGTGTTGTCGAGCACGAGGTTGACCTTGTATTCCGTGATGGAATTGACATCGGGCGGCGCCTCCTGCCCCTCCTGAGCCCCCTTGAAGATCGCGATGTTGGCCAGGATGTTCTCACTGACGCTTTGGAGGTGGTCAGCAACCACGGCGGCATCGAACTGGCTGAAGAGCTGGCTGAACACGGCCGACACGACGAGGGATGCGGCGTTGGTTTCGAACTCCGTCATGCTGCGTTCATAATCCACCTGGATCTGGACGCTCTGCTTCATGGCATTCATCAGTTCGTCGCGATGGCGCTTGTAGCGCTCCACGAGTGCATCTGCGTCCTCCTCCGTCATCGTGCCCTTCTCCACATTGGCAAGCACCTCGTTGATCGGAAGGGGCTTGCCCTCCATCATGACGAACACCTCTGGGTGAACGGCCTGCCCATCCTGAATGCGCCCGATGATGAAGCCATCCTTCTGCATCGAATCGTTGAGTGTGGTGAAGACTTCACCGCTGCGGTTGGAGTACTCTTCTATTAGTGATTTTTTTCTGTTATTGAACTCCTCCTCCTCAAAAATCGAGGAGATCCGCTCCCTGATCATGCGAACGGCTGATGCCATGGCATCGCGGAACTCGCGTCCCCTGCCCCGGGGGAAGCGCAGCAGGCGCGGGCGATCCTCGTTCTTGAAATCATGAATGTAGCACAAATCGTCGGGAGGCGGCGAAACCGGATGGATCTTTTCGAGAATGGTCTTGATGGTGGTGACCTTGCCGGTGCCCGACAGGCCACAGACAAAAACGTTGTAGCCGGGGGACATCATTTCCACTCC
>CAYUYM010000283.1:0-3405 GCA_964449305.1 uncultured Chromatiales bacterium | reverse complement strand
GACCAGAAAAAGTGGCATACTTTGAAACTTGTACCATTCATCTCACGGATTCAGGGGAGACTATATGAACAATTGGCTGGAAATACTCAGGCAGAAAATAACGAAAATGTATGATGGACCCGAACTCAGTGAAACCAAGCAGGAGTGGGATAGCATTACAACGGCCATGAGGCATTCCCGCTGGGATGGACAGATTGTGGATGAGATAGCTCTCGCCATTGCAGCCGAAGAATTGTCAGTCGGACTTGGGCGGATGGGATACACTGTCGTCTATAATGAGAAAGAGGCGGATATGACAATAGGTCTCTCGATGGACACTCTACGATCCGATGTCCTCGGAGGGTGGACCTCCGACAAGGCAACCCTGGTAATCCATGATGGGCAAACGAAGGAGCTGCTCATGACGATACAGGCGAAAGGCCAATTCATCCGGCCCAAGGTGCCGCGTCTTGTCGGGTATCTTCTCGATGAAGTGAAAGAGCGCAGGAAATGAGCCGGATCGCCGACAGACACAATGAATACAATAATCAACCAGCCAATATTTAGAAGGAATACTCATGAGAATAAAGTTCATCGTGCAACTCATTGTTGTGTTGATCGGCATAGCGAGTGCTTCATATGCACAGATCAATCCGAATCCCGTCATCAACGAGGTGCTGCTCGAAAAGCTCAAGGTGCCTGTCGAGTGGCTGCTGCATCCCGGCATTCCGCCCCGGGAACAACAAAGGGCTGAGCAAACCCGGATGCTCGAGACCGGTACCATGGAGGGCGATCAGCCGGTATACAGGTCGTTTCTTCCCGAATCCGAGGTGCATGCGATCATCAATGTCAAGGACAGTTCCAATATCATTGTTTCCGCAATGCAGTTGAACAGCAGCGACGAACAGCCGCTCATCTGCCCGATATGGTACTCGAAGGATTTCGGGAAAACATGGAAGAAAAGTACGTTCCAGAGCATTCCGCCGGTGATCAACCCGTCGATTCTGGGCGGCGGTGATCCCGTCTTTGCGTGCGACGCTGACGGCAAGCTCTACTTCAGCTGGATCAACCTTTTCCTCATCAACAACAACGTCAACGAGATTCACGTTGGCATGATGTGGAGCTCTTCCACCGATGGCGGCGCCACATGGACGATGCAATTCAATCCGTACATCGGCCATGTGAAGGATACCCCCTCCAATCTTCATGAGATGTACGACAAGCAGTGGCTCGCAGTCGACCGCACGACATCTCCCTGGCGGGGAACGGTGTATGCCGCACTGACATATTTCCATGAGCAAACCACGCAGGTGGGGTTGCGCAAGAAGGTGCCCGAGAATGAGTACTTCTCTCCCACTGTGCGGATTTCAAGCGCCAAATTTGCATTCGTGCAGTTCGCCTCCATCGACATCGACAAGAGCGGCGGCATCCACGTTTCGTATTTCGCATCCACGGACAAGCTCAATTACGCACTCTATCACAATCTGTCCGAAGACGGCGGCAAGACGTTTCTGGCTGAAACGAAAATCTCCGATGTTCATCTGATGCGCTTTTCAGGGGACGAAATGACCGGACAACTCAACGGCTTCGATTGGTCACGCATCTACCCGTGCCCGCATATTGTCATCGATCCCACAACCCAGGCGCTCTATGCCGTATGGACGGCCAACGGTATCAGCAACAGACTGACCAACGGAACCGACATTTACTTCAGCCGCTCGGAGGACAAAGGCGTCACCTGGTCACCTGCTGCCATCGTCAATGATGATGCACCCGGGCTGGGACGCGACCAGTTTCACCCGAGTATCTCGGTAAACAAGCGGGGTGTGCTCGTGATCACCTGGTACGATCGCCGATCAGATGCCAGCAACCGATTCACCAATTACACCATGACAACGTCATTGGACGGCGGCAGAACATTCACGCCGAACGTCCCCATCTCCTCCAAGCCCATGGACATGCTGACCGTCGGAAGGCAGAACGACAATTTCGGCATCGGCGAGTATACGCAGGTGTTGACCACGGATTGGTATGTAATACCCTTCTGGGCGGACGGGCGCACAAACGATGGGGACTTGAATATCTATACAGCCGTGCTGCCGCTGGATCGTCCCACGCAGGTGGAGCACATGACTTCCGTGAACAGCGAATTTCGCCTTATCGGCCTCTGGCCCACACCAAGCTCCACCACGACATCAGTGAAGTATGAACTGGACCGTCCCATGCATGTGCAGCTCATTGTCACGGACATGCTTGGGCGTTCCGTGCTGTCGGTGGTGAATTCGCCGATGTCCGCAGGTGAGCACGTCCAGGAGATACCGACTGGCACGCTGAAGGCGGGCAGTTATCTTGTGACGCTGATCACAGAATCCGGGCGCTCGTCGACACGGCTTTCCGTTGTACGTTGAGACATCCAGCCGAGACGATCCGTTCCATTCCCGGTCTTCAACTCGTCACCCACTGTGCACGGGAGCTGCGGCGGGATGACGCCGTGACAAGGCCTTCGACGCACCCTCCCCCGCCCTCAGCACCGCTTCGAGGAAGGACTGCATGACGCAGGCGGAGAGGGGAGCCCGCCAGTCCATCCGCTCGGGATGCCACTGCACAAGCAGCATCCAGGGCTGTGTCGTGCCCGACGCCCATTCGAGCGCTTCGATCGTTCCGTCGTCTGCGCGGGCGGTGACCGCGAGTCCGGGCGCCGCTGCATCCGCCGCCTGATGATGGCTGGAGTTCACCACGCCACGACCAGCGATGTCCAGATCGTCATGCAGCAACAGACCACCACAAAAGGTCGGGTGCAGAAGCACCGGGTGCGTCGCGTCGCTCGTGACCGCCGGCCAGGCTTCGTCCTCGCGGTGATCGGGGCGCGCCGTCCGGGCATGGCCCTCCCGGCCAACGGCGGGGAGATCCGGCACAAGGGTGCCTCCGAGCGCAACGTTGATCACCTGCAATCCCCGGCAGACGCCGAGCACCGGGATGCCGCGGGTGCGCGCAACGGTGAAGGCTTCAAGTTCCAACGCGTCCCGTTCCTCATCCACCGTACACAGCGGCAGCGCTTCGGGCGTGCCATAGTGGCGGGGATGTATGTCGGGCCCGCCCGGGAACAGGATGCCGTCGCACCGGGCCATGCGATCAGCCACGCTGACTCCTTGGGCAGCATCGCTCACGTCGATCACGACGGCGTCCGGTGCGTGATGATGCAGCCAGGAGATGTAGCGATCGTAGCCCGGGGCGTCGGGGGATTTGGTGAAGGCGAGGAGCATGGCAGTTGACAGTTGGGCGGAGGAGGGACGGTGGGCAGTTGACAGTTGACAGTTGACAGTTGACAGTTGGGCAGAGGAGGGACGGTGGGCAGTTGACAGTTGGGCAGAGGAGGGACGGTGGGCAGTTGACAGTTGGGCGGAGGAGGGGCGGTGGGCAGTTGAC
>CAYUYM010000282.1:0-3435 GCA_964449305.1 uncultured Chromatiales bacterium | reverse complement strand
CCGACATCTCCGCCACCACCAAGGAGGCGGCAGGTGCGAAGCTTGTGGTGAAGACGGCCGCATTCATCGAGGGCGCATGGAACGGCGTCTCCGCAATGAAGACGGACCTCGCGGCACTCGCCGGCTTCCCGCTGACGCAGCCGTATTCCAATCCGCTGAAGTGGAACTACGCAGGCACCGAGGCTGTCACGACGCTTCCGGCGAACGTGGTGGACTGGGTGCTGGTGGAACTGCGTGATGCCGCGACGCACCTCACCGTGCTCGAGCGTCGCGCGGGCTTCCTCCTTACCAACGGCGATGTGGTGGATCTCGACGGCGATTCGCCGCTGTGCTTCAAGAGCACGGCCCCCGGATCCTACTTCATCGTCATCTGGCAGCGGAACCACATCCCCATCATGAGCGCCTTCGCCCAGCCCCTGTCGCTCTCATCTGCGAAGTATGATTTCACCACTGCCCAGGCCCAGGCCTACGGCACAGCTCCGATGCGTCAGGTGGGCACCACCTACTTTGCGCTCTACGGCGGCGATGCAAACGGCGACGGCCAGATCGACGTCACCGACTTTGTCGATGCCGACAACAACCAGTTTGCCGGTGGCTATCTTCTGTTCGACACGAATGCCGACGGCTTCATCGATTCGCAGGATTTCATGTCGACCGACAACAATAACTTGATTCAAAAGCAATTTTGATTATTTTGTGGTAAAAATTTGCCAACATCCATCCCATCATTGAGGATACAATCATGAGACGTCTGTTCTTTCTTCTTCTGTTGCTTGTGCCGCTGACCGTCTTTGGTCAGGCCAAGTTCCAAGTGCACGTGCTCAATCAGAGCATCGGCTACACGATGAACGCCTCGGATACGGTGTGGAATTCGCTTGAATTCGACATCTATCTGCAGGCCGACTCCAGCTCCTCACCCGCATGGACCGAGCTCGCCGGCGCAACGCTGGTGATCACCTACAACTCCGCACTCGTTCCGCTTTCTCCCACCACCTATCCGTTCTACACCTTCACGCCCGGCACCTCTCAGCTTACCGGCTCGCAGCTCACCGCCGCCACCACGCAGTCACGGTACTCGGTGTCCGGCGTGCAGCTCCGCTGGAGCAACGGCACACCTCCGGGCGCCGGCAACGGCACCATCATCTCCACCACCTGGCCGGGGACGAGGATGATCCGAGCGAAGATGCAGCTCTGGACCGGCACAGGCGGCACGGGCACACCGGTGCAGTTCCTCAACGGGACACCGAACCTCGCATGGCGCGTGCCGCCCATCGCATCGCCGTACACGAACATGCAGGCCTACATCGGCGGCGTGAACACCAACCTCACGCTCAACGTGGCTGATGTGCCGGGCAACCGTCTCCTGCCCGCCGAGCTGACCTCGTTCAGCGCGCGGCTCGTGAACAACACAGTGGATCTGCGCTGGCGCACCACCACTGAGGTGAACAACCACGGCTTCGATGTGGAGCGCCGCATCGGCACCGACGGTCAGTGGACCTCGCTCGGCTTCGTGCAGGGTGCGGGCACATCCAACACCCCGCGTGATTACTCCTTCCGCGACGGCAACCTCCCGAAGGCGGCTGATCTGTACTACCGCCTGAAGCAGATGGATCGTGATGGCCGCACGGAATACAGTTCCACCGTGGCGGTGAAACTGGGCTCAACAGCAGCGTTCGAACTGCATCCCAACTTCCCGAACCCCTTCATTGGTTCCACGACGCTGGCATTCAACCTCCCGCAGGACGGTCTCACCTCCATCCGCGTGTATGACCTCAACGGCCGCCTGGTCAAGACGGTTGCCGAGGACTACATGCTGTCCGGCTACAACAGCCTGACCATTGATGCCAACGGTCTGCTTCCCGGCACCTACAAATACACGGTGCAGAACGGCAGCGCCCTGAAATCCGGATCCTTCACCGTCACGAAGTAACCGACGGTCGTTTTTCGCAATCCTCAATGAGCGATTGGGCGCTGCACATGCGGCGCCCAATCGTCTGTTTTTTCCCACCTCCACACTCATCCTTGCTACAAGGGACGCATATGAAACGCCATGCCCTCTGCCTGGTTCTCCTCGTTGTGATTCTTGGATCCGTGTCGCACGCACAATGGACGCAGACCGCCGAAGCCCTGCCGATGATGCCCGTCTTCGCCGTCTCGCTTCATCCGAACGGCACCGGCATCGCCGCAGGTGCGGACGGCGGCCTCGCACGGACGACGAATCATGGGAAGGCATGGACGCAGGTGACCGGCATCGTCACGAACTACCTGTTTGGCGTACTCATGGTGGATGCGTCGGTGGTGGTGACCTGTGGTGAAGCGGGTCGTGTGCAGCGCAGCACCGACAACGGCCTCACATGGACGGAGGTGGGCAGTGGCGCGACGACGGATCTTCTCTGCGTCGCGAAGGCGGATGCGCAGCGGCTTATCGTCTGCGGTGCGAACGGGACGATGCTGACAAGCGACGATGCAGGGCAGACGTGGACGAAACAGACAACGGGGAGCACGCAGCGCCTGACTGCCGTGGCCTTCGCAACGCCGCAGACAGGCGTCGCAGTGGGGGGGGGAAGTGACATGGCGGGAGCGGGAACGCTGCTGCGCACGACTGATGGCGGGGGGACGTGGACCGCACTCACTGTGCCGACAGCGCCGTACATGACGGATGTGGCCTTTTTCGACGGGAGCAGGGGAGTGGCATGCGGCTTCAACGGGAAGCTGTTCTGGACGGCTGATGCGGGCGCCACATGGACCGAGGCCGCGACGCCGTCGACGTGGAATTTCAATGGACTGGATGTGACCAGTGCTGGGAGCGCCTTCGCCGTGGGAGACGGCGGTTACATTCTGCGTTCCACTGACAGGGGGATGACATGGGGCTTCCTGGCAGCAGGCACCACCGAGATCCTCTACGCCGTGTCCTTCGCCGATGCGCAGAACGGCGTGGCAGTGGGGGACTGGGGCGTGGCGGTGACGACATCGAACGGCGGGGGAGGCCTTGTGGCCGTGGAGCCGGACGCCGTGCCGCGCGGGCTGCGCCTCGATCAGAATTTTCCGAATCCCTTTAATCCGTCGACACGCATCACTTGGGAGCTGCCCGCACGCATGGATGCGCGCATTGACGTGTTCGACCGCCTCGGACGACGCGTCGCGACGCTTGCCGACGGACTGCATGAGGCGGGGGTGCACACAGTCCGCTTCGATGCCTCCAGCCTTGGCTCCGGTGCCTACCGCATCATGCTCCACGCCGCCGGCCGCGTCCAGCAACGGATGGCGGTGCTGGTGAAATAGGAGTTGAAGAGTTCAAGAGTTGGACGTGAGCCGTGTGAAGAGAAAAGAGTGAAGAGGCGCTGCCTCGGGAAGGCATGCTGCGCGACCCCTTCGGTCACTCCCGCACTTCGACAGGCTCAGTGCAGGCGCGGGAATCCACGCCATGGCTGCGAA
>CAYUYM010000281.1:0-3478 GCA_964449305.1 uncultured Chromatiales bacterium | reverse complement strand
GGCATAAGCGCGACCACATCCGCATCGCCCCCGATCACGACCTGCCGGTGACCATGCCCTACCGTGATCTGACGCCCGCACAACGCCCCCTCGTGTGGGAGGGGACGAAGGGGTTCATCGGCATCAACGGGTTCTTCCGCATGGTGGAGGAAAAGAACTACAAGATGCACTATCGAATCCTCATGGCGCGCTACCGCGGGTTCACCACGTGCAACGCCTGCGGTGGATCGCGTCTGTCCGGGGACGCCCTGTCGGTCCGCATCCAGGGCCGTCACATTGGCGAGCTGTCGGCGCTCACCATCGGGGAGCTGCGGCGCTTCTTCGACGAGGTCCGCTTCAGCGGGTATGACCTGTCCGTCGCGGGGCGCATCATCGAGGAGATCACGAAGCGTGTCCGCATCCTGGACGAGATCGGCCTCGGGTACATTTCGCTCGACCGGCTGACACACACGCTGTCCGGCGGCGAGTTCCAGCGGATCGCCATTGCCACGGCGCTGGGCGCCTCGCTTGTCGGGACGATGTACGTGCTCGACGAGCCGACCATCGGGCTCCATCAGCGGGACAATGACAGGCTCATCGGCATCCTGCGCTCGCTGCGCGATGCAGGCAACACGGTGGTGGTGGTGGAACACGACGCCGACATGATGCAGCATGCCGACATGATCGTGGACATGGGGCCGCGCGCCGGAGAGAACGGCGGCGAGGTGGTGTTTGCCGGCACCGTCAGCGAGATCATGAAGCACCGAGACTCCCTCACCGGCGGTTATCTCTCGGGACGGCTCGGCATCGATATCCCACGATCGCGCCGCACACCCAGGGCGTTTCTCACCGTGCACAACCCGCGCCAGAACAACCTCCGCGGCATGGATGTCCGCTTTCCCCTCGGCGTGTTCACCTGTGTCACGGGTGTCAGCGGTTCAGGCAAAAGCACGCTCGTCACCGACATTCTCTGCAGCGGGCTGCGCAAGGAGCTGGAGGGCATCTACGAGGACGAGGCGGCGGAATACTCCGGCTTTTCGGGCATCGAGCACATACGCCACATCCAGTTGGTGGATCAAAGCCCCATCGGCCGCACGCCGCGGTCCAATCCCGCGACATTCACGAAGGTGTTCGACATCATCCGCGAGGTGTTCGCCTCCACATCCACTGCCAAGGTGCGGGGCTTCACGCCTGGGTACTTCTCCTTCAACGTCCCCGGCGGGCGCTGCGATGTGTGCGATGGTGACGGGGTGACGGTGGTGGAGATGCAGTTCATGGCAGACATCCAGCTCGAATGCGAAGCGTGCAAGGGGACGCGCTACAAGCGTGAGATTCTGGATGTGGAGTTCCACGGAAAGAACATCGTGGATGTGTTGAACATGACGGTGACGGAGGCGCTCGCGTTCTTCGAGCGTGTCCCGCGCATCGTCAACCGCCTGCGTGTGCTCGACGATGTGGGGCTCGGCTACATGAAGCTCGGGCAGTCGGCCACGACGCTCTCGGGCGGTGAGGCGCAACGCCTGAAACTCGCGGCGCATCTGCAGGAGAAGTCCGCCGAACACACGCTGTTCGTGTTCGACGAGCCCACCACGGGTCTGCATTTCCACGACATTCGCAAGCTCCTCCAGTGCTTCACCGCGCTCGTGGAGGCGGGACACAGTGTGCTCATCATCGAGCACAATCTCGATGTGATCAAGTGCGCGGATTGGATCATCGACATGGGGCCCGAGGGCGGCGACGCCGGCGGATCCGTCGTGTTCAGCGGCACACCCGAGGAGCTGGTGCGCTGCGACGCCTCCCATACCGGACGCTACCTGGAGGCCTGGCTGCATGACTGAAACGCTGCCGATCGGCGCCCTGGCCCTGCTGGGGGCTGCGGGATTCTTCGCCGGCTTCGTGGATTCCATCGCAGGCGGCGGCGGGCTCATCTCCCTCCCCGCGCTGCTGGCCGCTGGTGTGCCACCGCATCTGGCTCTCGGAACGAACAAGGTGCAGAGCGCGCTGGGCACCACCTTCAGCGCCTTCCGCTACATCCGCGGTGGACATGCGCATCTACACATCGCGATGACGGGTTTCATCGCGGCCTTCATCGGATCCTTCGCCGGCGCCCTCGCGGTGATGCTCGTCCCCGGTTCGTCACTTCAGACCATCATCCCCATCCTCATCGTGGTGGTCGCGGGCACGATGTTCATCCGACGGAACTTCGGGGATGAGGACAGCTTTGGCGAGGCCGCTCCACGGCACTACATCGGAACAGCGCTTTTCGCCTTTGGTCTCGGTTTCTACGATGGCTTCTTCGGGCCTGGCACAGGGTCCTTCCTCGCCTTCGGCTTTGTGCTGTTCTTCGGTTTCGGATTCATCCGCGCCACGGGCAATGCCAAGCTCACGAACCTCGCAAGCAACTACGCCGCCATCATCGCCTTCGTCCTCGCCGGGCAGATCGACTGGATCATCGCCCTCGTGATGGGCACGCTCAACATCATCGGAGCATGGATCGGTGCGGGACTCGCCATCCGCGGGGGTGCGAAGATCATCAAGCCGGTCTTTCTCATTGTTCTCGCAAGCCTGCTCGTCAAGATCGTCTTCTTTCAATGAACCTTGGGCGGCTCATGCGTCGCCCCCCATTCACCACACCGCCATGTCCAATCTCATCTCTGCACCAGAGCTGCTCGATCGCATCATCCATCCGTCACTTGTGATCGCCGACTGCCGGTACGACCTCGCCGACACCGGTCTCGGGGCTCGTCTCTTTCACGAGGGACACATCCCCGGGAGCGTGCACGTTCCGCTCGATGGGCCGCTGTCCGATGCTCCTGGGTCGCAGGGCGGCCGCCACCCGCTGCCGTCGATCGCACGTCTCGAGGCGGTGATGAGCGGTCTGGGCATCACCCGCGGTGAGACCGATGTGGTGTGCCTGGACGACCAGGGCAATCCCTTTGCGGCGCGGTTGTGGTGGATCCTTCGTCACCTGGGGCATGATCGAGTGCGCGTGCTCGACGGCGGCATGCGCGCATGGCGCGAGGCCGGAGGTCCGGTGACGCAGGAGGTGACGCCTCCCTCACCCGCACGCTTCGTCGCTGATCCACGTCCGTGGATGCTGGCGTCGCGCGAGGATGTGCGCAACCGCCACGCCACGCCGCTCATCGATTCCCGTGCGGCGGACCGCTTCCGCGGCGAGAATGAGACCATCGATCCGGTGGCGGGACACATCCCCGGCGCCCGCAATCTGCCGTGGATGGAGTGTGTGGATGATGGGAATCGTTTCTTGCCTGTCGAACGCCTGCATGCGCGGTACGCGGGGCTCGACGGGGATGCGATCTTCTACTGTGGATCCGGCGTGACGGCGAGCGTCATCGTCCTCGCGATGGATGAGGCGGGGTTGGGGATGCCGCGGTTGTACGCGGGCGGGTGGAGTGATTGGATTCAGGGGATGTGATGATGCCCGCACGGGGGCGGGCATCATACGAAGAGGGGCGGGCATCAACGAAGAGGGGCGGGC
>CAYUYM010000280.1:0-3492 GCA_964449305.1 uncultured Chromatiales bacterium | reverse complement strand
TTGAAATCATTGGTTCCGATGAAGATTGGATCCTGATTATCTCACGGAATCAGGATTCTAAGAAGGCAAGGGTGAGCATGTTTGTCACGGTGCATCTTTATGTCCTGGCGATGTTTGCCGCATGCGACACAACAGAACCCGGAAGCTCCGACCCGCTTGAATCACAGTTTGTAACGCTGGAACTCGGTGTCAATGTCACGATGGTGGTTCTTCGGGGGGGGGTGCCTGCCGACACCCTTGAGGAGGTTTCTGTCAGCAGCTCGATTGAAGCGCACGTCCGAAACATCTCCTACCGGAGGAACAGTTCCACAGTGTTCAGTGCTGAGTATATCGGGATCACAAGCATCACGGGCGTGCTCGACGCAATGCGTGCCACTCTCGACTCGGTTCAAGGAATGCGGTTGAACATTCCTCCAAACCCAAGAACCATGTGGCAGGTTGAGGCTGTGAACATCCCGGCTGTCATGCGTGACAACAACGTGACTCCGAATGGGGATGAACGCTGGAGGTATGAGGTGACGGGTTCGGATGTCGCCAGACATGTGACCCTGCTTCAGCGTGACAGCGCTGGTCCAGGTTGTCCTTCATGGACCTATGATCATCGCTCGATTCGGTTCACCTGTGATTCAAACTCATACATCCGGGTGTATTTCCATGCGGAAAGACAGTGATCAGGGGTGTCATCATGTGTGAAAAGACAGTTCTGCCAGCTCCACGTTCATCCTCGATGGTCGGACATCAGCCAGGTCATGTGGAAAAGGACAGATGGTTGCCGGGTCTTCCCGTGTCACTCTTCTGGCACCCACGGTCCTGAATCCTCAGCCAATTCGACTCCCGAAGCGTTGTCGCTCTCGTGGTAATGACACACGCAATATTCCTTCATCACAGGTGAGCATCATGAAACGAATTGCGGTGATCATGGCAACATTCTGCCTGCTGTCGGTTCCCCTATTGACCATAATGGCGGGAAACGCACCAGGTGATTCGGCCATGGTTCGACGCTGGGCGTTTGGAATCATTGCAGGGTATGAAAACTGCGATTGCTGGATGGAGAATCGTTCAAGTCCCATGGTGGGTTTCCACGTAAGCCATTCTTTTTCCCTGTGGAGAAGCACCGCGACCCGATCAACGCTTGCTCTTCGCCCACAGGTGGACATCGGTTTGCCATTCCACTCTTTTGCGGTTCACGTGTTGTACCATCCCGGATTGGGCGCCCCAGGAATTCCTGGAGCCTTTCTTGCTTTTGGTACCCGCTATTCGGCATACCCCAACGGCCAGAACGCGTTGTATTGTGAAAGCGAGGACAAGCCATCATCCAACCCCTCCAATGGCGCGATGTACCTTTCTGCCGGCATGGGATATGAAGGGAACGTCGCGATACATGAAGTCAGTGGCTCCATCAGCATACCCACCTACGACAAGGAGTCCTTTCGATGGGATGGAACACGGATTGTACGGACTCTGCAAACACGCCACCATTTCAGCATCACGTATACCATAGCCTGGCGACTATGACATCGCGCAATCAGCAATGAAACGCGTGCTTGACAGGAATATCCATGCCCAATCCATCTTGGTCCTGCTGTCATGCCGACGCATTCAGTGCTGGTGACATGAGCGGCGGATGCTCACCACCGATCGCCGGCGCCCGGCAGCGTCGAGGCGGCCGCCGCAACGGCCTCCTCCTCTGCGATCAGACTGACGACGAGGCAACCCCGCTGAACGAAATCATAGAGCCAGCCGGAGTGCAGGAGCACATGATGCCGGTCGAGGAGGCGCACAAGGAACTCCTCGTCTGCGTCGAGGTCGTCCATCTGCAGCACGGCATACCAGCCACCCTGCGCCTCAAGAAGGCGGGCGTCGGCGCGGCCGGCGAGGGCATGATGGAGGGTCCCTCTGTTCCGCAGGCAGCGGCCGGTGATGGCCGCCTGGATGCCGGCCATGCCCGTGAAGAGCGCTGGAGCGGCGATCTGGATGGGTGTGCCCACGGAGAGGTAGGTGTCGGCGATGGTGTCGAGCGCGTCGAGAAGCGACGGGAGCATCGGCGCTGGTGCCGTGGTGACGATCCACCCGAGCTTCATCTGGGGCAGCGCAAGGACTTTCGAGAACCCGTTGAGTGTGAACACCGGTGCGTCGCAGCGCAGCCCGGCGGTGGAGATCCGGTCTGCCTCGTCGAGGGGATAGTCGAAGAACACCTCGTCGCAGATGAGGGCGAGCCGGTTCTCCTCGCAGAAAGCGCAGAGCCGGCGCGCCTCGTCGGTGCGCAGATGGTTGCCGGTCGGATTGTTCGGATTGATGACGAGCACGGCGCGCGTGCGTGATGTGAGGGCGGCCTCCAGCGAGGTGAAGTCGATGCCCCAGCCCCAGCCCTGCGTGTACCGGAGAGAATACTGCGCGATGGACACAACCTCCATGCCGGCGAGGAACTCGATGAGCGGATACGACGGACGAGGAACGAGGATCTCGTCGCCGGGGTCGGTGAGGAGCTTGAGCAGCCAGGAGTACGCCTCCGACGTTGAGGCGGTCAGGTGGATGTGCTCCGGCGGGACGACATCCCCGCGCGCGGCGTAATACGCACTGACGGCCTCGCGCGCCGGGGCGAGACCGCGTGGCTGCGGGGCGTGACGCAGCATGGCGGGATCCCGGAAGGCGGCCATGATCGCGTCCTCATCGTAGGGGATGCCCGCGGCGGTGGGGTTGCTGATCGTGAGATCGAGTATCCGATCCCCCGCGGCGCGCAGTTCTGCGAGCCGCTGCGAGAGGCGGTTGGGCGAGGGGTTCCAGTGGAAGCGTTGTGACAGCATGAGGCAAGATACGGAGGACAGCGGACAGTGCGTTGCGTGTGAATCTCTTTATCCGCATATTCGAATAACCGCATATATGGAGATCATTCATGGACCCACTTCTCATCCTCTTCAAGGCACTCGCTGATCCCACACGCATTCGCATCATGAATCTCCTGCTGGACGGCGGGGAGCGCTGCGTCTGCGAATTCGTGGCGCTGCTGTCGCTGCCACAGTCCCTTGTGTCGCGCCATCTCACGGTCCTGAAAACGGCCGGACTGGTCCGCGCGCGTCGGGAGGGACAGTGGATGTACTACACGCTGATCACGGGCACACCAGACCTCGATGCACTGCATGCCTTCCTCTCGTCGATCTTCACGCGGGCAGGGGAGCTCAAGGCGGATCGCCGCATGGCGTTGAAGGCGGGCAGGGCCACCTGCGGTCCCACACCGCGTGCTCCACAGGAGCGCCCATGACCACGTCCATCACGCGCCGCCTCTCCTTCCTCGATCGCTGGCTCACACTGTGGATCTTCCTTGTCATGGGGATCGGTGTGGCATGGGGGCATGTCAACCCCGGCATCGCGTCATTCTGGAACACGTTTCAATCCGGCACGACGAACATCCCCATCGCCATCGGGCTCATCCTCATGATGTATCCGCCCCTTGCCAAGGTGCGCTACGAGGAACTTGGTGACGTTTTCCGAAAC
>CAYUYM010000279.1:0-3494 GCA_964449305.1 uncultured Chromatiales bacterium | reverse complement strand
GGGAATTCTGTGCGTCCTCGTTCCGGCCCTCCTCCAGCAGCACCGTGGCCAGGAGGTAATGCGCCTCCGGCAGCATCTTGTCGCTCGCAAGCGCCCGTTCACACCACTCCCGCGAGGCATCCAGCCGGCCAAGGTGCGCATGGCATTTCGCCATGAGCAGCAGGCCCTCCGCCACGTCACGCCCGCGGGTGGATGGCGGGCGTGCACAAGCCGCCTCCATCTCCGTGATCGCCGCCGCATAATCGCCGCTGTCGTACAGGGACTGTGCCAGCGTGCGCTGCCGTCGCCAGTCTCCTCCCGCGCCACCGGGCGGGATCGCCGTCACAGGGACGCGCCGCGGAGCCGGAGTGAGCTCCGGCACAAAACGCGGGGAGACGGGCGGGGCATGATGAACCCGTGGATGCGCCGGTGCATGCGGTATCCCCCCGGTCGCGCCTGGCGACGGGCTCTTGCGATAGACGATGATGCCGGGATGCGACACGGTCGTGAAGTTCGCATAGGTGAGATGGCTTATTTCGCTCAGGCTCACGATGAGCCAGCCACCATCCACCAGGGCGTTGCGAAGCCTGCCGACCACCCGTGTGCGCGTCTCCTCGTTGAAGTACATGAGGACATTCCGGCAGAAGATGATGTCCATTGCATTCGTCCCGGTCAGCAACGAAGGCCATCCATCCTCCACAAGGTTGAGATGGCGGAAATCCACCATGCCCCGGATGTTGGCCGACAGCTCGTGAAGGTTGCCGGCAACAGGATGGAAGAAGCGTGCCCGTATGCCCTCCTCCACATTGCGGAAGGACCATTGCCCATAGCGGCCCGCCTCCGCCCGTGCGAGAAAGAGGGGATTGATGTCGGTTGCCAGGATGGACACGTCCCAGCTTCGGAACAGTGTCGGATTCATGGCCACGAGCATGGCGATGGAATAGGGCTCCTCACCGGTGCAACACCCGGCGCTCCAGATGCGGAGCTGGCGCTGGCCCGTCGGCCTCACCCGCTGGATGGCGGGAAGGATGTCGCTCAACAGGAAATCGTAGGCCCGGCGCTCACGAAAGAAGTACGTTTCTCCGATGGTCAGATGTGCTGCAAGCGTCTCCACCTGCGGTTTCGTCATCGGCGCCCGGATGAGCCAATCGGCGCACTCCGGGAGTGTGGAGAAACCGAAATCGGGACAGGCATTCGTGAGGGCCCGTTCGAGATCAGGCTTGCGTTCCGGGGGGAAATACAGGCCCATGCGGGTCGACAACATCTCGCTCAACCGCTCGAACACCGGCAGGGACAGTTCGCCGGTCATCCCTCCATCACCTCCGGTCCGGCCATCGCCTGTGCGAACTCACCGGCATCCTCCTCGCGAAACAGCCGCTCCACCGAGTTGATGAGGATCATCCCCTCCGCATCCTTCACCACGCCATCGATGAATTCCATCCCGGGCCAGATCTCCGTGCCTGTGGTCACCTCGCGCGAGGCGAAATGCCCTGCCACCGCATCAACAACAACACCGAACACGCGGTCCTCCGAGTTGCAGAAGATCATCGTGTCGGAAGCGCGGACGGGGCGTTCAGGCAGTCCGAACCGCCTCCGGATGTTCACGATGGGGACGATGGTGCCATGGAGATTCACCACGCCCATCACCACGGCATGGGGTTCAGGGATGGCCGTGATCTCCACCGCACGAACCACCGTCCGGACATGCGCGATCCGCACTCCGTATTTCACTCCATCGAGGAAGAAAACGAGAAAATGGCTGATCGACTGGACCTGAAAATCACTGGGCATGGGGCGGTGCGTCCTGCGTGCAACGGGGTACTTCACCTCGTAATATCGGAAAATCGGCCACCCTGAACGAGTGGGCAAGATTAATTCTATGAAAGAAAACCGCGCCGACACATGTGCGGACATGTGTTGGCGTTCATACCAGGCATTCCCACATCGGGGAACGCATGGGAAACGGATCAGCGGGGCATGCCGCCGAGCAGCGTGCGGATCATGCGATGCAGGGAGTGAAACGCTCCGGATCCCTTCGCGTGCATCAGAATGCACTCCCCGGTGATGCATGATGCACCGCGCTCGGCACACAGGCTCACCGCCTGTGTCGACTCGGCTCCCTGCTGGATCCACACCTTCGACGCACCCGCGTCGAGCGCCTCCCGCACCACCGCCTCCGTGCCTGCCGGCCGGGTGCAGATGAACACCCCCTCCGGCGGGGTTGGCAGCGCCGTGAAATCACTGTAGCACTCCGTCTTGCCGATGGAGCCGATCTCCGGATGGATTGGGACAACGTTGTACTCCAAGTTCTTCAGAGTGCGGAAGGCCATGTCACCAAACTTCTTGCCTGATCGGGATACCCCGACACATGCGATGGAATCCGAACGGAAAAATGCGTCGATCGCCTTCGCTGTGGTGGTGGAAGCTTTCATGCGACGTGATGCGCCTTCTGCGGGACAGGGGCGCATCCATTAAAGGGTGAAACAAGACACAACGATGATGGATGCCGTTTTCGGAAGCGAGAATCCCAAAAGCTACATCGAAATCAGCGCAAGGTACGGAACATCCTGTCAATTCGGAACGATTCCGAGAAAAAAGAATCACCGTCCAATGGTCATTGTCCTGATCATGTCTCCCACCTCCAGCGCATCCACCACTTCCATCCCTTCGATCACATCACCGATGATGGAATATCTTCCGTCGAGATGCGGTGCCGCGGAATGCATGATGAAGAACTGGGAGCCTTCCGTGTCCTTCCCTGCCGAGGCAATCCCCACCGTCCCACGCACAAAGCTGCGGGGCGAAAACTCCGACCGGAGCGTGAAGGGCGGACCACCCGTCCCGTCACCCTTTGGGTCACCCCCCTGCACCACGAAGTTCGGCACCACACGGTGGAAGGTGAGTGACGAAAAGAATCCATCCCGGCACAGCCGGGCAATGGCATCCACCGTGAACAGGGCGAGACGTGGTTCGAGCGCGATCCGGATCGTCCCCTTGGAGGTGACCATTGTCACAATCGGCCGTTCCGGAAGCGCACCGATGGCCTGCCAATCGTGCGTGATCGACCCCGTGTACTCCACCGATGGTTCCGCCGTCTTCACGCCCAGGCGCCTCAACGCCGCATGCGCACGACGACGCACGGCAGGATTTGGGTCCTCAAGGCAGCGGCGGAGCGTCGGCACGGCGCTGGTGTTGCCCAGCGCCCCGAGGCAGTCGATGAGCGTCATCACGGTTTCCACCGCATCGGAGGAGGAGAACTTTCCCATTGCCTCAATGACGTGGGGAGCGAACTCCGGAGACCGCAGCAGGGAATCCTCCATCGCCGCAACGATGAGCTCCACCGCCCCGGTGTTCCGGTTGTAGGGCTCGCTGTGATACGACAGGGCGGAGATGAGCGATGTCGTGTACCGCTGGATCTCGGCCGGGCGCCGACCCGTGCGCATCTCCAGCTTGAACAACGCGATCCAGGATTCCATCGCCGCATACGAGCGTAGCGGGTCCGGATTGAGCAGTGA
>CAYUYM010000278.1:0-3551 GCA_964449305.1 uncultured Chromatiales bacterium | reverse complement strand
ACATCGGGTGCGGTCGCATCCCTGCAGACGGCGGTGGTGCCGCTGATGGATGCGGCAAGCTGGGGCCGGACAGTGACCTGCACCACATTGGAGGATGCAGCACCCGACCAGTCGGCCGAACACGAAACCCGCACAAGCCGCCTGTACCACGTGGTGGTGGTGAGCGCGCCAGGGCGATAGGAGACGGTATCACTTGTCGGGATGTCGGTGAACCCCGACAGGGCCGAGGTGGTGGACTGCTGCCATCTGTATTGCAGTGTGCCACCGCTGAAATCCGGCACGGCCGTGATGGATGTGAAAGTTTCAGGTGTTGCACCTGGACACAGGGTCTGGTTCGACCCGATTGTGCCGCCGCTGGCCGGATCCTGGCAGGTGACATCGGCTGGATCGCTTCCCACCACAAACTCGTGGGTGCCCATGTCCACCGTCCCGGCTGCTCCGGTCGTCTTGTCCAGGGCGCGACCATTGCCAAAGCCACGGATATCGTATTGCAGATACATGTCAGCGTTCACGCCCAGATCCAGGCAGGGGGAGGATGCCGTGAGCCGGTAGTCGTTGACAACCGGATTGACGAACTGCGGATCGCTGTTGATGCTCGATGATGGTGTGAAGGAGCCACCGCCAACATACACATCATTCGGCGCGGCCGGGAAACAGGACGTGCTGACGATCAGCCCTGACCCTGCCACATAAATCTGTCGGCCCAGTGATGCACTGTTGTTCCCGAAAAAGATGCTGTTCGAAATGGTGAGTGTGGCGTGATTGTTCCACAGTCCGCCCCCCTGGGTTCCGGCAATGTTGTTGGCCACCGTGATATTCGTGAGGGTGAGTGTCGGAGCGCCAAGGCTGGTCTGGTACATCCCGCCTCCGGCGGCCTGTGCACTGTTGTGATGCATCTCCACATTGAGCAGCTTCGACAGGTTGCATCCGACGAGGTACAGGCCGCCTCCATCACGCGCGGAATTCTGCGTGAAGATGCAGTTCCGGATGATGGGTCCATTGTCACTGTAAATGTACATGCCTCCCCCCCGTCCGGCTGTTCCCGCTCCGCTGGCATTGCCACCGGTGATGGTGAATCCATCGAGAACCGAGGTCGAGTCCATCGAATCGCCGAACCCGAACCGGGAGTAGATGACATGATAGCAGTTGTCCGATGTGTCATCCGGTGTTCCAATGTCTCCACTGAGAACCGTGGGATGTGCTGTGAAGGATCGTGTGTCGACGGAGTTTTCCGTGCCGGCAAACCCTCCATAGAGTTTGACGTGTTTTTTCAGCGTGAATGCCCGATAGCGTGAGCCCGTGCCGTCATATTCGGTGGTGGGAAGATACGTGCCGGTGGCCACCCATATCTCCTCGTCGGTCCCGACCAGGGCCAGCGCCGCATCGAGTGTCTTCTTTGCCGTCGCCCATGTCAACCCGTTTCCGGCATCATCAGGGCGGAGATGGTTGACGTAATAGGTCTTCGGGTTGACGAGGACGACTGCCGTGTCGGAGTAGTGTGCAGTGCAGACGCCCGAGGTGACCAGGGCACGATACATCCACGTCCCGACAGATGCTGGAGTCTCGCTGTACGTCGTCGCCGTGTTCGTGATGGTTGTCCAGCTCCCTCCGTTCAGACGTTTCTCCCAACGGATGATGGTGCCGGTGTGGCCACTCAGCGTGAGGGTGCCAGTGGAGAAGCCAAGGTTGATCACCGATGATCCTCCGGTGATGGAACCGCCCACAGATGTCGGATCCACGGTGATGGTGGTCGAACCCGTCTGCGCGTTCGAGCAACTGCTGTCATCCTCCACGCTCACGAGCGCGTACACGAACGAACCCGCGGTGTCCGTGGGCTGCGACACGGTGACGCTGTTGCCGGTGGTGGTCGACACGGTCTGGTTCGAGCCACCGTTGATGGTGTAGGTGAAGGTGTATGGCGCCGTACCATTCGCGCCGGTGAAGGTGACAGCCGGGGCCGGGGCGTTGGCGCACACTGTTGTCGTCCCGCTGACAGTGGCTGTCGGGAGGGGGTTGACAACCACCGTGGTTGACGCACACCCGGTGCTGTACAACGTGTCGTTGTACGTGCGCGCATGGTAGGTGGTGGTTGTCGTCGGTGCGACAGAGATGGGATTCCCTGTCTTCAGATATGTCCCACCGCAGCTTCCCGTGTACCAGAGCACAGTCCCGACCGCGTCATTCGCGGTGAGCTGTGTGGAATCGCCGCTGCAGATCACGGGCCTGGTCACGGACACCGTCGTCGGGTTGGCAGGCGGCTGCGCGATGGTGATGGTGCGTGTGACGGTGTTGGACGTGTCAACACCGTATCCCGTGATCGACACGGTCCGGGGTGCCGGAGATGGTGCCATTCCAGCGGCGTTGGAAAAGGTGACGGCACGCAGGGCCGCCTGGTAGCTGGCCACAGAGGCCGAGCCCGAGAGTGTGAGCACCCCGGACGTTGTATTGTAGCTTCCGGAGATGCCATTGGCATTGACGTGGTTGAGGCGATCGCTTGTGGAAAAGCCCGAGGTGATCGCAACGACGGCCTGCTGCCAGTTGTCCGACGTGCTCTGTGAGCAGATGATGGTCGACGTCACATTCACCGCCGGGCCTGGCGGGACGTACGTTCTGCTGGTGGATTCGATGTTCGACAGCAGCGGACAGGTGGAAGGAAGGACGGCCACAACATTCGATTCGGCCGCACCAGTCCAGTCGGCCATGCAGGTCACACGTGCGAGACGCCGGTACCATGCGGTGTCCGCCACCACGCCCGGTGTGTGGACGGCGGAATCGCTCGACGCGATGTCGCTGAAACCCGTGCTGGCTGATGTCGCAGACGACTGCCACTTGTATTCCAACGATCCGGTGTATCCCGTGGGATCGGCGACGCTGGTGAGTGTGGACGGCGTGGAGCCGATGCACACCGTCTGGTCGCTTCCGATCGTGCCACCGTTCGTGGGATTGCTGCACACCATGCTCTCGTCGCTCACGGTCCACCGGGAGAACCCATCGATGCCGCTCAGCGAGACGGTGTTTGAAGCTGGGGTGGCTGTTCCGCCCCTGGCCGACCATGTACTGCCGGCATCCGTGGACCTGTAGAACCGGAAGGCGCTTTCTGTGAGGCCGTTCACCTCCGCGTCCGCATAGTGCATGGTCAGTGTGGCGGAGAGGCCGGTGTTGGTTGCGGGGGTGATGTCGTAGTAGCGCAGGATGCTGTTGCCCGTCGGGCCGGTCTGCTGGGCGTGGCCGCGTGTGATGGTCGTGCTGCCCAGGTTTGCCGGCGACGTGATCACAGCGCCGAGACCGCCGACATTGAGCGCGGCGGGTCCGTTCAGCGTGCGTGTGGTGGTGATGCTGCCGGTGCTGCCAGTGACGAAAGCGAGGCTCTCATCGAGCATGCCGGATGCGCCGAGGGTGATCACCTGCCCATTCAACACCAGATTGTCCGACGGGAGAAGGTTGCCATCGACTGTGATCCCGGATGACAGCGTCGGCAGGGATCCGCCGCCGATGAAGAGGTGGTGGATTTCCGGCGCCCCCGAGATCGTCACGCTGGAGGCAAGGGGCCA
>CAYUYM010000277.1:0-3582 GCA_964449305.1 uncultured Chromatiales bacterium | reverse complement strand
GGATCCAGAGCCTGCCCTTCACCAGGTTGTAGCTCTCCACCACCTCGTTCCATGGCTTGTGGGAAATGAACCGCACCATGCCGACCTCAAAGGTTTCCGTCATCACCAGCCAGACACACCCTGTCAACCACGCCTCCCCTGCCGATGGAATCGGCCACCAGTGGTGCATCAGTGCGGTGTACACGCCGATCAGCAGGATGAGTGTGCCGGTCGAGATCTGATGGGCTGCCAGCTCCCCCACACGTTCCTTGTAGGCAAAGTCCCTGACGGTGCCATTGAGGATCGCGAGCAGCATCAACCCGAACCATCCGATGATGTAAGTTCCAAGCATCGAAGCCCCCTACAGCCTGATGCTGATGCCCAGGCGAAGGTCCAGAATGAGCATCATGGACTCTGCACGGTCATCCGCGTTGGAAATGATGGATTCCGAGTGTGCTGTATCATCCCTGTCCTCAGTTGTGAACACGAGGTTGGGGATGCGGATGCCTGTCTGCACACCTGCGCCGAACACCGGACCGAATCCGAGATCGATCCCGACCATCACGCCCGCCCCCGCACGGTAGTATGTGTGCCCGAAGGCGCTGAATCCGGTGAAGACGCTCCGCTCTGTGTTTGAGGCCTGAATGATGTTGAAGGACACCTGGGGCGTCACCCAACCGTTGACGGTGATGCCGCGTGTGGCCCGCGGTTTCAGGAAGGAGAAGCGTGCGCCCACGGAGGTCTCGACGATCCCCAACACCGCCCGCACCTCGGACGTCGGCACATGCCGCCACCCGGTGCTCTGCGTTGCGCTCATGAGCACCGTCTTCGAGGACCATTCGGTGTACGTCACGCCTGCATCGAGATCGATCACGCCCGCAAGCGGGATGCGCAGTCGGAGCCCGCCACTCACCGTGTGCCCGAATCCTGCGGCATCAATGCCGGACAGCAGGGCGTCACGCTGCAGAGCGGCCTTGTCCGGAGCGTCGGTGAGGATGTCCGGACCGAGGAGCCAGCTCGTCCCTCCGACAAGGTCCACATGCATCCCCCCCACCCGGGTTTGCGCATGAACCCAGGTGAAAGACGCCGTCTGGAGAAAGACGGCAAGGATGGCAATCAACAGACGATGGGTGAAGGTTCGCACGATGCTCTCACATGCGATGGAACAGGTTGGGAATATGCGGTTTTGCGGTCTCGCAACAAAATGCCAGGGAAGGTTGCCGCGTCACTGTGTGGGTCCCGGTTTCCCGTGCCTGGTCAGCTTCATGACGCTCCTTCTTCACGGAGCTGCAACAGGTGATCAGCAAGCGATCGAAACCGATCGAACGTGTTCAGCACACGCAGCACCGTGTTGATGCGCTCCTCATGACAACCGCGCAGGGTGATGAATGGCGTCTTCCGGCGCAGGAGATCGGCACGGATCTGTTTCTGGAACGTCACCCGCTGCGCTGCGCCGGAACGGTCCCAGGTGTCGTCGTAGGGGATGTCGTCGGAGCACAGGAAGAACAGATCATACCGTGTTCTGCACTGGTCCGCGAGTTCCACAAGCCGTGGATGCGCGAAGCCGTGGTAGTAGAGCGAGAACATGTAGGTGGTGGTTGCATCGGTGTCCACAAACAGGAAGCGGTCCGCCCCGGGAATGAGGGCATCCTCCCGTGCGCAATGCCCCTCCGCGATCTCCACGAGCTGCTCCGGTGTGAGACGCCGATTCGCGTGATGTTCCAGCCAGTAGTCGCGACCATACTCCGGCATCCACACCGTACCAAAGCGACTGGCCAGTTCGGTGCAGATCGTGGTCTTCCCCGTCGACATCGCTCCGAGGAACACCACGCGGGTGACGCAATCTCCATGGACATGCGCCGGCAGGTGCTCCCGATGGGCATGCGGATCCTGACGTATCATGCTGCCGGAGACGGGGACGGTGATGCGCGCCTCATCCACACGGCAATCGACGGCGCCAAGCGCACGGCTGATGTGATCACCGTAGAATTCGCTTGAGTACACATGCGTGATGATTCTGCCCTCAAGGAATTTCAGCAGGTACGTCTCATGAAGATTCCGTATCTCCGGCGTGTCACCGATGATGGTGGGACCGTCCCACGCCTCCAGAACCTCCACCGTGGAATACTCCCTCCGGATCCAATCGGCACGCACCGGGAGTGGGATGGATGTTGTCTCCGGTGCATCGTAGATGACGATCACCACATGGTCCGTCTCGTGCACGGCCCGGTCGATGAGCAGGCAATGCCCGCGATGGAATGGTGCAAATTTGCCGAGGATCAGACCACAGCTCATGCCGTCACCTCACCTTCCCCACCCGTACCCGTGGGCAGGGCCTTCCGCCACTCACGAAGACCCATCACGGCCATCATCAGGAAGGCAACGTAGAGCCCGGATGTGAGGTACAGCTCCTTGTAGAAGTAGACGGCGATGGCAACGATGTTCACGAGAATCCAGAAGATCCACGACTCGGTGTGTTTGCGCGTCATGAGCCACTGCGCCACCAGGCTGGCGACAGTCACAAATCCGTCGGCATACGGGGCGGCTGCGTCTGTCCAGGCTGTCATCACCCAGCCGAGGGCGGCCGTGCCAGCGGCCGTGGCAGCCAGCCACGCGACGAAGGCACGACGCGGCAGAACCGACACCAGGAGCCGCCCGTGGTCGCGGCCTCCATGGAGCCAGTGCCACCACCCATAGATCTGAAGGACCACATAGATGGCCTGCAGCACCATGTCGGAATAGAGCTTGACCTCGTGGAAGATGATGATGTACAACGTCACCTGGACGATGCCCGTGGGCCAGCACCAGATGTTCTGGGTGATCGTCATCCAGACGGCGGCGAGCCCCATGACGACGGCGATGATTTCGATGATGGACATGAACGATGGATGGTCCGGTCTGATGGTTGTCGCTCGGTGATGGGGACTACACGCCCATCCTCCGGCGCTTGACAACTCCGCCTTCCGCGCCCGCCAGTGGATGGTAGACGATGAACGCTGAGTCGTCGATGGATTTCACGATGGTCTTCACCTTGCCGATCTCGAGGCGTGTCACAACGCACAGAAGGATGTCCTGCTCCTCGCGACTCATGCCGCCATAGCCGCGGTAGGCGGTCACGCCCCGACCCAGCTCGCCGGTGAGCGCGTCACGTATCTCGTCGCTGTGCCGGGACACGATGGTGATGGAGGTGAACTCCTCGAGACCATAGATGACAAAGTCGAGCGTCTTTGCAGCCGTGACATAGGTGAGGACGGAGTAAAGTGCCGCCTCCACTCCAAGGATGCCCATCGCGATGAGAAAGAGAACGACATTGAATATGAGGATGATGTCGCCCACGCGAAGGAGCTGAGACTTCCTGCTGATGATGAGCGCAGCCAGATCAGTGCCATCGAGCACCGCTCCACCGCGGATGGTGAGGCCGATGCCCACACCGATGAAGAAACCACCGAAGACCGCGGTGAGGAGTGGATCCTGCGTCACCGTGGGAAAGGGCACAACGGTGAGTGCTGCGGCAAGCCCGCCGATGGCGGCCACACTGCGCAGGGCGAAGAGCCATCCGATCTGGCGGAACCCCAGCAGGATGAAGGGCAGGTTGATCAGGGG
>CAYUYM010000276.1:0-3646 GCA_964449305.1 uncultured Chromatiales bacterium | reverse complement strand
GGTCGGTGAGCGCGCTGTGCAGGCGGCTCATGATCCATGCATCCTCCAGCTCCTGCGGGGCGCCCGGGGTCTCCGTCCGCCCGTCGGGGCCGTGCCACGTACCGTCCTCAAGACGCCAGTCGTCCTCCGTGCATTTCGCACGGTTCATGAGAAGGAAGCGGCCGGCGTTCCAGATCTTGTTGGCGAAGTTCCGCCCCAGCTCGCATTTCGATTCCGAGAAGAGCAGATCCTGCCCGAGCGGTGCGAGATACATCACGGTGAAGCGCAGCGCATCGGCGCTGTAGTCGCGGATCACATCCAACGGATCGGGCGAGTTGCCGAGTGATTTCGACATCTTCCGTCCCTGTTCATCGCGGATGATGGAGGTGAAGTAGACATCGGAGAACGGCACGAGGTCCTTCACCTCCGTGCGCGGACGTCCGTCGGGCAGCGGGATGCCGGGCATGAACTCGAGGCCGGCCATGATCATGCGTGCCACCCAGAAGAAGATGATGTCGGGTGCGGTCACGAGCAGCGTGGTCGGGTAGAACGAGCGCAGGTCGGCGGAATCCGTCGGCCAGTGGTGGACGCTGAACGGCCAGAGCCAGGACGAGAACCAGGTGTCGAGCACATCCTCGTCCTGACGGATCGCGGTGGCGCCGCAGGAGGGGCACGCCGCCGGTCCCTCGTGCAGGGCGTCGAGCCAGCCGCACGCATCGCAGTAATACACGGGAATGCGATGCCCCCACCAGAGCTGGCGCGAGATGGTCCAGTCCCGGATGTTCGTCATCCAGTGCTCGTAGGTCTTCACCCAGCGCTCCGGATGGAAGTGGATCACACCGTCGCGCACCACCTGCAGCGCGGGCTCTGCCAATGGCTTCATGCTCACGAACCACTGGTCCGAGAGATAGGGCTCCACGGGCACGTTGGTCCTGTCACTGAAGCCGACGGAATGGGTGTAGTCCTCGATCCTGTCCAGGAGACCAAGCACCTCGAGATCGGCCACCACGGCCCTGCGTGCGGTGAAGCGATCCATGCCCGCGTATTTCCCGCCGCTGGCATTGATCGAGGCATCCACATCCATCACGTTGATCTGCTCGAGGTTGTGACGGAGGCCCACCTCGTAATCGTTCGGGTCGTGCGCCGGGGTGATCTTCACCACACCGGTGCCGAAGGCGATGTCCACATAGTCGTCGGCCACCACGGGGATCTCGCGATTCATGAGCGGCAGCATCACGGTTCTCCCCACCAGGTGTCTGTAGCGCTCATCGGCGGGATTGACGGCCACCGCCGTGTCACCGAGCATGGTTTCGGGGCGTGTGGTCGCAACCACGAGCCACTCCGTCGTGCTCGGCGCGCCGTCCACCATCACGGGATAACGAAAATGCCAGAGCTTCCCCTGCTGCTCCTTGTACACCACCTCCTCATCGGAGAGGGCCGTGTGTGCCACGGGATCCCAGTTGATGATGCGCTTGCCGCGGTAGATGAGGCCCTTGCGGAACAGGCGGATGAACACTTCGCGCACGGCATGGCTCAGGCCCGGATCCATGGTGAACACGGTCCGTTCCCAGTCGCATGCCACGCCAAGCTTGCGGAGCTGCTGGATGATGATGCCACCGTACTTCTCGCGCCATTCCCACACGAGCTTCAGGAACTCCTCGCGACCCAGATCGTGGCGCGACTGCCCCTGCTCCTTCTTCAGCGTGCTCTCCACCCGCGTCTGCGTGGCAATGCCGGCATGGTCGGTGCCGGGGATCCAGCACACCTGCCGCCCGTTCAGGCGCTGCCAGCGAATGAACACATCCTGGATCGTGTTGTTGAGCACGTGCCCCATCGTGAGCATCCCCGTGATGTTCGGTGGCGGGATGACGATGGTGAAGGCCTCCTTGGAGGGATCGGGTTCAGCGTGGAAAAGATCGTGTTCCTCCCAGAAGGCGTACCAGCGATCCTCCACCATGTGGGGGTCGTAGGCGCTCGGGAGGTTGGAAATGTCGGTCGCGTCGTCGTGCATCTGCATGCTCCAGTTGATCGGTTGTCACAACGCAGTGATGGAAATGCCCATTTCTGCGAAAACAGCATGGCAATGTACGGAAATTTGTGGACACCGGAGGCATGCGCCACGGAGCACCGGTCACACCCTGCCCTCCGCCATCTTCTTCAAATCCTCCAGCGCCTGCCAGGCTTGGATGGGAGAAAGCGCGTTGACATCGAGCTCGCGGAGGCGGTCCTTGAGTTCCATGTCGGTGGCCTCGAACAGGCTGATCTGGAAGACCCCCGAGCGGCGAGGGATGCCGCCACCGGGTGCCGCACGGTCGGCGAGCACCGACAGGTCCTGCCCCTCGAGTGAATGGAGGATGTCCTTCGCGCGGTGGATGACGGTTTCCGGCACCCCGGCCATCTGCGCCACCTGGATGCCGTAGCTGTGATCCGCGGTGCCGTTGGACACCTTGCGAAGAAAGATCACGCGGTCCTTGTACTCGCGCACCTCCACCTTCACGTTGTGGATGCGGGGAAACACCTCGGCCATCTCGTTGAGCTCGTGGTAGTGCGTGGCAAAGAGCGTCTTCGCCCGGCAGTGGGGCTGCTCGTGGAGATGCTCGGTCACGGCCCACGCGATCGAGATGCCGTCGAAGGTGGACGTCCCGCGCCCCATTTCATCGAGCAGGATGAGGCTGCGCGGAGTGGCGTTGTTGAGGATGTAGGCGGCCTCCTGCATCTCCACAAGAAAGGTGCTCTCCCCCGCGGCAATGTTGTCCGAGGCGCCGACACGCGTGAAGATGCGGTCCACCAGCCCGATGGTCGCCGACTCGGCGGGCACAAAGCTGCCCACCTGCGCCAGCAGCACGATGAGCCCCACCTGCCGCAGATAGGTGGACTTGCCGCTCATGTTCGGTCCCGTGATGATGAGGATCTGACGGTCCTCGTCGAGATCGACATCGTTGGCCACAAAACGGTCGCCCGGCGGGAGCACGCGTTCCACCACCGGGTGCCGCCCCTCGCGGATGGCCAGCGTCGTCCCCTCATTGACATCGGGGGCCACGTAGCGGAACTCCAGCGCGGCGAGGGCGAGTGACACGAGGCAGTCGAGCTCCGCGATGGCGTGCGAGGTCTGCTGGATGCGTGCGGCGCTGTCGGCGAGGCGGAGCCGCAGCTCGTTGAACAGCTCGGCCTCCAGCGTCCCGATCTGCTCGCGGGCGTGGAGGATCCTGTCCTCGTGGTCCTGCAGCTCCGGCGTGATGTAGCGCTCGGCGTTCACGAGGGTCTGCCGGCGCACGAAGAAGTCCGGCACCTTGTCGAGGTTGGCCTTGGACACGGTGAGGTAGTAGCCGAAGGCGCGGTTGTACTCGAGGCGCAGGGATCCGATGCCCGTCTCCCGCCGCATGCGCTCCTGGTAGGCCGTCATCCAGTCGCGCGCGTTTGTGGCGACGTCGCGGATGTCGTCGAGCTCGGCATGGAAGCCCGGGCGGATGACGCCGCCATCGGTCAGCGACACAGGTGGATCCTCCACCAGGGCGTCCTCGATGAGTGTGGCGAGATCGTCGAGCGGTTCGATGCGGCTGCGAAGGGCGATGAGAAGCTCCGCATCGGCGGCGGCGAGCTGCTCCTTGAGCATGGGGAGCCGACGGAATCCGTTGCGCAGGGCGATCACGTCACGCGGTGTGGCGCG
>CAYUYM010000275.1:0-3648 GCA_964449305.1 uncultured Chromatiales bacterium | reverse complement strand
GATCTCCACACGGCCGATGCTGCCTGAGGCCTCCTGGGAGAGTGCACCCGGCGTGATGTTGTCGATGTTGTCCTGGTACAGGAGGCGCGTGATGGTGACGGGGGAGCCCATTACATTGGAATTGTAATTCGCTGCACCGTACGAGTTGATGGCATTGAAATTTGTCGCCGGCACCGTGCAGCGATGCCCGATGACGCCGATGATGTCACCGGCATTGACGAGAATGTTGCCTGTGGGGATCATGGCTGTTCCTGGAACCTGTTTCCAGAAACCGAGCTGGGTGTAGGACGTGGTCGATGCCGAGTAGGCCGGCGGGGCGGCGTTGAGGCGGACGAGGAACACGCTCTGCGGGGCGGTGGCGCTGGCATCCGTCGGGGCGCGGACACCCACGATGTAGAAGGAAGTGGGGGCGGTGAACCAGAATCCACGCGAATACCCGGTGTACACGGAACCGTGCGGGGGCAACGGCATCATGGTCTGGGCCGATGCCCCGGCCACCATGAGGACCAGAAGAACAAGGACAAGCAACACACCGAAGCTGCGTCTGATGCCCATGACAGGCGGTCGGCCGTCGTCGGAACGCAATTTCATTGGTGAAACATGAATCATATCAGACTCCTATATATGGGGTGACGAAAAACTGTCGTGGTCAAGGTGCTGGCCATGCGTTTCCCCGGGCGCGAGATGGTATTTCGAACGAACTGGTTCATATGATGAACCCACGTGCGTAGTACATGCGAATCTACTGTGCCGATCGGGATAATTCAAGTAACTTTTCCATCTCCGTGCTTGTCATTTCGCTTTTTTTTCGTCAAATGGCATATTTCTGCCATCCAGACGTGAAGCATTCATGCAGATTTCAGAATCCGGGCGCTTGCAGGTATTTTGCAGCGTCGCAGGCCGCGCCTGTCACGCCCACACCACAAACGAGGCTTTCCATGATCACCATCACCCGCAGAATGCAGCATGCAATGGCCATCATCCTGCTCCTTTCATCTTCCCTCATCGCACAGCCGGCTCCCCGCCCTGTGACAGGCGACTGGGCGGGAGCACTCTCGATCTCCGGAATCAAGCTCCGGCTCGTGCTCCATGTGAAGCCTTCAGACGATGGAGGCTGGTCCGCCACGCTCGACAGCCCGGACCAGGGTGTGAAGGACATCCCTGTAAGTGCGGTGATCACATCATACGACAGCCTCATCCTCCTTGCCCCCGTGATCCATGGCGAGTATCGCGGTGCATTCCGGGACGACACCACCCTCGTCGGCACCTGGACACAGGGGCACAAACCTCTCGATCTGGTGCTCACGAAGCTCGCGGCGCCGTTCGAGCTGCGCCGGCCACAGGAGCCGAAGCCGCCCTTCCCCTACCGGGAAGAGCTGGCGTGGATCGCCAACACGGCGGATGGCGTGACACTGGCGGGCACGCTCACGCTGCCGCAGGGCGCGGGGCCCTTTCCAGCGGTGGTGCTCATCAGCGGTTCCGGCCCGCAGGATCGCGACGAAAGCCTTCTCGGGCACAAGCCCTTCGCCGTGCTCGCCGACCACCTGACCCGGCGAGGCATCGCCGTGCTGCGCTTCGACGACCGGGGTGTCGGAAAATCCACAGGGCATTTCGCATCGGCTGTCTCCACGGATTTCACCCGTGATGTGCAGGCCTGTGTCGCCTGGCTGAAGGAGCATGCGGACATTGACGCGAAGCACATCGGGCTCGTCGGCCACAGCGAGGGTGGCATGATCGCCCCCATGGTCGCCGCCGATTCGCGGGATGTCGCCTTCATCGTCCTCATGGCAGGCCCCGGAACCACCGGGCGCGCCATCGTCGTGGATCAGTCCTGCCTCATCCAGAAGGCATCGGGCGTGGCCGACTCCAGCATCGAACAGACACGCACGACACTGAACCGCCTCTACGACGTCGTGACCGGCACAGCCGACAGTGCCACCGCCGCCACCCGCCTGCGCGCCATCATCCTGGATTCGATCGCCCCGGAGGATCGCGGCAAAGAGGGTCGCGATGCAAAGTCCATCGATCTCCAGATACGGCAGATGCTCTCTCCATGGTTCCGCTACTTTCTCGCCTACGATCCCGCCCCCGTGCTCGCACGTGTCTCCTGCCCCGTCCTCGCCATCAATGGCGGGCTCGACTTGCAGGTGCCCGCGGAGAAGAACCTCGACGGCATCCGCCGGGCGCTCACATCAGCGGGCAACACCGAAGTGGAGATCCGTTCCTTCCCAGGCCTGAACCATCTGTTCCAGCACGCAAACACCGGCACGCCCGCGGAGTACGGCGAGATCGAGGAGACCATGTCGCCGGACGTGTTGGAAGCCGTCACAGCATGGATCAGCAGGGTCTGCAAATGACACACACCGGTGCCAGCCCCGGACAGGCCGGTGCTGACAGCACACGATCACACGCGTGATTCCGGTGGAAATCCGGCATTTGGATTTTCCGGCGTGATGTTGTAGATTCGTCTTCCTCCGCTGCCTGGATGGCGGAATTGGCAGACGCGCTACATTCAGGGTGTAGTGTCCGTACGGGCGTGCAGGTTCGACTCCTGTTCCAGGCACCAAAAACAAGCCTCCCGATCTCTCGGGAGGCTTGTTTTTTGGCTGTTTTCGCGCCATGTTCCGGTATCATCCGATTCTGACCATCGGCAGGACCGTTGGCATTGGTCCCGACTCCATCATCCATTGTTGCAGGTACCACCATGAAACGCCTGTTCTCACTCGAGCTCCTGTGGTTCTGTGGAGTTGCGGCGGCAGTGCTGTGCTCAGCTCCGTCCCCCTCTCATGCCCAGGCGGTTGTCGGACAATTGCAGCAGTTCGGCCTGCCCTCTCCGTTCGTGGATGACTGGGAGCGGAATCCCTACATCGGGGTGACCATTCGAAACACCACGGATGAGACACAGCAGTGCTACATCCGCCTCGATTTCCGGAGCACCACGAACTACACCTTCAACAGCACGTCCAAGATGATCACGCTGGCGCCACGTCAGCAGCTCGTGATCGACAACACCACGCTGAGCGGATACAAACTCATCGACTGGCGTGAGACGGCCCAGACGCGCGATCCCCAGCTCCGAGCCGTGGCCATGGATGTCCTGTTCTCCGGCATCATCCCGGAGGGCATCTACACGATCTGCGGCGTCATCCTCAACGCGGCGCGCCAGGAGATCGCGCGCCTGGACCCATGCGCCAATCTGGACGTCACGTTCCCCGAACAGCCGATGTTCATCCTCCCCGACGCCACCGTGGATGCCAATGCACCAGGCTTCCTCATCCAGTGGACCCAGACCGGCTCCCCCCTCATCCAGCAGCGTCTGCGCTACAAGCTCCGGATGTGTGAGCGTCTGCCGAATCAAAGCGCCGAACAGGCCCTGCTTTCCAACCGGCCCATTCTCGACGATGTGCTCCTCACCCAGTGCCAGTATCGCTACATCACCGGGCAGGACCTCCCGTTGATTCCTTACAGCAGCTACGCCCTCCGCGTCACCGAAGGTGTCATCGACCCGAACGGACTCTTCTCCCCCTTCGGCCAGGCGGGCGGGCAATCCCCCATCCACGTCTTCACCTGGGGTCTCCCGCTGGCCGACATCACCATCACACGGCCCGACGAGGCGGCGGTGGTGCTCCTCCCACCCATCGGCATCGA
>CAYUYM010000274.1:0-3765 GCA_964449305.1 uncultured Chromatiales bacterium | reverse complement strand
CCGGCCGCTCCATCACCGAGGAGGAACTGCTGCTCCTCATCCGTGCCGGCATCGATGGGATCGAAACCGTCCATCCCGCCCATGATGCCGACCTCACCCGGCACTATCGAGGCATCACGTCCTCGTACTTTCTGCTCGAAAGTGGGGGGTCGGATTTCCATGGCGGAAAGCGGAACGATTACCTAAATTTCGGTTCGTTTGTCATCAGTCCCTCCGTGATCGATGCCATGAAAAAGCGCCTCTTCATTCAATAATTTCCAGGATCTTCATGCACCCCCCTGTTCAAGGCGAGCTTCACTCCGGTTCCTTCAGGTACGCCATCATCACATCGCGTTTCAACGACATGGTCACCCGCCGACTCACCGAGGGGGCCATCGACTGCCTGAAGCGCCATGGTGCCGACGACAGCCAGGTCACCATCATCCTGTGTCCCGGATCCTTCGAGCTTCCCCTCGTCGCCCGCCATGTGGTGGACAAGGGCGGCTTCGATGCCCTCATCTGTCTTGGTGCGGTGATCCGCGGAGCAACCCCGCATTTCGATGTCATCGCCGCCGAGGTCACGAAAGGCCTTGCGCAGGTGGCCCTCGATTCCCGCATTCCTGTCGCCTTTGGAGTGCTCACCACCGACACCATGGAGCAGGCGCTGGAGCGTGCCGGGTTGAAGAGCGGCAACAAGGGCTGGGAGGCGGCGCTGTCTGCCATCGAGATGGTCAATCTCCTCAAGAATCTCAACGAGCTGTGACGCACACGGATGCGCATCCGTCGTTTCCTCATCCCACTGCTGATTCCCACCCTTGCCACGCTGTCGTCGGTTGCCCAGGTGGGGACGTGGTACAGCCACACCGACATGCAGGACGTCCGTTCGCTTGCCGTCACCGCCTCCGGAATCTGGGCGGCGACGGGCGGCGGGGTCTTCCAGCAGGATGCCCAGACGCACAGCTATCGGCAGTACACGAACATCGATGGCCTCGGCGCCACGGAGTTCACGGCACTGCTGGCCGGTGATTCCGTCGGCATCGTGGCGGGCGCTGCCAATGGCGCCATCAACATCCGGAACACCTCCGGTGCATGGTCCCTCGTTCCGGACATCATGCGTGCCACGGACAAGCCCCAGCGCGGCATCACCTTCCTGCGCTGGCATGCGGGGCGACTCTACATCGGAACGGAGTTCGGTGTGAGCCTCTTCGATGTCGCCCATCGCGAGTTCCGTGAAACATGGGTCAAGTTCGGAACGCTTCCCACATTGGTGAAGGCGACTGACATGCTCGTCTCGGGTGGCAGCATCATGGTCACCACGATGAAGGGCGTGGCGCTTGCCCCGCTCTCGACAACGAACCTGCAGGACCCGGCGAACTGGCGGACCTTTGACAACACCTCGGGCCTGCCCTCTGCCGAGGTGCTTTCCATCGCGTCCTTCGCCGGCACCATCGTCGTGGGGACGTCCAAGGGGCTGGCCACATTCGATGGCGCCGGTTTCCACAGCTTTGCCCCGACGCTCGATCAGCAGGCGGTGAAACGGCTCCTCGTGTGGCAGGGGCGCCTCCTTGCAATGACCGACGCCTTCCTGTTCACGGTTGATGAAAACGGAGGAGTGGGGCAGGTGGGGGAAACGCTCGAGCCCCCGACGTACATGCAGGGAACCATGTTCCGTGACATGACCATCATGTCGGACGGCCGCCTGCTGGTGTCCACCACACGGGGCATTACGATCCATGAGCAGGGAAGGCCCTGGTCTCTGTCCGCCCCTCCCGGACCCAATGCCAATCAGTTCGTCTCCCTGTCGGTGGATGCGGAAGGCATCCTGTGGTCGGCCACAGGCCGCGATGCCGCCGGGCTGGGGGCCTTCGGTTTCACGGGCACGGAATGGGTGAACTACCGGAAGGAGACGCATCCCGCCTTCACCACCAACGACGTCATCGTCACGGCAGCAGGGGCCGACGGATCGATGTGGTTTGGCACCTGGGGCTTCGGTGTCATACACCGATCGCGCAGCGGCGAACTCACCCGGTATGATGCCGACAACACCCCGGGCTTTCCCGGCATCCCGAAGAATGAGAAATTCTCCCCGATCAGCGGCATCGCCACCGACCAGGCGGGGAACACCTGGTTCCTGCATTATCTGACCGGCAATGGGAAGATCATCAGTTGCCGTGGGGCCGACGGGAAATGGCGCTTCTACTCCTGCCCCTTCTTTCCCGGTGAGCTCGAACTCGGCCTCCTGACCATCGATCAGTCCGGAGCGAAATGGATGATCCTTCCGCGCCAGGGCCTGCTCATGTTCAACGACAATGGGACGCTCGACGACGTGTCGGACGACACGTGGAAGGTCATCGACCAGAATTCATCCAGCGGATTGAATGCCGCGCTCTTCAACGATGTGGTCACTGATCGCCTCGGCGATCTGTGGATCGGGAGCGACCTCGGGCTCCGGACGGTGTTCAGCCCCCAATACAACGACAAGGTGACCCGCACCTGTTACAACACAAGGTGCAACATTGAGGGGCTCGCCATCAACTGCATCGCCGTGGATCCGGTGAACAACAAGTGGGTCGGCACCAAGAACGGCGTATTCGTGCTGTCAAGTGACGGCGGCACCATCATGGACCAGTTCACTTCCACCAACAGCCCGCTTCTGGACAGTGATGTCCGGTCCATCGCCATCCATCCGAAAACCGGCGTTGCGTACCTGGGAACAAACAAGGGTCTCTCCGCCGTGCAGACTCCCTATGCAGCGCCGGTGGCGACCATGGGCGATCTCGTGATCTGGCCGAATCCCTTCCATCCATCCACGGACAGCCGCGTCACCATCGACGGGCTGGGTGAGGGGAGCTCGCTGAAAATCCTGACCCCGTCGGGCGATCTCGTCGTCGAGCTGCCCACCGCGGGAGGCCGCACGGGCTTCTGGGATGGGCGCGATGCCCGGGGGACGCTGGTCGCCTCCGGGATGTACTTCGTGGTCGCGTTCACCTCGGATGGCTCGCAGGTGGCCCGAGGCAAGGTGGCCGTGATCAAGGACTAGGCGCCCGGAAGGCACGCCAGGCGCGTGCGACATCGTGCGAATGTGAAGAACCCCATGCGAGGATGCATGGGGTTCTGTCGTGTCCGGCCTTCGGGAATGACGATGCAGCGGCTCAGCCTTCAGCGTTTCGTGTGGCACTCCGAGCAGTTCATCTGGTACAGCGCAGCGCCTATGTCCACCGGGTGTTTGTACTCGAGGCCGTCGAGGGATTCACGGCGTGGTTCGCCCGCATACTGCTGCGCGAGAATGGTGTGACAGACATTGCAGTCCTTCGTCAGGACCTTTCCATCATCGGTGCGATGCCTGCCGTCGTGGCAGCGGAAGCAGCCGTTGTAGTACATGTGCCCGATGTTGTTCGGGTAGTTTTTCCAGCTCGCGCGCATGTAGGGGAAGTAGTTCCGTTGGTAGATCTTCTGCAGTTCCTCAATCATGCGCGTGACCATGGGCTGAAGCGTGCCCATGCGATCGGGGAAGTGTGTGGAATAGTATTCCTGGGTGATGATGCGGATGCTGTCGAGGCCGGATTCCTTGGTGTCGTAGGGCGTGTCGAGGGCCTTGATGGCGATTGATTTGGCGAAGGGCAGCTCCGGTGAGATCCAGTTGTTGGCCATCACGTGGTTCACCGAGCGTGCAGGCGGATGGTAGATGTGCGCCGGGCGGTTGTGGCAGTCGATGCAATCCATGCGCCGGTGCTCGGCGGTCCGGAGTTCCTCGTCCGTCAGCGGATGCTCGGTGCTCTTGTAGAT
>CAYUYM010000273.1:0-3782 GCA_964449305.1 uncultured Chromatiales bacterium | reverse complement strand
GGAGCGGGAGGGCGGGGGGGATGAGCTGGAATTCGTCGGTGCCGTCAGGCTCGGTCAGCTGGATGGAGCGCAGCTCCACGGCCTCTGTGAGTCGGTTGTTCCGCATCGCGAGAACGGTGTCGAACGGGGACGCGTCACACAGGTTGATGCGCCCGAGCTGGCTGCGCCTCCGCGTGGGGGTGGTGATGCGCACATCATCGATGTCGTGACGGTTGTAGGATGTCCCCGTGGCGCTGGTGAATCCGATGAACCCGTCGATGGCGGTGTAACCGCTTATGGTGTGGTTGAAGCGTGCCTGCCCGTCGAACCAGCCCGTCGTCACGCCGTTGTCGCACGTGAAGCGCACCGCGTGCCAGCCGTTGTCCTTCATCGTTCCAGCGGGCGTGGTCTCGGCATGGAGGTGGTTCGCTGTCGTCTCCCGGATGAGGGCGAAGTGCTCCTCCGAGGGATCCGCGTTGAGGCTGTTCTCGTACGTGTCCATTTCAAATCCGTACCCACCGCAGCCGTCCACGTTGAGCTGCCCGCCCGTGCTCTCCGGGTACACCGCAAGGGGACAGAAGGCGATCACGATGCCGTCGGCTCCCGTGTTGCCGGATTCCCTGCCGCCGAAACGTGCGCGCAGACTCACCTCGAAGAAGTCGAGCGTCAGTCCGCGCAGGGGGAACAGGCGCCCCGCCTCGGCAGGCGCCTTCGCGGTGAGCATCATGCATCCTTCGAGGGAATCACGCACAGTGCTGCGCCCGATGATGTAGTCGGCGCTGCGTGGGGTGGAGAAGTCATCGCTCCAGAACACGCTGCGCCAGGGGAGCACATGCTGTGCTGCGGCCCCGGTGGTGAGGACGAGGAGCGCAAGGGCTGTTCCCAGCACCCGCCGCTCAACCCATGACAGCCTGGATGACATGATCGGTCTCCGAGAAATCGTGGAACAGAAAGTCCGGTGCGTGTCGGGCGAGCTCTGCATGCGACACGGAGCCCGTCGCCACGGCGATGGATCGCACACCGAGGTGCCGGCCGCAGTGGATGTCGTTGGGGGTGTCGCCGAGGATCACCACCGAGGACCCGGTGAAGGTGCACCCGGCGATCCGCGAGGCCCGGTCGATGGCGAGTGCGGGGAGGTCGCTGCGCTGGTGGCTTTCATGCCCGAAGGCACCGAACGCGAAATGCTGTGCGAGGTGCGCCCGCTCCAGCTTGAGCCGGGCCGTCGGCTCCGTGTTGCCGGTGAGCAGCCCGAGGAGGGCGTCACCCATGGATCCGAGGCGCTCCAGCAGCACGGGGACGCCGCGGTGGACGGTGATGTCGTCCTCGCGGAGTCGGCTGGCGAGCAGGTCGCGGAAGCGCAGAAAGAAATGGTCGATGCTGTGGATGGCATCGGCGGAGTCGATGCCGCAGCGTGCCGTGAGCTCGAGGAAGATCTGCCTGTCGGTGCGCCCGGCAAAGTCGTGGTCGTCCGCATCCATGGTGCGGCCGAGATGCTCCTGAAGCGCGTCGAGATAGGCCCGCCTCGCCACACCATTGGAGTGCATGAGTGTGCCATCAATGTCGAAGAGGACGAGCTTCATCCCTGCTCTCCGGTGGTGGAGTGCGGTGGTGCGTCATCCGGACTGCGCATCACCCGCGCGATGATGGCGTCGGTGAGGCGTGGGAAGTGCCTCCCCACCGAGGTGAGCGCCCAGCCGCCGGGCGTGAGCATCATCTCGCGCCGCCGGTGGAGCACCATGGCAAGGATGGCCCGCGCCACGGACTCCGGCCGTGCGGTCGGGAGATCGCGCTCCTGCGCCTGCGGCACGGCCTTGTAGAGCCGGTCGAAGAACTCCGTCTCCGTGCGGGCGGGGCCCACCACCCCGACGTGGACGCCGTGCCGGCGCACCTCGAGGCGCAGTCCGTCGGCCAGTCCCTGCACGGCGTACTTCGTCGCACAGTAGACGGCATTCCATGGGATCGATCGGATGCCGAGCACCGATGAGATGAACACCACGGAGCCGCGTCCCCGCCGGATCATCGAGGGGAGCACGGCGTGTGCCGTCGCAAAGGCCCCGTCGATGTTCGTGTGAAGCACGCTCGTGAGTTCCGCCCAATCGCTCCGCTCGAAGGGACCGTACTGACCGATGCCCGCATTGATGATCGCATGATCGATGGGCACGTCGTCGGCGATGGCCAGGAGCATCCCACGCCACGCGGCGGCGTCACGCACATCGGCCTGCACGATGCGGATCGGAACGGCGGTTCCGATCTCCTCACGGAGTGCTTCGAGCCTGACGCGTGAACGGCCGGTGATGATGAGCCCGCCTCCCTCCGCGGCGAACAGGCGTGCCGTGGCCCGCCCGATGCCGGAACCCGCCCCGGTGATGAGTGTCGTGCGTCCAGCCAGGCGGTGCTGCGTCAAAGCGGTGTCTCCGAAAGTTGTGATGGGTGGATGGAATGGGGTGGTGCCATTGCATGCCACTGATGCAAAATGGTAGGAAAAATGCCGCGGAATTCAAAGACTAAAGCGTGACCCGCCAGCCCAGAGAGAAGGACGCCGACGACACACCGTCACTGACGAGGCTGAGCACGTTCCCCGTGGCGATGTCCACCGCGATCTGGGGAAGGCGCACGCCGGCCCCGAAGGCGATGGTCACCGGCTCGATGCCGCCGAGGGAGATGCCCGTCCGGATCGGAAGCCAGGGGAGGGGGCAGGCCTCCACACCCGCATGCACACGGGGCGTGGTGCTGTTGCCGGCGGCGGTGTTCAGCCCCTGCCGCACGGCAAACGCGAGGATCACACCGCGGCCGCGCCCGAGCGCGTCGTCGAGCCGGGCAGCTGCGGACAGAGTCACCGCGGCGGGCAGATCCGTCGTGAAGGATTCCCCCGTCGTCTCCACCCCGTCGATGATCGACCGCAGTGTGTCGAGCTGATCGCCGGAGGTGACATCGGAGATGGTGAACGGCGCCCCCGCCTCGAACCGGTGGAGATCGTCGGACCAGCGGACCCAGCCGAAGTCCGTCAGGGCCAGCCCGGCAGTGAACACGGGTCCGAACGCGGCATGGATGCCGGCATCGATTCCCGCACCGTGACCAGACGGATGGGGGAAGGGCGTGATGAGAAAGAACTGTCCCTGCTCGATCCAGTTCGTGCCTGAGGCGCGCGCAAGCATGTCGGCGCGACCGGAGATGACGAAGGAGTCCGGGTCGGTCTCGAACCAGCTCGCGAAACGCTCCGTGCCGAAGCTGCCAAAACCCTGCACGTATTTCACGGTGGCACCGAGCGACAGAGTCAATCCGCTCCGCCCTGTGTGGATCAGGGTCGCGGCGCTGACCCCGTAGTCGCGCGTCCAGGCCGAGGTGAGGGAAAGCCCGGAGAGATCGAAACGCTCACCGGGGGGATTGCCGTTGAACAGGAACTCCACGAAGCGCTTCGGGATGGCCCCGGAGGCGGCGATGTCCTCCGTGATCGAGAAGGCCAGGGCGCCCAGCCCCAGGCGCACCACGGCAGCAAGCAGGATGTAGCGGCCGTTCACGCGGAAATTCCCCTCGCTGCCGGTGAAGTCGCCGAGGATGTCGGCCTTGTCCCGCTCCGACAGGTGGACTCCCTCGCGCCTCCCCTCGGCGTTGGTCTGCCCGGTGAAGTACGTCTTGTAGCTTCCCCAACTGATGAAGTCCGTGCCCGCATGGAAGCCGAGCGGCAGCACGGTGAACGACACCCGCTGCCCCTTGTCCAGCAGGATGAGGGCGGGGTTGACATCGATGGCATCGATCCCACCGACCACGGCCCCGCCGGCGGATGACATGCCGACAAGCCGTGC
>CAYUYM010000272.1:0-3783 GCA_964449305.1 uncultured Chromatiales bacterium | reverse complement strand
TTCTCCCTCGTTGCACTGCACCACATCGGCCACCGTCAGCCAGCGGCGCCATTCGTCGGAGGGGGAGAGGAAGCGTTCACCGTCACGCCCCACACGGTAGGCGATCATGTGCAGGTCGAGGTAGATGAGGGCGCGTGTGCGTGTCCGCATGTCCTCCACCATGTCGATCGTCACATCGTCACCGGTCATCATGTTGATGTAGACGAGATCCGCGCCGGGCAGCTCGTCGGCGAAGTACTCCACCGGGATGGGCGGCATGGCGCGCACCAGCCGGGTGTGGTAGGTGGTGGTCGAGTCGTGGTAGAGCGCCACGCGTGTGGTGGGCGTCTCCACGCGGCGGATGGCCGAGGTGTCGATCGCCGGCAGAAGCCCGGCGAAGGCGACGAAGTCGTCCCATGCATCGGCGCCCACGGGAAACACGGGGAGGATGCGGTCACCGGCCGCAGCAGCAGCGTTGAAACCACCGAGGCAGAAGGCGATCCCCCCGGGCGATTCCACCACGCGGCCCTCGAGCGTGTGAATCTCATCGAGAACGTAGTGCCCGAGAATGAGGCAGGTCACCGCGTCCCCTCTCCGCGATCGCTCTTCATGCGGGCCTCCAGCTCCCGGAGGCGCTGCTCGCGCTGGTCCAGTTCCAGCGACCGGCGCTGGAGCGCCTTGAGTCGCGATTGATAGGCCGATTCCGGAAGGGGTTCCTTGTCATAGTCGTCACCGCCAAACACGCGGCCCAGCAGCCAGTGCCCGCGCATGGCATGGACGCTCTTCGCGATCTGGTCGGTGGCCGCTGCGGCATCGTAGGTCACATCCGAGAGGGCGCCGAGCAGCGTGGTGAGGGAATCATAGAGCGCGCGGTCGTTGAGCAGCGCGCCCACGGTGCCGCGACCGCGGTTGAGGTTGCGCACCAGGGTCTCCACCTCGGTGGTGACGCGCGTGGCGCTGCCGAGCGTGGAATCGGCGCTGCGTGCAAGCACGTCCACGGAATGCGATGTGGATGCCAGCATCTCCGTCATCTTCACGAGCTGCTGCGATGCCATGCGGAGGCCGTGCTCGGTCTCCTGCACCAGGGCGAGGAGCTGCTCATACAGGGCCGGATCGTTGAGCAGGCGCCCCACCGTGCCGCGGCCGCCGTTGAGGCCGCCGACCATGCGGTGAAGCTGCCCGGTGAGCATCTTCGTCGTGTCGGTGATGGCGCTCACGTTGTCGGCCAGGGCGCCGAGCGCAAAGGGCGGGATGCTCTGCACAAACCCGTTGGGCTCGATGGGCGGCAGGCGGTCGTCACCGATGAGGATGTTGAGGTACTTGTTGCCGACAAGCCCCTCCTGCTTGATCACCGCGCGCGAGTCGGCCTTGATGAACTTGTGCACGTCCTCGCTGATGCGCATGGTGACGCACACCGAGTCGGCGCGGCTCGTGAGCTCGATGTCGGTCACGGCGCCCACGTTGTATCCGGCCATGACCACAAAGGTCCCCGGTTTCACACCTTCCGCCGATTCAAAGTTGCAGCGGATGATGAAGGTGGAGCTGAAGAGCTGGCTCTTCTCGCCGACAAGGAACAGGGCCGCCACCGTGATGATGACGCCAAGCAGGATGAGGGAGCCCACGCGGGCCCGGGAGAGTGAGGCTTTCATTGGATGCTGTGGAAAAAGGCCTGCGTGAATGAATCCCGGCTGTGTTTCAGCTCGTCGAAGGTGCCCTGCACCTGGAAGCTGCCGTCGGCAAGGATGTAGATGCGATCCGCCACGATGCGTGCGCACTCCAGATCGTGCGTCACGGTGATGGAGGTGATGCCGAACTGCTGCTCGAGCGAGAGCATGAGCTCGCTGATCTCCCGCGCAGTGATGGGATCGAGCCCGGCCGTGGGCTCGTCGTAGAGCACGATCGCGGGCTTGGTGATGATGGCACGGGCAAGACCGATGCGCTTCTTCATGCCCCCCGACAGCTCTGCGGGCATCTTGTCGATCGCATCCTCCAGGCCCACGAGCCGGAGCTGTTCCTCGATCACATCATCGAGCTCCTCCGCCGCAAAGCCGGCGCTGCGCCGCAGCGGGAACTCGAGGTTCTCCCGCACCGTGAGCGAATCGTACAGCGCGGCGTACTGGAACACATAGCCGATGTTGCGACGGAGCTCGTTGAGCTCGCGTGTGCGCAGCCCTGCCACCGTGCGCCCCATCACCATCACGCTTCCCGCATCGGGTGTCAGCAGTCCGACGATGCTCTTCAACAACACACTCTTGCCGATGCCCGAGCGGCCGAGAATCACATCGCTCGATCCCTTCTCCACACGGATGCTCACACCGGTCAGCACATCGTGATCACCGAAGGACTTGTACACGTCGTTCACATCGATCATGATCTCCGGCTGCATGCCTAGCCTCCGAAAAAGATCAGGATCAACTGGATGATGATCATGTCGACAAAGATGATGTTGAGCGAGGAGAGCACCACCGCGTTGGTGGCCGCACGCCCCACGCCCTCCGTGCCCTGTGCGGCATGGAAGCCCTCGTAGGAGCCGATGATGCCGATGATGAACCCGAACACCGCCGTCTTCCCGATACCCGGGATCACGTCGAGGAATTGCAGCGAGCCGATCACGTCGTTGAAGTACAGCTCAAAGGTCGAATTCTGGGCGAGGAACTCGGCCGTGTACCCGCCGGCGATGCCGAGGAAATCCACGTAGGCCGTCAACAGCGGCATCATGATGATGCAGGCCACCACGCGCGTCACCACGAGGTACTTGTACGGGTCCACCGCCGACACGGTGAGGGCGTCGATCTGCTCGGTCACCTTCATCGATCCGATCTCCGCGCCGATGCCGGAGCTGACACGGCCCGCCACGATGAGCGCCGTGATCACCGGCCCCATCTCGCGCACAATCGTCAACGCAAGCATCGAGGGGAGAAAGGATCCCGCCCCGAAGCGCTCAAGCGTGGGCCGCGACTGCAGCGAGAGAATGAGCCCCATGATGACCCCCACAGCCGTGAGCAGGGGCATGGACTTCGCGCCGAGATCGTCCATGTGCTTGCGGATCTGACCGAGTTCGTAGGGCGGTTGGAAGACGGCGATGAAGAAGCGCAGGCCGAACATGGTGATGCCCTGCACCTTTTCCATGGCCAATTGGAAGCGCCGCGCGAGGTGGTCGAGGACGGTATGGAGACGAAGGGGTCGCATGAGGTTTGCAGTGTCAAAGATACGAAAAATCCCGTTCTACCGACCCTCGAACAACCTGAGCCAGAGTTGGAGCTCCGTGTCCGTGAGTGTGTCGCGGGGCTTCTCCCCCGCATCCTCCGCCACCAGCCCCGTCGACGGCCGCGCCAGCCAGTCCTCCGAGCGCTCCACCCGCGCTCCAAGCGCCCGGGCATGCGCCGCGACGGCGGCATCCGAGCTCACCACCAGCGCCCGCCCCGGCCGCGGCTCGCGCTCCAGCCAGCCGCGGATCCAGTCGTCGGCCGAGCGCATGCGCGCGTACTCCACACGGACCGCCTCCATGGCGGGGATGTCCTCCCCCGCCCCGTCGAACACCACCCACATGCGTGCGCCGGCAGTGGCCCGGCCTGCGACCAGGTCCACCACGCCGCGACGTGCGGCGTCGGCGTGCGACTGCAGCAGCGCTCCGAGGCCCGCCTTGTGCAGCAGATTGTATCCGTCAATGAGAATGATGGAGGGCGATGTGGTTACTGATCTTCCCATTCCTCGAAGTTGCCCTGGAGCAACCCGGCGATCTCATCGTCCGTGGCGAGGTGTTCCTCCTCCTCGTCCTCCGCGATGGCACGCTCGCGTTTTTTC
>CAYUYM010000271.1:0-3787 GCA_964449305.1 uncultured Chromatiales bacterium | reverse complement strand
ATGTTCATGACCATCGCCGGCGCCATGAGCACCGCGGAACTCGGCCTGAGTCTGGCAGAAATGATTCGTCAGGACAAGGTGCATGCCATCACCTGCACGGGGGCCAACCTGGAGGAGGACGTCTTCAACCTGGTGGCGCATGACTACTACGAGCGCGTCCCACACTACCGCGATCTGACCCCCTCCGACGAGGCCGGCCTGCTTTCGCGCCACATGAACCGCGTCACCGACACCTGCATCCCGGAGATGGAGGCCATGCGCCGCATTGAAACCATCGTGCTCGAGGAGTGGGTCAGGGCCGACAGGTACGGCGAGCGGTATTTCCCCCATGAGTTCTTCTACCGCATCCTGCTCAGCGGAGCACTCGAGGGTTCCTACCAGATCGATCCGAAGGACAGCTGGCTGCATGCTGCCGCGCAGAAGAACCTGCCGATCATTGTGCCGGGTTGGGAGGACAGCACGCTCGGGAACATGTATGCCGGGCACTGCATCTCCGGCGACGTGAAGAACGTCCATACGGTCCGCACCGGCATCGAGTACATGATGGAGCTGGCCGAATGGTACACCGCAACCACGCAGAAGACGCCACTCGGCTTCTTCCAGATCGGCGGTGGCATCGCGGGGGATTTCCCCATCTGTGTCGTGCCCATGCTGCATCAGGATCTGCAGCGCGACAACGTGCCCCTGTGGGCGTATTTCTGCCAGATATCAGACAGCACCACGAGCTATGGTTCCTACTCCGGCGCGGTGCCGAATGAAAAGATCACCTGGGGCAAGCTGGGCGAAACGACGCCGAAGTTCATCATCGAATCCGATGCGACCATCGTGGCACCCCTGATTTTCGCCCATGTCCTTGGGTGGTAGCCACCCCAGCCTCCGCCATGGCGGAGGGTTTCCCTGCCATTGACACAGCCTCTGCACCATGTCGGACAAGCATTCATACAGGATTCTGCTCGGGAGCTTCATCGTCGCCAGCCTGTTCTGGCTCACGAACGAGTTGAACCGCACTCACGTGGCCCGCTTTGCTGTTCCATTGTCCATCGTGAATCTCGACCCCGATGTGGCCATTGCCAGTGAGCTTCCTCCCACCATCGATGTGTCGCTCGAGGGTGCAGGCTGGCAGCTCTTCTTCCTTGGCATCAGCAACCAGCTCGCTTTCGAGCTGCCCGGGCGCCGTCTGCGATCCGATCGCTTCTTTCTCACGGGGAAGAATGCCGCCGAGGCGCTCAAACTCCCCTCCGACGTCAAGGTGATCCAGGTCTACCCGGAAACACTGTTCGTGGATGTGGACCGGTTCAGCGAAAAGCGCGTCCCGGTCCGCCTTCCCTCCAACACGATCACGTTCAAGCAGGACTATGGCATCACCGGCCCCGTCATCCTCACACCAGATTCCGTCACCATCTCCGGGGCGGAGCGCATCATTCGCAGCATCGGCTCCTGGGCCATTGAACCACGGTCCTGGCTCAACCTCTCGCAGGCCGTGCAGGAGGATGTGCCGGTGAGCGATTCGCTCGCGGGCATCGTCACGGTCAGTGTCAAATCCGTGCGTGTCACCATCCCCGTGCAGTTGGTGGCCGATGTCACCTACCCCGGCATTCCGGTGACGGTGACCGGCGTTCCCGATGGCAAGGATGTGATGCTGTTGAACTCCACGGTGTCCGTCGGCATTCGGGGGGGAATGGATGGTCATGACACACTGCAGCCAGGTGATTTTCGCGCTTTGCTGGACTATCAGGCCATCATCCACGACACGACAGGATCCATACCTCCACAGATCGTGCTGCCAAAGGGGCTGCAACTGTTGAAGGTGGATCCGGCAAGAATTCGGTACATCATCCGCCAGAAATGATCACCAGGGGCTGGCGCGCATGCGGGGTTGGCGCCGTTCTCCCACGCCATTCCATGTTGTTCCACGAATGATATCGCTCACCCATGGATGAAGCTTCCCAGGCACCACTTCCACCGACCGGGACGCCCGGCGTCATCGATGCACCCCTGGCTCCGCCGGTGGATGCCGCTCCGCCCAGGCGTCATCACCCCGGTCTGCCGGCCCGGTCCCACGTGGCCCGCGTCATCGCCTCCACACCGCATGTCGGCACAGTGGTCGCCCTCGTGCTGCTCGGCTTCCTCGCGATGTTCGGCCTCGAATCCGCTCCGATCGACGGCGGTGGCGGCACCACGGCGCTGCGGCTGGACTCTCTGCTCCCCCTGTTCATGACGCCCCTCACTTGGATGGCAGTCCTCGCGACGGCAGCCATGCTTGTGTTCATCGCGGGCGGGATGGATCTTTCCATCGGCTTCACCTTCACGGCCGCATCCGTGGCGTCCGCTGCCGCGGTGAACGCCCTTCCGCACCCTTCACCGGCCTGGCTCGTGTTGGCCGTCGGATGTGTGGTGCCCGTGGCTCTCGGTCTCCTCGCAGGAGCCTGCAACGGTGCACTCACGGGTGGACTCCGCATCCCCTCCGCCCCGGCGACGCTGGCCGTGGGTGTCCTTCTCCTGTCCGTGGTCACGGCATTGCACGGTACGGAATCCATCGTGCTCGACGAGCAGGGCACGGTGCTGCATCGTGGTTCGCTGGGCATGGAGCTGGGAAACGCCTCGCCCGCCCTCGCCGCCCTCCAGCCCGTGGTGGTGGCTCTGATGGCGCTCATCCTTGTGGTGGTGGCGCTCCATCTGACGCGCACCGCGGCGGGGCGCTCCCTTCACATCACGGGGTTGAGTCGTGAGGCGGCGCTCCATGCCGGCCTTCGCCCCCGTCGTGCCATCTTCCGTGCACATCTGCTCGCGGGTGCTCTGAGCGGCATCGCCGGGCTCCTTGCCACGGGGGCCACGGGGGCCTCCACCTCCCCTCCCGCCTGGGAGACGGGGTTTGCCGCCATCGCTGCAGCCCTCGTCGGTGGTGCAGCCATCGCCGGCGGCCGCGGCACTGCCTTCGGGGCCTTCCTCGGTGCCATGCTCATCACGCTGATCGATTATGCCAGCCGAGTCGCCCCGGTGCTGAACCTCGGCATCACACGCCTGACACTCACCCACGAAGGCGCCCTTGCGGCCATGGCGGCCGCGATGGCCGTCGCCATCGCGTGGCAGTCCCGCGGTCGCTCCCATCGCCGGGAGGGATGGTGACTCCCCGGCTCCGCCACGCGCCGACCCCGGAGCACGCGGCATGAACGACGTGCTCACCTGCAGAGAAGTGTGCCTCTCCGGCGGCGACGGTTCCATCCTCGATGCGGTGGATCTGACACTCCAGGCCGGGCGTTGTCACGTGCTTCTCGGCCCGAGCGGGGCGGGGAAGACGACCCTGGCGGATGTGCTCGCAGGAAGACGCGCGCCCGACAGCGGATCGCTTTCCATCCTTGGGCAGGAACTGCCGGGAGGCAATCCCGCCGCTTCGCTCGACGCAGGCTGCGTGGTGATCTCACCCGAAGGTCCTCCTCCTCCGGATATCACTGTCGCGGAATTCCTGTCCATCCCGTCATGGCATCGTCGCGGCAGGTGCTTCACGCGCCGCCAGCTCTGCCTGCATGCCCGGGATGTCCTCTTCGACCAGTGGATCGAGGGGATTGATGAGACCCGTTCCATGCTGTCGTTGGATCCCTTTCCCCGTCTCCAGGTGACCATGGCGGCATGGATGGCCGCCGGTCCTGCTGTGCTGGTGCTTGACGAGCCACTTGCCGGACCCTGCGAGGAGGAACTGCAGTGGTTCCAGCAGGCGTTGAACCGCGCGCACGACGCCGGTTGCGCGGTGCTCCTCCTCACCCGGTCTGCATCGATGGCCATGCGTCTG